>CAZYOC010000149.1:1335-11021 GCA_964648415.1 uncultured bacterium | reverse complement strand
CGCACCTAAATGCAAAAAGTTCTCGCATGACGGAGCAATTTCGGGAATCGCTATAAACCCTCTAAAGCATGAGAGCAAGCCGGGATATATGAATGCTCGAAATGCCCCATGATGTCATCCCCAGCGCAGAGCCTGCCCTCGAATGGTTTGATCGGGGTCCAGTGCCACCTCTAACGAGACTTTGTTTCCCAGCATCCGATAGGCCCTCCCGACTTGCTCATCGCGGGATGGTTCGAGAGTCTTGCATTTGCGTACATTGTGTCAATCGGTTGACGTGAAAAGCATCATGGAGGGCGTATCGGGCCATGTGTCCAAACTGTGCTCATATCATGGTTTATTCAGGTGGAGAACCACTAGAAGTCTGGCCGGAAGTGTAATTCGGACGTTTTTGCAGGAGTCGTCGGTTCTCATTGCCGGATCGTGCTCAGCGGAAGTGTTTCATAAACAGCGTGATGGCGCTGGAGCGTTCGTTGTATGAGAACCGGGATTTGGTCGGTATTTCGCAAAAAGTGGGTTTCCGGCCGGGCTTCTAGTACGGTCCCTTGATCGTTCATGGAGCTGTAAACGGATCTCAGGCAAGCATCACATCGAGCTGCCCGGGGCAAAACTCATCAAGCCAGGTGCAACGCTCCACTCGACTTTTCAGGCGTTCGAAGCTCGCATAGTCGCCAGATCCAGCGCCACCGCCGCTGCAACCACCGACTCTTCCTCGATGCCATGCCCGGATTGCGAGTCATAGTGTTCAAAACATCCTGAGTCGTTCACCAGTCGCAGGGTGTCCTCAACGAATCCGGCTCCCAATTGCGCCGACAGCCACCAGTTCAGCTCGAGATCTACGGCGCCGCGCCAGGGAATGGCTGATGCGAACAGCTCGTGGTCCGGCGGCAGTGTGGGTATGCCGTAGGGAGTGCTGTACCGGTTCGCCAGAATGGCCAGCACCTGTTTCTTCATATGTCCGGGCAGCTCCATAAGTGCGGGGAGCAGGGGCGGCAATGTGTCGGGATAGGCGGAGCGGCCGTTGAGGTGGTCGATATACCGGAAGCGTCCCAGGGAGCCGTCCCAGGGACGATCCAGCAGGCCGGACCTTCCCACCGCCGCCCGGCGTTTGGAGCCCAACATGAGGCGGAAGGCGCGCCCAAGTTCGGTCAGAATCTCTTCCGCCTTAACCAGGATGGCGGACAGGAAGGGATTGTAGACGGAGAAAGCGTCTGGTTTCTGTTGGAGGGTGTGCGCCAGCTCGTTCAGCGCCTGCGCCCGTTGGTCATCATCAGGCGGCGGATCATCCTCGGAGAACCCCAGCAGCGTGTCCCAGACCGGCGAGTTGGTCTCTCCGCTCTCCCAGGGGTGACGCACGGTCACCCACTTCATGGATAACGGGTCGCGGTTTTTCCAGAACCAGGCGTGTTGCCTGTCGAGGCGCACGACCAGCGCTTTGCAACGGGCGGGGTCGCCGTTCTGCTGGACGATACGTTGCAGCACGAAGGCGGCCAGGGGAAGAGCGGTCAGTGTGGTCAGCAGCGGGTCTGCCGTAGACAACGGCAGGCGGCCATCGGGCTCCTGCGTGGCCAGCACCGCTTCAAGCCGGTCCAGAGCTTCGGAAGTGTCCACATGCGCCCACCCCAGCGCCAGCCAGAGTTGTGTGTTAGCGGGGTCGCCGGGCGCAGCAGCGTGATCGATCAACAATTCGCGAGCGTGTTGCATGTCCATGTCTGCCTCTCTGTTGACATGTCTCCGGAGACCAGCTATGCGAGATGATCAAATATACGTGAGAATTGGATTCTACAACAACGGCCAGCGCCGGAAGCGTCACGGTTCAGGTTGGTTGTAAAATTTTGCTATGGAATCCTCAAAGACTTCGAGGTATCTTTCCCTGAAGTTCACCATCAGGCAAGCAAAAGGTGTGCGGGTTGCCATGAAGATCCTGATCACTGATGACTCATTGACCATGCGGCGCGCCATCAAGAGCATTCTCTCGATGGCTGGATTCACGCATGTCGTGGAAGCGTCCAACGGGCAGGAGGCGCTGGACCGCATGTTTGGCGTGGACATCGTCCTGATGGACTGGAACATGCCGGTGATGGACGGCCTCACGGCGGTGAAAGCCATTCGCGCCAACCCGGACCACAGCGACGTGCCGATTATCATGGTGACCACGGAAGGGGCTCGCGAAACCGTGATCAACGCCATGAAGAACGGGGTCAGCGACTTCGTGATCAAGCCGGTGGACCCGAAGGTGCTGATTGAGAAGATCCGGAACCTGACCGCACGTCTTGATGAGGCGCCGGCGGAAGTCGGGCAGCGCAGCTTCACCTTGTCCCCGGAGACACATAAGGTCATCAACCTGCTGGCGGACAAGTTGGACGATGAAGGAGTGGAGAGCCGCAACGCCAGCAAACTGGTGCGGTACTCCATCCATCGTCTCTGCCCAAGCAGTGAACTCGCCGACCTCGAGGAGGCGGTTAAAACCATCAGGAGCGATCCTGCCTGGAAAGAGATATAACCCATTTGGACCACCTCCGGTTCCGGCTCTAATGTGACAAAGTTATCAAGCCTCAGCATAAACGATTTCAACAGCTTGCAAAACCTGACCGAAAAGCCATGCTCCAAGGGCTCGAATGAGCCCTTTTCCTTTTGTATATTCCCCCTTCATTGCAGCTTACAACCTTAAGAAACGTAACGACTTATTAAGCACGCCTAACAATATTGCATTCGAGATTGTTCCGTCATTCACAAGGGAGAGCCCCATGAGCAGCGAAGCCCTCAAACAGTTCGATCCTGACATAGCGCAAGTTGTTGAAAACGAGTATGATCGCCAGGTGAAGAAGCTGGAGATGATCGCCTCGGAGAATATTGTCAGCCCGCATGTTCAGGCTGTGGCGGGGTCGGTATTGACGAACAAATATGCTGAAGGTTACCCGAAAAAGCGTTACTACGGCGGCTGCAAATTTGTTGACGAGGCGGAGCAGCTCGCCATCGACCGCGCCTGTGAGCTTTTCAAGTGCGCGTGGGCCAATGTACAGCCGCACAGCGGCAGCCAGGCCAACCAGGGTATGTACATGGCGTTGATCGACCCGTTTGAGAAGGGCGACGGGACCAAGGTTCCGATCATGGGGCTGCACCTGAACCACGGCGGCCATTTGACTCACGGCAGCCCGGTGAACATGTCGGGACGGCTGTATGACGTGCATCCTTATACGTTAAATGAGAAGACCGGCCGGATCGACATGGACGAGGTCGCGAAACTGGCGCGTGAAGTCAAGCCGAAGCTGATTGTGACCGGTGCGTCGGCGTATCCCCGTTTCTGGGATTTTGCGAGGTTCCGTGAGATCGCCGACGAGGTGGGTGCGTACCTGGTGGCGGACATCGCCCACTTTGCGGGGATGGTGGCGACCGGGTTGCATCCCGATCCGCTGCCGCATTGCCACCTGGTGACCACGACCACGCACAAGACCCTGCGTGGACCTCGCGGCGGCATGATCCTGTCGAGCTACGAGGGCGGCGAAATCCTGCTCGCGGGCATGCCGAAGCCGAAGACGATCACCGATGCGGTGGACAGCGTGGTGTTCCCGGGCATCCAGGGCGGCCCGCTGATGCACATCATCGCCGCCAAAGCGGTGGCGTTCAAAGAGGCGCTTCAGCCTGATTTCAAGGATTACATCCAGAAGGTGCTGGACAATGCTCAAGTGCTGGCGGAAGAATTGAAGAAGCGGGACTTCAACTTGGTGTCCGACGGCACCGACAACCACCTGATGCTGGTGGACCTGACCAACAAGGGTGTGACCGGCAAGGATGCGGAGAAGTCATTGGAATGGAGCGGGATTACGGCGAACAAGAACATGGTGCCGGGCGACAAGCAGAGCCCGTTTGTCACCAGCGGGATTCGTCTGGGTACGCCGGCGTTGACCACGCGCGGCATGGGTCTGGACGAGATGAAGAAGATCGCCGAGTGGATTGACCGTGTGATGCAGAAGTGGGATGACAAGCACCATCGCCGTGCGATCCGCGCGGAAGTGGAGGAGATGGCGAGCCAGTTCCCGCATTTTGCATGGTAGCAACTTCGTAGTGAAAAAAGTAAAGAAAGTGAAAAAAGTGAAAAAAGAGCTATACAGACTGTTGCACAATAGGAACCGATCTCATTCCAGCCTTCGCTGGAATGAGAGACATCAGAATTCGTGCAACAGGCCCTATTGTGGGCACTTTTGGATTACTTGTTCCGCAGCTCAGGTGTTTAACCGATAGCGAAATGAATACTACGATTTGAAAAGTGTTATAAAGGTAAAACAAAATTGTATGGTTAACATCCGTATTGATTTTTAACCATAAATTTTTGGCACTGGACACGAGGAGTCACTTTTCAGGTTGAATACTGTTTAAGCCCATATTTATCAACGACTTATCGCGTCTCTCAACTTTAAGATTTTCAAGGGTTTACAAATTAGTGACTCAAGCTAACCAGTCCCCTAATTCTTAATTCTTAATTCTTAATTTTTAATTCTTAATTCAAGAAGTTATCCTTGACATCCTGAGTATCCTGTGAAGGGATACTTGCAAAAAGGTCATAGAGAGAGAGCCCTGGCAGTCCGGAGGCTGAGCACGATGAGTAAAACCTTTCGCGGCGGGACGCACCCCCCGGAGTTCAAGCTGACCGCCGGCAAGCAAGGGGAAAAGCTGCCGTTGCCGGATGTGGTGTACGTCCCCATCCTGCAGCACATCGGCGCCCCGAGTAAGCCGTTGGTCAAGAAGAAGGACGAGGTCAAGACCGGGCAGCCGGTGACCGAACCCGGCGGGTTTGTGTCGGTTCCTTCTCATTCTCCCATTACCGGCGTGGTGAAGGATGTGGGGATCTACCCGCATCCTTTCGGTAAAAGTGTCGAGACCATCACCATCGAGCGTACCGGCGATGAGGATGACTGGTGGGACGGGATGGAGGAGGATACCCACTGGCGGGACGCCGACGCCGACACGGTCCGGGAGCGTGTGAAGAACGCGGGCCTGGCGGGCATGGGCGGCGCGGCCTTCCCGACCCATGTCAAGCTGTCCCCGCCCAAGGACAAGCCGATCGACACGGTGATCATCAACGGCGCGGAGTGCGAGCCTTACCTGACCAGCGACCATCGCCTGATGCTGGAGCATCCCTACGACATCCTGGCCGGGGCCACCCTGGTGGCGAAGACGGTCGGGGCGAAGACGCTTTACGTGGGCATCGAGGACAACAAGCCCGACGCGGTCAAGTCGTTGAAAGAGGCGGCCGCGAAGGACTTCCCCGAGATCCGGGTGGAGATGCTGCCTGTCAAGTACCCGCAGGGGGCGGAAAAGCAGTTGATCAAAGCGTTGACCGGCCGTGAGACCCCGCCGCCGCCGGCGTTGCCCATGGATGTGGGCTGCCTGGTGCAGAACGTGGGCTCGTGCAAGGCCATCTACGAGGCGGTGCGGTACAAGAAACCGCTGATCGAACGGTATGTCACGGTGACCGGGGCGGGCGTGAAAAACCCTGTCAACGTAATCGCACGGATCGGGACGCCGTTCGCAGAGCTGATCAAGGCGGCGGGCGGGTACACCGACGGCGCGAGGAAGCTGCTCAATGGCGGCCCGATGATGGGGTCCGCGCAGTGGACGGATGTTGTTCCGGTCATTAAAGGTACGAGCGGCATCCTGGTGCTGACCGATCCGGAGGCGACCATCGCCGCCGAGCAGCCCTGTCTGGTCTGCGGGCGTTGTGTGTCGGTCTGCCCGATGTTTTTGCAGCCGACCTACATCGCACGACTCAGCGAGTTCGAGCGGCTCGAGGATGCGGAAAAGGAAGGCGCGCTGGAGTGCATCGAGTGCGGCTCCTGCTCCTTTGTCTGTCCATCGAAACGCAACCTGGTGCAGCATATCCGGTTTGGAAAGACGAGCATCATGGCGGAAAAACGGAAACAGGCTCAAAAGAAGAAGGGGGCGTAAGTGAGCGACGAGCAGAAGAACAACGCCCCCGCACCCGAGGGGGAGGAAAAGCAGCCGGAAGAGAAGGCGGAAGAGGTGAAGGACGCGGCGAAGCATTCTGTGAAGCCGGACGCCAAGCCTCAAGCGCCTGACCCTGCCGGTGTGGAAGTCGAGGGCGAGGCAGAGAAAGAGCCGCAGGCGGGTAAAGAGATAAAGGAAGAGGAGACGGCGGAAGAGGAACCGACTCCGAAACCTACTGAGAAGCCGAAGGCGGAGCAGGTTAAGGAAGTCGCCAAGCAGGCGGTAAAGCCTGAAACCAAGCCTCAGGCTCCCAAACCCGCCGCTGCGGAAAAGCCGAAGCCGAAGACGGACAAGCCCGTAGAGAAACCGAAGCCGCCGGCGAAGAAGGAGAAGAAGGAAGAACCGCCGCCACGAACTTTCACGCTGTCGTCCTCGCCTCATATCCGTGATAACGAGTCGGTGTCGAAGGTGATGAACACGGTGACGCTGACGCTGCTGCCGGTGGTGATCGCTTCGACCTATTTCTTCGGGTTCCGTGCGCTGGTGATTTGCCTGTTGGGCATGGCTGCGGCCATGGCGACCGAAGGGGTGCTGCAAAGAGTCTTCAAGATGCCGGTGACGGTGGGTGACGGCAGCGCGATGCTGGCCGGCCTGCTGGTCAGCTTCAACCTCCCGGCGGGCGTACCCTGGTGGATTCCGGTGGTCGGCAGCATGTTCGCCATTGCCATCGCCAAGATGCCCTTCGGCGGTCTGGGGTGGAACCCGATGAATCCCGCCCTGGTGGGTCGCGCGTTCCTGCTGGCCTCCTGGCCGGTCCACATGACCAAGGACTGGCTGCCGGCGGGCTGGTGGAAACTGCCGGGATATGACTTCTTCACCTGGAATGTCAACCCCGCCGATTTCGGGATTGACCTGGGCAAGGAAGGGATTGTTGCCGGAATGTCCTCGGGCGGCATGCCGGATGCGATCAGCTACGCGACTCCACTGGAGTTGAACAAGTCAGCGATGCAGACGGTAAGTGAACCCGTGGGCGCGGAGGGCGTCGGCCTGGTCAACATGGCCATGGACCAGTTGGAATACCTGAAGACGTTGCTGGGTGACGCTTTCTTCGGCAACATCGGCGGTTGTATCGGTGAAACGTCCGCACTGCTGCTCATCCTGGGCGGCATTTTCCTCATTTACAAGAACTACATCGACTGGCGGGTGCCGTTGAGCTTCATTGCGGTGGTCGGCCTGGGCGGCTGGCTGCTGGGCATCGACCCGGTTTTCTACATCTTCAGCGGCGGGTTGATCCTGGGCGCGTTCTACATGGCGACGGATATGGTCACTTCGCCGATTACCAAGAGCGGACGGCTCTGGTTCGGGGTCGGGTGCGGGTTGTTGACGCTGATGATCCGTCAGGTCGGCGGCTACCCGGAAGGGGTCTGCTATGCGATCCTGTTGATGAACCTGGTGTCGCCGTTGATCGACCGGTGGACCACGCCGCGCCGATTCGGGCGCGTCAAGACCGCAAAGGAGGCGTAAGATGCTTGTGGCACGATTAGGGGCGATCCTGATGCTGATCACCGCCATCGCCGCCACGGCGTTGGCCTTGATCAACAAACAGACCGCGCCCATCATCGCGGAGAACAAGGCGCAAGAAGCCCGGGAGGCGAGGCAGGAAGTGACCGCTTCGCTCGGTGATGTCACTTTCGAGGAGGTGGTGACGGAAGACGGCTTCACGTACTACCTGGTGAAGGATCTCCAGGGTGCGGTTGTGGGCTTTGTGGGTACGGCTTTTGGCAAAGGCTATTCGAGCACGATCGAAACCGTGACCGGCATGAACCGCGATTTCGAGATTGTCGGCATGAGGATCCTGTTCCAGCAGGAGACGCCGGGGCTGGGCACGAAGGCGGAGGAACCGTCCTTCCTGGACCAGTTCAACGAGTTGAAAGCCGGCACGGTAGCGGTGAAGAAGGACGGCGGCAGTATCGACTCGATTACCGGGGCGACCATCACCAGCCGGGCGATCAGCGTGTCGGTGCAGGAGCTGGCGAACCAGATCCAGGCGGACATTGAAGCGCGCGGCGGTGTGGATCAGACGGTGGAAACGACCACTGTGGACGCCGACAGCGGCAGCCACACCGAGATCGAGGTAGCCCGCAGCCCCGGCGCACAGCCGACCGGCTACGAGCATGACGACGGGGAGGGCCGGGAATGAACCTGGGACATGTCTTCAATCGAGGCCTGATCGAAGAGAACCCGGTGCTGCGGCTGGCCCTCGGGCTCTGTCCCGCGCTGGCGGTCTCGTCTTCGGTTTTCAACGCCCTGGGAATGGGCGTGTCGGTGTTGTTCGTGCTGACCATGAGCAACCTGATTGTCAGTCTGATCCGAAAAGGCGTACCGCCCAAGATCCGTATCCCGATCTTCATCGTGATCATTGCGACCTTCGTGACCATTGTGGAGATGGTGATGGCGGCGTACGCGCCCGCTCTGTTCAAGGCGCTGGGCATTTTCGTGCCGCTGATCGTGGTGAACTGTATGATTCTGGGCCGTGCGGAAGCCTGGGCGAGCAAGAACGGCCCGGTGGCGTCGCTGGTGGACGCCTGGGGGATGTCGGTCGGCTTCACCTTCGCGCTGGTGCTGATCGCGCTGGTGCGTGAGGTGCTGGGCAACGGCACCATCAGCATCCCGGATCCATCGAATCCGGTGGCGGCGCTGGCGATCCAGGTGGTCCCCGGCGGGTTTGAACCCGTGTTGCTGTTCATGCTGGCCCCCGGTGCGTTTATCACCATGGGGCTCTGGCTGGGGCTGTTTAACTGGTTTGATGAACGCAAAGCTGAGAAAAAACAACAGGAAGCGATTCAAAAAGGCTTCCACAGGAGCGAGTAGAGATGGATTTCACGAACTTGTTTGTTATCGCGGTCGGATCCATCCTGGTAAACAACTATGTGTTGGCCCGTTTCCTGGGGATCTGCCCATACATCGGCGTGTCGAAGAAGCTGGACAGCGCAATCGGAATGAGCTTCGCTGTGATCTTCGTGATGACGCTGGCCTCGCTGGTTTCCTGGCTGATTTATGTCTACCTGCTTGATCCGGCCACCAATGTGTGGAGTTCACCGGAACATCCGGTGGACCTGACCTTCCTGCGCACGATTTCGTTTATTCTCGTCATCGCCTCGCTGGTGCAACTCGTGGAAATGATGCTGCAGAAGCAGATGCCGGCGCTCTACAGCTCGCTGGGCATCTACCTGCCGCTGATCACCACCAACTGCGCGGTGCTGGGCGTGGCGGTGCTGAACATCGACGAGAACTACAACCTGATCGAGTCGCTGGTCAACGGCATCGCCGCAGGCATCGGCTTCACCATCGCGCTGGTGCTCATGGCGGGAATCCGTGAGCGGCTGGAGCTGGCGGATGTGCCCAAGGCGCTGCAGGGGATTCCCATCGCGTTTATCATGGCGGGCCTGATGGCGATCGCGTTTCTGGGATTCAGCGGGCTTTCTGTGGGATAGACGAGAAGTAAAGATAGTAAAGAAAGTGAAAAAAGTGAAAAAAGTGAAAAAAGACTGAATGATGCACAGAGATCCGAGGGAATGGTTGTCATTCGACTGTATCAGAATCAACAACGAGTGTCATTCCTGCGGAAGCAGGAATCCAGAGCGGTGTCAGGTCTCCGCAGACGGCGCTAACGACCCGACACGACAAGAGTTATCATTCCTGCGCAGGCATACTGTATCAGAATCAACAACGAGTGTCATTCC
>CAZYOC010000149.1:0-1235 GCA_964648415.1 uncultured bacterium | reverse complement strand
ATCAGAATTAACAACGAGTGTCATTCCTGCGGAAGCAGGAATCCAGAGCGGTGTCAGGTCTTCGCAGACGGCGCTGACGACCCGACACGACAAAACAAGAGAGATATACTTAGTCAAACCTAACATTTTGATTATTAAGCAATTGGACCTATATTGTCGTCGTGGTGAACGCATGCGGCGGTTTGTTCCGCATCAACCATAGGAGCAGGACGTGGACATCGGCATTGTTGGAGCGATCATTTCGGTAGGCGCGCTGGGGCTGCTGTTCGGGGCCGGGCTGGCGATCGCCTCGAAGGTGTTCTACGTGTACGTGGACCCGCGTGTCGAAGAAGTGGACGATGCGCTCCCCGGGGCGAACTGCGGCGCGTGCGGTGAAGCCGGCTGCCGTCAGATGGCCCTGAAAATCGTGGAAGGCGAGCTCCAGGCGAGCGACTGCCCGGTGGCCAGTGGAGAAGCGCGGGGCATGATCGCAGAGATCATGGGTTCGGACGCCGGTGAAGTGGAAGAGAAGGTGGCGGTGGTGCGTTGCCAGGGCTCGCCCGATAACTGCGAAACGCGTTTCGAGTACCAGGGCGTACAGAGCTGCGCGGCGGCTGCACTGGTGGGCGGCGGGTTCAAGGCTTGCAACTACGGCTGCCTTGGGCTTGCCGACTGCGTGGAGTCCTGTCCCTTCGACGCCATGTACATGGGCGACGACCAGCTCCCGAGGGTGATCGACGACCTCTGCACCGGGTGCGGCAACTGCGTGGAAGCCTGCCCGCGCGGCATTATGGACCTGATTCCGCGCAAAGCCAATGTCTACGTGGCCTGTGTGAACAATGACAAGCTGAAGGATGTGAAGCAGGTCTGCAAGGTCGGCTGCACCACCTGCGGCATGTGCGCCAAGGAAAAGGTGACCCCGTCGGGCATGATTCAGATGGACCCGAAGACCAACCTGCCGGTGTTCAATTACGCGATCGAGGATGACCCGTTCCCGGCGGCGCATCGTTGCCCGACCGACTCCATCGTGGACAAGTTGCAGCGGCCCAAGCCTGAGAAGCCGAAGAAGAAGGATAAGCCGAAGCCGAAACCGGTTACAAAAAATGATGCAGATCAAACAAAAATATCGGTGAAGGGAGAGATTGTTAAAGACAAGGCAAAAGAATAAGAATTGTACTGATAATGGTTTTGGATAGATATGTGGTTTTAATTTAATAGAAAGCGATTTTAATTTGTGAATAGTTATTCTAGAAGCC
>CAZYOC010000148.1:0-11099 GCA_964648415.1 uncultured bacterium | reverse complement strand
ATTCCAGCCTTCGCTGGAATGAGATCGGTTCCTATTGTGCAACAGCCTGTATAGAACGACCACTCGGACATCTACAGCGTGTCAAGGAAACGCCACAACAAAAACCAGGAAACGGCGACAAAAGAATCCCAGTTCTTCCGATGGCGGTGCGCTTCCTTACGCCCTATGCTCTGGCAAGAACATCAGGTGAGGAGTTTTCGCGGCGTATGGAACCGTACCGTATCAATTTTTTTTTTTAGGCGTGCTTGCTGACATGGGCACGCCTTTTTCTATTCAGAGACGCCCCGCCTGGTGCAGCCGGATCACCGCCTGCAGCGCCGCCGCCCGAAAATGGCCCCATGCACGTCGCTCGCCCTCGATCATCCGAAGACGTTTTTCAAAGGCGTGCAGATCAGCAATCTGGACCGCCCGCCAGTCGGTGATCAGTTCGTGGGGGTCCTGGTTGACCGGTATCGCAGACGGACAGGAAGCGTGGAACAGGTAAGTGGTAAAATCCACTGTCGAACTCTCGGCCCCGCAGTAGGCCAGAACGCCAACTTGACACGGCGCCAGATCGGTGAACCCGGTTTCCTCCTCCACTTCACGATGGACAGTCGCCAGCGGATCCTCGCCCTGCTTGATCCCGCCGCCGGGAAGACGGTATTCGCCTTCGGGGTAATCCAGCTTGGTTTGCAGCCAGACAGCGCCGTCCGGTCGCCGGAGAACAAAGACCACTTCGCCCACCCGGTCCGGTTTGTTCAAGGGAGGAAAGTTGATCGCCGGCAGGGTAATGGTTTCGTTCAGCATGTCGTTTCCACGTGTAGCACGGGCGTCCCGCCCGTGATAGTAAGATCCTCGGGGAAAAAGGGACTTTTACCTTTTCAAACCTTGCTATCAGCTGATATTCACAACAATGTGTCCGAAAAGGTAACTGTACCCCTTTTTATGGTCTGTCTCACGATCAATTGTCGGAAAAATGGTACAGTTACCTTTTTGATTCACACTGTACTAAACATAAAACTTCTCGCGGCAAAAAGGTAACAGTCCCTTTTCACGGTATATCTTACGATCAATTGTCGGAAAAATGGTACAGTTACCTTTTTGATTCATACTGTCTAAACATAAAACTTCTAGCGGCAAAAAGGTAACAGTCCCTTTTTCCCGGAAACGTCCATGCCGCCAGTTGCGTGAACTATCCGGTTTGGCATCATCGTCGTCTGATCCCCTACGGCTGTCCCACCACCATCCGGAAGGAGGACTTGCTGTAGTTCGTCAAGCCGGTGTTGTCCACGGCGGCGACGCGCCATTTGTATTTCCCTGCCGGAAGCCCTTCTTCCAGCGTAAACGTGGTCTCGTCCATCGGCCCGAATTCCCGGTCGCCGACCACCAGGTTATACTGCACGTGCGAATCCAGGTCGGGGTCGGTGGATGCCGTCCACGTGAAGGTGATCGGCGTATTCGGATCCAGCGCCGCTTCGTTGGCCGGTTCCATCAGGTCGAAGTCGCCCGGTTTTTCCGGTTTCCGGTCGATGCTGAACGCGGTGAGGCCGGTCCATTCCGAAGCGGTGTTCTCGTCGTCGAACGTCCTCATCTTCCAGACGAGTTCGCTGTTGTCGGGCAGGTGATCCGGCGGCCGCCAGGTCAGGGCGCCGTTATCCGCCGTTCCGGCGACCGGCATGTCCGCTGTGGTGCGAGCGTCCGCTGAGGCCGCGATCATGGCGTTCCCAACGGCGACCGGCGTATCCGGCGACTCTGCCGGCGCAATCCATATCTCGTAGCGCAGTGTCTTTGGCGGATCGGTGTGGTCGGCGTCCTTGCCGGCGTACCACTGGAACGTGGGCCGTGTATTGTCCAACCGGTCGTTGCTGGGGAACACCAGCGCCGGCGGTTCGGGAGTATCGTTCTCGAAGTTGATGAACGCCCCGGAAATAGTGCTCCACGGTCCCTCGAACCCCTGGTCGTCACGCGCCTTCACACGGATCACCAGCGGGCCGTTATCCACGACAACATCGCCCAGCCCCGGGATCTGGTTCAGGGCGGCTTCAGTACCGCTGACCGGATCCAGCGCGGCGGTGGCGCCTTCGGGGAAGGATTCCGAGGCGGACACCTCAACACGGTACGCCAGCACATCACGCGGGTCCGGATCGGTGGAGGCTTCCCACTGCGCCCGGTAGGTCGGTGTGACCTCCATGGGCCACTCGCCGGTCCAAAGCGGCGCGGTCGGCGTGGAGATAACCCGGAACGTGAAAACGTCCGACCAGGTCGACAGCCCGGTGTTGTCCAGCGCTTCCACCTTCCAGTAGTAATCGTGCAGATGCTTCAGGTCCGGGCTGTAGGTATACGTCAACGCGCCGGTGGTGTCCTGCGCCACGATCTTGTTCGCATCAAAACCACGGGATTCGGACAGGTAGAAGATGTAGGTCACCGTATTCAACGGGTCGATATCGATGGCTTCTTCCCAGGTGAATGTTGTCGGCCCCAGGCTGTAGGGCCGGGCGTCATTTTCGGGCGTCAACAGGGCGAAGGCGTTCGGGTTGTCGTCTTTGACATTGACTTCGAGGGTGCTCCGGGAAGACCAGGGCGAAGCGCCGCTCTCGTCGTCGATCGCCCTTACTCGCCACAACGCACGGCTGTTGTCCTCTACCGGGTCCAGATCGATCTCGGTCTGGCCGGGCGCGGTGGTCAGCACACCGATGGAGTCGCCGTTTTCGCGCACCAGCTCGACCTGATAGATCAGGGAGGAGGGCGGGTCGGACTCGTCGAGGTCGCTGGAGGCGTCCCAGGCCAGGGGCGCCGGATACTGGAACGCGCGCTGGCTGTCGGACAGGGTGAACCCGTCGGGAGTGGTCGGCATGTCGTTGACGCGGTTGACTTCCACCATGCGGGTGGAGCTCCAGTCGGACGCCGCCCCTTCATCGTCAATCGTCCTCACCCGCCAGTCGGCCAGCCAGTTGTCCTGTACCGGATCCAGGTGGATGCCGGTCTGGCCGGGACGGGTGCGGAGAACCCCCAGCAGCGCGCCGCTTTTGCGGCGCAGCTCGACCTCGTACTCGAAAATGGCCGCCGAGTCGCTTTCATCTGCGTCGGTAGAGGCTTCCCATTCCAGGTAAGCCGGCACTTCACGAACAATCTGCCCGTCTTCCAGGTTGAAGCCGGTGGGAACGGTCGGGGTATCATTGACGGCGTTCACCTCCAGCAGCACCGGCGGGCTCCAGGCCGACTGAGCTTCCGTGTTATCTACGGCCCGGACGCGCCAATACGCCAGCCAGTTGTCCTGAATCGGGGTCAGGTCCATATTGGTTACACCGGGACCGGTGCGGAGCACCGCCACCTTTTCGCCCCAGATACGGCTCAGCTCCACATCGTACACCAGGGAAGAAGCGGGGTCGCTCTGGTCCTCGTCACTGGAGGCGCGCCAGGCCAGGTTGGCGGGGTACGTCGGCACCCGCTGTCCCTCCACCAGATTGAAGCCGGTGGGGACTGTGGGCGTGTCGTTCACTGCGTTGTAGACAACCACTCGCGCGCTGTCAACGGCGATCCGGGTGGCGCCTTCCAGATCACTCACCCGAATCGTGAGCGGAACTTCCACATCATCGCCGATGCCGTTGATGCCCTGCAACTCACCCGCGACCACGCTGGAGACATCGGTTTCCAGAAACGCCGTTCCCAGGGAGATGCTGTAGGTGAGCTGTTCTTCCGGGTCAGGATCAAACGGCTGGCTCCAGGTGATCCGGTCTGTCGGCAACACCTCGTCCATCTGCTCCGGCCACTGGATGGCGAATTCGCCGGGGACGTCGTTGAAGCGGTTGACGATGAAGCGGACGGCTTGCGATGTGTCCGTGGTCTCCCAGTGGTCCGTGGTGAACGCGGCCATGGTGTACACGGCGTTGTCGTCCAGCGGCTCGCCCACCTGCCAGGTGGCTTCCATGGGCAATTTGCCGCGATCCAGATCGGGCGGCTGGAGGTGCGCGCTGCGCGCCGGGATGGTCGCGGTGGGATCATCCTGCGGTTGGACCACAGCCGTGCGGAAGGTGTCCTGCACCACTTCGCCGCTGTTGCGAAGGATTCGTCCAAGGTCTTTTTCCGGACGAACCAGGAACGTCGTGAACAGGGAATCGCCTTCCGGGTCGGTTTCGCTCCGGACCTGTAAAATGGGCCGAGTCGTGAGGAACACCTGCCCCTTTGCAGGGATGGCCGGGGTAGGAGGCGCCGGGATCGCGTTACGGTGGAACAGAATGTCCGCCGGTTCCGACCAGATCTTCCCGTTGGTGGTCTCTACCCGAAGGATGAAATCCCGGGCGGGCGTAAACGGCGGCCCGTGATACCGGTACTTTGATTCGTGTTGCCGGACCTCGCCGGATTCCCAGAAGACGGCGTCGAAGGTGTCGAGCACGGTCATCTTCAAGGCGATCTGGGGCCGGCGCTGGGGCTCCTCGAACGACCACGTGGCGACCACGCTGTCGTCGATCATATGCTCCAGGTCTTTCACGTCCTTGAGCGCCAGGTCGCGCACAAACGGCTGCTGGAACCGGACTTCCGTCTCCAGAGTCTTTTCAGGATGATTCACCGGCTTCAGGTAGAGCTTATCGCCAATGGTGGCGTTGACAATAAACCGGTCCGGGTCGCGACGGCTGGAGGTGCGGATCATCATCCGGTACTCGTTGGAATTCGGCCCCGTCTCCGGCGTCAACAGGCGAATGGTGTCGCGCCCCGCGGCGATCATGTCCACCAGCGCCCAGTCCACCAGGCGTGGGTTCTCGCCTTCCCCCAGGACACGCAGGTATACCTGGGTTTCGTGGCCGATGTAGTCGGTCTGCAATTCGAGCTGGTAATCCGGATCCTCGTACAGCATCACCGTGTCGATAGTCGCTTCATGTCCGGCGATGCTGTCCACCGGCGCTTCCAGAATAGGATCAAGAAGCAACGTGGGGCGCGCCGGCTCCTGTTCGCTGTCCAGTTTCTGTGAGCGGACTTGCACCGGGTCCGCCGCGCCCCAGTAGTTGTGGGAAGCCTTGATTTCCGTGCTCTCGGCGGTATGCTGTTTCGTTGCGACTGTTGTCTCGCCTGCTTCGGCAACAAACGCATTGTTGAAAACGACAGGTGTTGTGCCGGAATGGATAAGCACATTGTCGCCGTCGGCTTCCGCCTGGTTATATCGAACCAGGTTCAGCCGCAGAGTGGGGCTGGAGCCGGCGATCAGGACACCGCCGCCGTCTCGTCCCGCAGTATTGGACTGGATGATGTTCCGGTACAGGACGCCGTTGGAATGCGCCAGGAATACGCCGCCGCCGTCGTTGCCGGCCGTGTTGTTCACGATGGTATTGCCCGCGAGGACCGGATCGGTGTTGTGGTCGACAAACACCGCGCCGCCGTTGCCTGATGACAAGTTCCCGTAGAGAAGGCTGTTTTCCAGGCGGCTGCGTGATTCGCTGATAAACGCGATCCCGCCGCCGTTGCGCGCTTCCCCCCAGCGAATCGTCAGGTTGCACAAGTACGGCGAGCCCTCGCTGATCAGGATCTGTCCTTCCGAGAACATGCCGCCGTACTCGCCGCCGCCCTCGATGATGGCGTGGCGCATGTAACAACCTTCAGCATAGTCGCCGTTGTCGTCGTACGTGGCCGTAGAACCGGACATGATCATCAGGCGGGCGAAGGCCGCGGCGGGGTCGGCGCGTGTGAAATACACCGGGTTGTCCGCCGTCCCCTGCACGACCAGAGCGCCGTCAATGCGCAGGATTGCTCCCGGAGCAAGCCCCACCCAAACGCCGGCGTCAATGGAGAGCGAGTCGCCCAGGTAGATCTTGTACTCGCCCTCGATGCGGTACTTGGAATCCGCCGTCCAGTGTTCATGTCCCTGGCTGGCTCCGCTCTTGACGATCTCCGGCAGCGCCTGATCCGGATAGAGATACTCCGGTGTCTCCGGGAGAATCATCTCATCCAGCACACGTTGCTGCGCAAGCGCTGTGGCCATGTCGGGGAGTTTCAGCAGGCAAGACACTACCGGGGTGAGCAAAATCAACAGGCAAGGAACTGCACTGGTCAGCACGGTATGGGCGAACCGTAACATAGACCCCCCTTAGGTTGCAGGAAAGCGGCACACAACGAGGTATTCGCACCGGAACTGCCCGGCCGGAGATCGCTGAACCGGCCCAGTGGGCGTTACCATCGGTGATTTGCAACCCCTCCCAAGAGGTTCTTCACCTGGCAGGAGTATACGGTCGAATCATTCATATTACAAGTAGCTGTGTCACACCTTTCGAATGACCAGTCTCACATCGCTCGCATCTTCTACGTAGCCAATATCCCAGGCATCCTCATTTACTTGATGCAGTTGGGTCATAAATGTTTCGACCCGATCAGGCGGGAGAGCCAACAGCAGGCCTCCGGAGGTTTGAGGGTCCGCCAGCAGACGCTGCAACGGTTCCGGAACCGAATCCTCCATATCCAGTACCGGGTCCACGAAGCTGCGGTTGCGCCGCTCTCCACCGGAATAGTAGGATCCCGATTCCGCCACCCACATGGCCCCCTCGATCACCGGCAACGCCGAGGCGTTAATGTGGAACGTAACATCGCCGGCCTCCGCCATCTCGCGGGCGTGACCGAGCAGGCCGAACCCGGTGACATCCGTAGCGGCATGGGCGCCCACCGCCACCGCGGCTTCCGACGCCACCCGGTTCAAACGGGCCATGATCGCGGTCGAGGCCTTCACCGCTTCCGCTACATCGGCGTCATTTATCATGGCGTTGGCGATCAACCCGTTGCCCAGCGGCTTGGTCAGCACCAGCCTGTCGCCGGGACGTGCGCCGCCCTTGGTCAGCATCTTGGCGGGATCCACCAGCCCGGTGACCGACAGGCCGAATTTCAGCTCTTTGTCGGTGACCGAATGGCCTCCGCAGACCGCCACACCCGCTTCATCGCACACGTCGAACCCGCCGCGAAGAATACTGGTCAGCACCTCTTCGGGCAAGTCGCCGTGCGGGAACGACACGATGTTCATGGCGGTGATCGGTCGCCCGCCCATGGCGTAAACATCCGACAGGCTGTTCGCCGCGGAGATGCGCCCGTAGTCATAGGGATCGTCTACAACCGGCGTAAAGAAGTCCAGCGTCTGCACCAGCGCGAGGTTGTCCTGCAGGCGGTATACGCCCGCGTCATCGGGCGAAGTTGTCCCCACCAGCAGGTTCGGGTCCGCCGATTTGGGCAGGTCTTTCAGGATACGATCCAGCGCCGCCGGATCAAGCTTGGACGCTCAGCCGACACAACGGGAAAACCCCGTCAGCCGGAAACCGTTCTTCATGCCGTTCGCTGTCATGTGTGGAAGATCCCACAGTGAATACTGAAGCCGTCTTAACCAATGCCGCTAATCTAATGCAGATGCGGTGTGGGAACAAGCCGAATCCACTGTTTTGTACGGATGCTCGCTTGAAATGTCCCATCACGCTCGTAGCACGGGCGTCCCGCCCATGATAGGGGCAATGCGCCCGCTTATCCCGGCTTGCTCGACTACGTTCACCGCAGATCCATCCGGCGTTATCCATCGCTGATCGTGATTTCAGACCGCTCGAAAGCGCACAGCAAACCGGGCCATGCCACTATATGCTGTCATCCCCGCGCAGAGCCTGCCCTCCTGCTGTGATCGGGGGAGTCAATTTCGCCCTCTTTGACAACCCCGGCAGCGGGTTGTATAAAACAACAACAAACTGTCGTCAAGTGATTTAACCCCGAAAACCGTTTAAACCGATTCTATATCAAGGGTTATGTTAACGAAGCATGAATACTCGTGAAATATCCGGGTTAGAACAGGACATACCGTGAGAATAGCTGCACCCGCAGCCGGGAATCCGATCCGCGCAGGTAGGTGGGCTGCACAGTGTCGCCGGACTCATACGTCGGGTCGATCTTGCGGATCTGCCCCTGAAACGCCAGGCCCACCAGCATGTCCTCCACTATCTCCCGCTCCATCGACACCCGGAAGTCCAGCCCGAACATGCTGCCTTCCAGCGCTTCTCCGCTCAGAAAATAATCATGCCCCATCACTTCCCGGGTACGGATCACCCCGGACCCCGCCTTGATGCCGAACTGGACGAACACGGGCATCTCGCCTTCATGGAGGTCTGTGTTCAGGAAGACATACATTCCCTGGAAGATAAATTCCGGGTGAAACACGGACGGCTCGGCCCAGATACCGCCATCCGGGACCGCCAACGGACGCTGCCAGTAGTTGTAAAAATACCCCACCTCGATCATGGTGATATGGTCCCGCCCATCCGGCGAGCCGATCAGGCCGAACTCGATATCGCGCAACGTACACCCCATATCCACCGTCTCATGGCTGGCCGCGCCACGGTCCCGGCTGCCGTAACCGAACGCAAGAAAACCCTGCGGGTTGGTCACGTTAACGTTGTAATACTCACTGCGCCACCGAAACGAAGTGTACTCGAAAAACGTCGCCCAGGCGCTGGTGCGCAGGTACGGGATCTCCTTCACCATGGCCGGGATGTACTCGACGTATTTGCTGCTGCGATCGCCATACCCGAAGTTAGTGGAAAGCGTCAGGCTGGGTACCTGGATCACGTCAAACGCTTCGCCGAGGGTAATCAGAGGGTGGTGCAGCCCCAGATTGATGAAGGCCAGGTTGCGGCCATACGACGCCATGTCGTACGGATCCAGATTGCTGATATTCCATTTGGCTCCGGTGTAGCCGGCGCTCAGGATCAGCGAAGGACGCTGGAGCATGGCGAGCTCCTGGTCGATCTGCTGGTAGCCGCTGGTCTGTGACACCGCGGGGGTCGTCGGGAAGAGCAGGATGGCGGCAAGCAGAAGAAGTCGCATCCGGAAGGGGTGTCCTGTGAGGGTAGAGTACTCCATACCGTGCTCCATCTGTTCCCGCCCACCAGTTTCAGTATAGTATCGCCGAAGGAAAAAGGCAAGCGAGCGAGGCGATTTTGATTGATTTGCCCCCCCTTGGGGATAACAAGGCGAGACGGTCCAAAGTCGTGCTCTCACGGCGGGAACAGGAGCGCTTGCATTCACGAGGCGCGGAGGTTAGGTTTGTCTCCGCTTCGCTGTCGCCTTTGCAAGGCGGAGCGAAATGCCTTATTTTCAAAGCACAGCAGTAGGCCCGCGTAGCTCAGCTGGATAGAGCGTCTGCCTCCGGAGCAGAAGGCCTTGGGTTCGAATCCCGACGCGGGTACCAGGAAAAACAAGGGCTTGTAGCGATTGTGCTACAAGCCCTTTTCCATGCGTACTTCATATGTACTTCCAACCGTGCACCTGTGACCCGGAATCTTAGTACGGTAGCTCTCCCAGAGCCCGTGCCGCGGCCTTCTGGGAAAGGTGACCGTACACTTCTTCAGTCACCCGGATGGAATGATGTCCAAGCAGCCTGCTGACGAGGTAGATTGACACTCCCGCTATTAACATGTGGGAAGCGAACGTGTGCCGCAGTGTATGCACACTCGCCCAAGGCATACCGAGTTCATTCATGGTCCTTGATATGCGGCGGCCGATGTAATCAGGATCCCAAGGCTTGTCAGGAAACCGCGAGGATCTGAAGACTGGCATATCGGCCTCAAGGGATAACCTTTCAATCAGCGTAACAAGTTCCGGTTTATCACCATAACTGATTGATCTGTTCCTGCCTGACTTGGTCTTGCTGCCGCGGAAGTGAATGACCTGGTTCTTCGTGTCAATGTCTTCACTCATCAGGTACACCACTTCACGTAGCCGAGCTCCTGTCAACAGAAAAAACTCGACCATCCCTTCAAGGCGACTATCCTTGAATGCTTCACGAAGCTTAGCAATCTGGTCAAGCTCCAGGTATTCCGGGACGTTACTCTGCTTGACCTTATACTGCTTCAGATGACTGGCAGGGTTAGACTGGATGTACCCCCATTCAATGGCCCGGTTGAAGACTGATTTCAACCGCCTTAGCTCAATGTTCACAGACGCCTTTGCAAGTGTAGTCAGTCGATGCCCAAGGTAGTTTTCGACATCATCTTGATTAACATTTTTAAGTTTTATGTCGCCGACATATTCTTTGAACTTCTGAAGAATATCCCTGTCCATACGTGCTGTTTTTGGTGCCAGCATCTGCGCTGAGTAATTATCATATACTTCATTGAACTTATCTATCCATATTTCATGTTGTTCATTTGAACTGATGTTTAACTTGCCGCTTATGATATCAAGCTCGATAGCTTTCAGCAGCTTTTCTGCTTTACGTTTCGTTACCTTGCCCAGACTTTTGGTTCGGTTGCTTCCTGCATACCAAAAGCAGGCATGGTAGATGGTTCGGCCATCCTTGGCCTTTCGTGTTCGTAGATGTGCCAATGGAATGCTCCTTTACGCCGCGTTCAGTCCAGACCAATTACCAGTGGCGCGGTCACGCCGGTTGTTGATGAAGTCCTGAACCTGGTCATACGTGAACGTGATCTTGTTCCCAGGCAGACGAACGCACTCCATCTCGCCGTCGGCAACCCAGTTGTAAATCGTGTTGGTGTGGACACCCAACAATTCTGCGACGTCTTTGACTTTCAGCAGAATGCTGTCATGACCAGGCCAGCGGCAGAGAGAGTTACTACGCGGACTCTTGTTACTCATGGTTCTTCTCCTCAGGTTGGATGAAACTTGGAAGTGTTAAAGGGAAGGCGATCAGTAGGGCCAATCTGTCACGAATGGTCCCGTTCTTTTGCCGTCCATAGTATTACTCCACGGCGCACCCCGGTTTTGTTCACGTTTTTATAACTTGCCATATAATCGTGTGATAACGGCCTTTTTCGGCCTGAATCACACCAGGTTTCTCCGTTTTCCCATATGGCTGTACAACAAGTCCGTCAGGTCAGTCTTCAGTGGGTGCGGTGAGGGGATTTCAGCGGCTGCGACGCATCATGTTGCGCCGCGATCTTCGCGCTGTTATGCACTAAGCGGGATGCGCTGCCCAGCAGATCCCGACTGACACATGTCAGCCGGGTTGTGTAACACACATGCCTTGCGCACAGGGCAGGTGGAGCACTGCCAGCCGGGATTGGGCGGGAAGGATTCGGTGTCGATCGCGTGGAGGATGCCGGAAGCGAGCTGGAAGAACTGCCGGTCGGCATCCGGGGTGCGGATGGTGAAGC
>CAZYOC010000147.1:0-11105 GCA_964648415.1 uncultured bacterium | reverse complement strand
GCGAAGGCTGGAATCCAGTCATGTCTATATACTACAACATGTTAACCATAAAAACTTCCTATTGAACACTACTCTGGTTCTAGATTGCTAACTTATTGTATTCTTGCACCTTGTCTGGATTCCAGCCTTCGCTGGAATGAGATTGGTTCCTATTGTGCAACAGCCCGTATAACGATATCATCCTCAGCGCAGAGCCTGCCCTCCTGCTTTGGTCGGGGGCGGGGATCTCCTCCGGTTCCAGTTCTAACGAGGCACTATTTCCGAGCGCCAGCATAGATGCGTCGATTCGTGTCGGTCGATTGATTTAAGCAAATGATTAAATCAGTCGATAAATTAGTCACGCGGAGGCTCATTGTCAAGGGTGTGCTGTCTCGAGAGAACGGGATGGTGGTGAACGGGAGACCGGCAGGACTGGAACACAGGGGCGCGAAGGTTGTATAATAGACAGAAGCAGACGGTGGTCTCATCAGCCGCCAGCCAGTCAGTTCTCGGGGACGTATGGATTCGACGGGACGCTGAGTGGTGTCACCTGCGCGTCGGGGGGGTCAGCAACCCCGTACCCTTGTTGGCAAACCTTAATTGCCGATGATAACGGCTACGCTCTCGCGGCCTAACTAGAGCCGCGTCGTTCCTGGTAAGCCCGGGTCGTTCGGCTTGCCTTGGACGTCGCTAAGAACGACCTGCTCGCAGCATCTCGCTTGGGGCTGCTGTGCTAAGATTCACCAAGCTGGACGGAACCTGCCTGCTGACCGGCGCCAGGGACCCGTCGAGACTTCAGTAGGTCAGCTACACGCGTAGACGGTGCCGTTGCTCCGTCGCCGGACCCGGGTTCGATTCCCGGCGTCTCCACGACATACAAAACCCGGCTTCTCAGAAGCCGGGTTTTGTATGTCACAAGACAGCAGCGCCTATTTGCCCAGCGCCTTCCGCACACCTTCACCGTAGGCCGGATCGGCCAGCTCGAAGTGCTTGAGCTGCCTCTCGATGATCCCGTCGGGCACGCCGTCCATGGTACGGGCGATGTTGCCGAACAGGCGTTCCTGCTGGCCGGAATCCATCAGCCTGAACAGGTCGCCCGCCTGGGTGTAGTCGTCGTTGCCTTCGCGGTGATCGTACCGGTCGCCGTCGCCGTCCACCGGCATCGGCGGCTCGAGGTACTTCTTGTGCTCCACCGGTCCGCCCATGGAGTTGGGCTCGTAGTTGACTGACCCGCCGCTGTTGCCGTCGAAACGCATGCTCCCGTCACGGTGATACGTGTTGGCTTCAACCTGGGGACGGTTTACCGGGAGGGACTCGTAGTTCACGCCCAAGCGGTAACGGTGGGCGTCGGCGTAGCTGAAGATGCGGAATTGCAGCATCTTGTCCGGGCTGTGGCTGATGCCGGGAACCATGTTCGCCGGGCTGAACGCCGACTGCTCCACTTCGGCGAAATAGTTGTCCGGGTTGCGGTTCAACTCCACCACACCTGCGTCGATCAACGGGAAATCGCCGTGCGGCCAGACCTTTGTCAGGTCAAAGGGATTGTACGGTGTTTTCTCCGCTTCCTCCTGCGTCATCACCTGGATTTTGACATGCCATTTCGGGAACTCGTCCGCCTCGATGCTGTCAAAGAGATCCCGTTGATGGCTCTCACGGTCCTCGCCGACAATTTTCGCCGCCTCGTTGTCGGTGTAGTGCTCGTGCCCCTGCACGGTCTTCAGGTGGAACTTCACCCAGACCCGCTCGCCGTCGGCGTTGATCAGAGAGTAGGTGTGGCTGCCGTAGCCGTTCATGTGCCGGTACGTCTTCGGCAGGCCGCGGTCGCTCATCAGGATGGTTACCTGGTGCAGGCTCTCCGGACTCAGCGACCAGAAATCCCACTGCGAGGTGTTGCTGCGCAGGTTGGTCCTGGGATCGCGTTTCTGGGAGTGGATGAAGTCGGAGAACTTGTAAGGATCCCGGACGAAAAACACCGGGGTGTTGTTGCCGACCAGGTCCCAGTTGCCCTCGTCGGTATAGAACTTCATGGCGAACCCGCGTACGTCCCGCTCCGCGTCCGCCGCGCCACGCTCCCCGGCTACCGTCGAGAACCGGAAAAAGCAGTCCGTCTTCTTGCCGACCTCGCTGAAGATCGACGCCCTGGTGTACTTCGTGATGTCGTGAGTCACGGTGAACACGCCGTACGCGCCCGAACCATTGGCGTGCACCACA
Organism: uncultured bacterium; assembly: GCA_964648415.1. Classification (GTDB taxonomy): domain Bacteria; phylum Electryoneota; class Electryoneia; order Electryoneales; family Electryoneaceae. Next base: position 8,915 of record CAZYOC010000147.1, on the reverse strand, counting down.
CGCTCCGGGATCCGTTCACGGTTGAAGTGGCCGTGTTTCTCGAACAGTTGCCAATCCTGCACCAGCAGCGGCCCACGCGGCCCGGCGGTCAGGCTGTTCTGGTTGTCGCCCACCGGAATGCCGGCGGAAGTGGTCAGTTGCTTCTTCTTGTCAGCCATGTCTCCCTCCTCAGGGTTTTGGATCTTGTCTTGAAGTAGATTCGGTCTATTTATAGAATACGTCTAACACATGGATAACACAAAACGCGCAGCTAGTGGTCCGTTGTAACAGGTATGAACGTTTCTGCTTGTTTCTTGATGAGTCAAGTTCAAGGCGATTTCGCGCCGGCATAGTGGTTCTCTGCCATAGCCCAAGGTACGCGCCGTCCGTTTGGCGCGCACCTTGGGAGACAATTTCACCCTCTTTGACAACCCCGGCAGCGGGTTGTTAAAACAACAACAAACTGTCGTCAAGTGATCTAACCCCGAAAACCGTTTAAACCGGTTCTATATCAAGTGTTATGTTAACGAAGCATGAATACTCGTGAAATATCCGGGCTAGGTGCGGTCACTACTCTTCCTCCGGCCGTGGATGACCACGTGGAAGCTGTGTACGTTATAGTCTTTCAGTTCATCGAGTTTGTCTACCTGGATGGCGTCGTTAGGGATGTCGTGGATCTCGCCGGTGTCCACATCGATCAGGTGATGATGCGCCTCGGTTTTCGGATCGAAGACGACCATACCTTCCTTAAGCACCCGCCGCTGCACCAGGCCTTTGTCGTGAAAGAGGTTGAGTGTATTGTAGATAGTGGCGCGGGAAATGGCGGGAAACTGGCGTTGCACCGCCTCGCGTACTTCCTCGGCGCTGGGATGTGAGTCCGCGGAAAGGATAAACCGGGCGACAGCTTGACGTTGCGCCGTCGGTTGAATGCCTTTGCTCCGGAGTATTTCCGCACTATTGTCCATGCTTTTTAGATAGTGTCTAAACACAGGTGAAGTCAAGCGCCGGTTCGAAGAATTATCCATTCGCGAGGGGAATCGAAAAAGGGGGCGGAGCAAAGAAAAACCCTCGCTGGAACGCGAGGGTTAACGATATCTTTATCACGGCGAATGTCAGGTATTATCACCCACCCATCGTCCGGAGCGGTTCTTTCCGGTTGGTCAGGGCGAAGCTCAGCGACTCGATTTCAATCGCCATGTTCTCGTTGCGGATGAAGACATTGTCCGGCACCTGGAGGGTAATCGGAGCGAAGTTCATGATCGCGCGGATTTTGCACTCGACCAGGTGATCGACCACCGCCTGCGCCACCCCGGAGGGAACGGCGACGATAGCGATTTTCAGCTTCAGGGCTTTGACCTCGTCTTCCAGGTTGGCGAAGTCCCTGACCACGAGGCCGTGGACGGTTTTCCCGATTTTCTGAGGATCGTTGTCGAAAATCGCCTTGATCAGGAAGCCCTGCTGGCGGAACTGGTCGTAATCCACCAGCGCGCGGCCGATGTTACCGGCGCCGATCAGGGCCACGTTCCACGTCTTATTCACCCCGAGAATCCGGGCGATATTGCGTTGCAAGTCCGCGACGTAGTACCCCAGCCCACGCCGGCCGAACGCCCCGAAGAACGACAGGTCCTTACGCACCTGCGCCGCCGTCAGGTTGTTCATGTCCGCCAGTTCCTGGCTGCTGATGGTGCGCATCCCCCGGTCATAGGCGTATTTCAGAGACCGGTAGTACAGGCTCAACCGCCGTACAGTCGCATCGCTGATCTTGCTTTCCGGCGTCTCTCTCTTCTGAGACCTTGGCATCGTCCACACCTCACTCTATGAGTCGTCGTCTCCGGCGTCCGGAACCGATTCATCGTCTCCCGCGGGTTCTTCGCCCTCCCCCGCTTCGCCGTCCTCCTCCTCGTCCAACGGCTCTTCGATACTATCGAGGATCTCGTCGCCCTCTTTTTCAGCCAGCTTCTTCTCGGCGTCGTCCTGCTTCAACACGCGGGCGATGGACGAGATGTGGTCGGTGTCGTCGAGCCGAATCAGGCGCACTCCCTGGGTCGCCCGGCCGATTACGCGCACATCCTTGACCGCCAGCCGGATCATCACGCCCTTCTGGGTGATGATCATCAGGTCATCGTCGTTCACCACCTCCATGATCGCCATCATGTGCCCGACCTTCGGGGACGTGCGGAGGGTCAGCACCCCGCCCGCGCCGCGTTTCGTCAGACGGTAATCGGCGATCTCCGAGCGCTTGCCGTACCCCTGGTCGGTGACCACCAGCAAAGTCCCGGCGCGTCGCACCACCACCATGCCGACCACGATCTGGTTCTTCGGCAGGTTCACCCCGATCACCCCCGCCGTGGTCCTGCCCGTCGGGCGGACATCCGTCTCACGGAACCGTACGGCTTTTCCGCCACTGGTGCCGAGAATCACTTCGCAGTCGCCGTCGGTAATGGACGCATTCAGCAGCTTGTCGCCGTCCTTGATGTTGATAGCGATGATCCCGCCGCGCCGCGGGTTGGAATAAGCCGTCAGATCGGTCTTCTTGACGATGCCCTTTTCCGTGCACAGCAGGATGTACTGGTCTTCCACGAAATCCTTCACCGAAACGAAGGTGGCCAGCTTATCGTTCGGTGCGAGTTCCAGCAGGTTCACCAGCGCCTTGCCCTTGCTCAGGCGGCCAAGCTGCGGAATGTCATACACCTTGAGCCAGTGCACCTGGCCGCCTTCGGTGAAGAACAGCAGGTACTCGTGGGTGCTGGCCACGAGCAGGTGCTCGATAAAGTCCTCGTCCTTGGTGGTGGCTCCGGTCTTGCCGCGTCCTCCCCTGCCCTGCTTACGGTAGGATGAGACCGGCTGGCGCTTGATATAACCCGCGTGGCTGATCGTGACCACCATGTCCTCTTCGGCGATCATGTCTTCCACGGTAAACTCTTCGTACTGCTTGACCACTTCGGTGCGCCGCTCGTCGCCGTAGCGCTCGTCCAGCTCTTTCAGCTCGTCCTGGATGATCTCCATGCGCAAGTCGCGCGAATCCAGGATGCGCTGCAACTCGGCAATCAGCTCGCGGATGGCCTTCAGCTCATCCTCCAGTTTCTGGATCTCCAGGCCGGTCAGCTTGGAGAGGCGCATGTCCAGGATGGCTTTGGCCTGGATGTCCGTCAGCTCGAACTCGCTCATCAGGGCGATCTTGGCCGTCTCCGGGCCGCTGGACTTGCGGATGATCTGAATCACGCGGTCAATGTTGTCCACCGCGATCTTCAGGCCTTCCAGGATGTGCTCGCGTTCTTTGGCTTTCCGCAGATCGAAATTGGTCCGGCGCAGCACGACCTCGTGGCGGTGTTCGACAAACTTCTGCAACACCGTCTTGAGGTTCATCAGCTTGGGAATGCCCCGGTCCAGCGCGATCATGTTGATGCCGAACGTGGTCTGGAGCTGGGTCATCTTGTAGAGCTGGTTGAGGATCACCGACCCGTAGGCGTCCTTCTTCAGCTCAATGACCAACCGGATGCCGTCACGGTCCGACTCGTCGCGAATATCGCTGATGCCCTCGATCTTCTTGTCATTGACCAGGCCGGCGATTTTCTCCGCCAGCACGGCCTTGTTCACCTGGTACGGGATCTCGGTGACGACGATCTTTTCCTTGCCGCGCTTGTCTTCTTCGATGTGGGCCTTGGCGCGGATGATCACCCGCCCGCGTCCGGTCCGATAGCCTTCGCGGACACCGTTGATGCCGTAAATAATCCCGCCGGTCGGGAAGTCCGGGGCGTGGATGTACCGCATCAGGTCGTCGATCTCGCAGTCGGGGTTCTGGATCAGGTGGCAGGTGGCCTCTATGACCTCGCTGAGGTTGTGCGGTGGGATGTTGGTCGCCATGCCTACCGCGATGCCGCCGACGCCGTTGATCAGCAGGTTCGGCAGTTTCGCCGGCAACACCGTCGGCTCCGTCATCGTGTCGTCGTAATTGTTGACGAAGTCGACGGTTTCCTTCTCGATATCCTCCAGCGCTTCTTCGGCGATACGCGCCAGCCGTGCTTCGGTGTACCGCATGGCCGCGGCGCCGTCGCCGTCGATGCTCCCGAAGTTCCCCTGGCCGTCGACCAGCGGATACCTCAGGCTGAAATCCTGCGCCATGCGCACCACGGCATCGTAGATCGCCGAGTCGCCATGAGGGTGATACTTACCCATGACATCACCAACGATACGCGCGGATTTCTTATGTCCCCGGTTGTAGGTAACGCCGAGTTCCCGCATCCCGTAAAGGATACGCCGATGGACCGGTTTGAGGCCGTCGCGGACATCCGGAAGCGCACGCGACACGATTACCGACATGGAGTAATCGAGGTACGAGTGCTTCATCTCCTCTTCAAGAGGCACTTCCTTGATCCGTTCGCCTTGTGAATTCAAGTTCATGGGTGGTTTGGCTATCCTGTTGGCTGGTTTCAATCACTCCCGAATTGGGTGAATTTATCACTTTTTTTCACAAATTCCAAACGCTCGGGGCGCTCCATATCATTTACCAGTTCCTCTTTTTTATCTCACTGAAAGATCAAGAGGTTGGTTGAAACGAAGTGCGAAGTTTGTGAGGGTCGGCAATTTTGGAGAGCACGGTGTCTCTCCTTTTCGCTCTTTGCATTTTGCAATAAGTTGGGTGTCTTGTGGTTTGTATCTTGGGGATTATGATGTTCTGTGGACTCTGCCCCGGGCAGCTTGATGTGCGACACGTGGAAAAACCTGTCCCTTTGCAATGAACGAGCCATATTCTATTTGCTGCATCTTTTCGTCGCTGCCCGGGTTTATACTTGACCTGTAGCTGCTTGTCAACGTTTAGTTTAGACCCGGGCAGCGATGAACTTTCTGAATACAAAACTCGAAGCTGAGTTCATCGCCGGTAGCGATATGAAGTCTTGTACTCACGACAAGCTGCCCGGGGCAAATTGCAATGAGTCATCCGTCTATATATGAAAGAGACCGTATCCAACGAAAACCAGCATCCCCGCGCCGAGCACCAGCGCCACGATCCCCGGCCCTTTCAATCCCCTGCGAAAGCCCGCACCCGCATAGTTCAGGTACAGCAGGCCCAGCAGCAGCGGCGGAACATAGCGCAGGAAACGCTGTAAAGCAGACTCCGAGAGCACAACGTCCGGCGCACCCCACAACCCCTCGACCAGCAACAAGCTGACCAGAGAAACACCCAACCAGCCGGCGTAGTTGCTCCAGGGGATGCCATACCAGCCACCCCGTTTTTCCCAGCGCCACATCCCGGCATGAACCGCCACCGGGTCTCCGGTAAGATCCCAGGCCGTCACCAGCAATGCCGCGATAAGCACAGCAAACCAACCGTACTGAATACCAACCGCAACCGCGATCAAATGCCCACTCTGGCAGGTTACATACAGCAGCCCCCACCACATCAGCACCACCGCCGCCGGCACACCGCCCGGCAGCATCGGGCCGGCTTTGGCCGTGTAACGATACCGTCCGAAGGGAAACCCTGTCGCCTGTCCGAGGATTTCAATCAGGTAGGGTACGATCAGGGTGGTCGCGGAGAAGGCGGCGGCCCAGGCCCAGCCCCGGCTCCAGACGGCATGCAGAAATACTCCAACCACCGCCGCCAAGAGCTGGACAGCATCGAAGACACGTCCGGGCGGACGTTGCAGCGCCTGCAGAACACGGTCTGCCGCCATCAACAGCGCCACCAGCAGCGCGTCGGCCAGTAGAAGCCAGGCGAGCAGCGACATCGGCTCAGTTGACCTTTATACCGGTCTTTTCCAGGTGCTCCGCAGTCTTCTTCATCCACATGCCGAGCTTCGAGAGGTTCTTCACCGTGATCCCGGAGGTCATCATGGGTACCGTTCGCTCCGCACGGTAGACTCCTCCGAGCACCGCCAGCGTGGCGAAGGTCAGGGCGATCCACCCCATCCGACGCCGTCTGCGTGACCAGGGCCAATACATCCTGTTTCCCGCCTCCTGTGATGGTTGGTGGTCAATCTAGTTGTCAGGGGCTCGTGGTACAAGAGCGCAGCCATGCTCTATCTGCATTCGGCGCCCCCAATCCCTTTATCCTCACGGCCGCCCGTTGTATCTTCCCAGACAGACTGTATCAAAATTGAAATCGCTCTCATTCCAGTGAAGCAAACGATATCAGAATCGGCGACAAATGTCATTCCTGCGGAAGCAGGAATCCAGTTAAGTTGATATACTATAGACTGTTAACTAAGAAAACCAAGCGCCGAACACAATTCTGAGGCTGGATTGCTAAGGTGGTGTATTGTTGATACTTGCCTAGATTCCAGCCTTCGCTGGAATGAGATTCTTCTCGCATTCTGCGACAGTCTGCAGAGCTGGAAACAACCTGGAACGCATTACCGGGATAGATCCATGAGCAACCCCACAGGCCAGGCGGGACAACGTGGCGACAAGGTACGGTCCGACGCCTGGGTGCAGATTGAACTTTTGAGCGAGGGCGGTATCAACCTCGCCTTCAGCAGCAAGGTCGAGATCCAGTACGGCGAGCAGAACCGGAAGCTGATCCGGGAGGGGCTGGCCCATTTCGGCATCGAACACGCCCGGGTTACAGTCGAGGACCAGGGCGCGATTCCCTTCGTCCTGATGGCGCGTCTGGAAACCGCCCTCCGCCGCGCGTTGCCAGATGAGCACCTCGAGCCCTGGCTGCCGTCGAAACGGGAGCGAACACTTGCCACCGACCGCAAACGCCCCCGCCGGTCCCGGCTCTACCTGCCGGGCAACAACCCGAAATTCATACTCAACGCCCCGTTGCATCACCCCGACGGCGTCATCCTCGACCTGGAGGATTCGGTCGCGCCTTCGGAAAAAGACGCGGCGTGTGTATTGGTCCGTAACGCCCTCGTGGCCCACGATTTCCAGGGCTGCGAACGCATGGTGCGGATCAACCAGGGCGAACAGGGCTTGAAAGACCTGGAATGGCTTGTCGGCTACGGTGTACAGCTCGTTATGATTCCCAAGGTGGAAGAGCCGAATCAGGTCCGCGATGTGGCGTCCCGAATCGAGAAGCTGCTGGGCTTCCAGGAGCGGGACAAACCGGTCTGGCTGATGCCGATCATCGAGTCCGCTCACGGAGCGTGGTTCGCTTTCGACATCGCCGCGGCCCACGACACCGTCGTCGGTCTGGCCATCGGTCTGGAAGACTACACGGCGGACATCGGCGCGCAACGCACCAACGAGGGCCGGGAGAGCTTCTGGGCGCGCGCGCAGGTGCTCAACGGCGCCCGGGCGGCGAGGGTGCAGCCCATCGACACGGTCTTCTCCGACGTGTCGGACATGGACGCCCTGCGCGAGTCGGTCCTGGAAGCCAAAGCACTCGGCTTCGAGGGCAAGGGCTGCATTCATCCCCGGCAGATCCAGGTGGTGCATGACGGGTTCAACCCCACCGCCGACGAGATCGACAAAGCAAAGAAAATCGTGCTGGCGTTTGAGAAGGCCGAAGCTCAGGGCCTGGGCGTGGTCAGCCTGGGGAGTAAAATGATCGACCCGCCGGTGGTGAAGCGCGCGCTGCATACGATTGCACTTGCCGAACGAGAAGAACTGCTGCCGGCCGACTGGCGGGAAGCGGATTAGTTTATACAGGAGGAGACCCATGCATTCCAGGAACACTGTTGCCATCCTGCTGCTGAGCCTGCTGGTACTGATGGTGGCGAGCTGCGGGAAGGAACAAAAAACAAACACGCCCGAATACAAAGAAAACGTGCTGCGGAGTATCCGGGACACCCAACGCATGCCCAAGCTGGATTCCCTTTATTTCGAACACGAGATGGGCAACGGCATTGCCTACGTGGATCTTGATGTGGGTGAAGGTATCGAGGCTAAGGAAGGCGACCTTGTCACTGTCAATTACGTACTCTGGCTCTCGAATGGCCGCCGTCTGGACAACAGCCTGGATCGAATAGAGCCGTTTGACTTCACCATCGGAAAATCCAGGGTGATTCAGGGTTGGCACGAAGGCATCAAGGGTATGCGTGTCGGAGACAAGCGCTTCATGAAGATTCCGTCGGAACTGGGCTACGGCGAAAACGGCCGTGGTCGTGTCCCGCCCAACGCCACTCTGTATTTCTACATCGAAGTGTTAGACATCAGATAGGAGTCGCCATGCGTACCACCACAGTCTTGATCACTCTGCTGCTCGCAATCCTGCTTGTGATCGGATGCGGCAAGAAAGAAAACGCCGGAGAAACCAACCAAACCACCGACAAGGAAGCTGAAACCATGAGTGGAGACGTCACACAGAACGTCCTGAAGCAAATCGAAGCGATGACCTTGCCCGATCTCGAGACACTGACTTGGCAGCAGATGCCCGACGGCCCGGAATACGTGATCCTGCAAGACGGCGAAGGCGATGCGGTCGCCGCCGGCAAGATGACCAGTATGCACTACATCGGCTGGCTGACCGACGGGAAGCGTTTCGACAGCTCGATTCCGCGGGGCGAACCGCTCGTGTTCAAGCTCGGCGCGGGCCAGGTCATTTCCGGCTGGGACAAAGGTATTGACGGTATGCAACGCGGCGAGAAACGCCTGCTGCGCATCCCGCCGGAACTGGGCTACGGCTCCCGTGGCTTCCCCGGCGCCATCCCCCCCAACTCCACGCTCGTGTTCTACGTGGAACTGGTGGATTTCAAATAGGCTTGCACCACAGGACATGCCTGTCCGGGAGACGCATTGCCAGGTCGCCCGGACCACCCCCGGTCCGGGGATAGTACGCGAGTCGTGTCAGTTCCTTAGCGTTGTGTGCGGAGAACTGACACAATAAAACGACACAATAAAGAGTACGCAAAACGGACACACAAAACGCACGCATGGCCCGATTTGCCCCTTACCATCCTCGGACGCTTATCGGACACAACAATGGACGACGCAGCGGGACAGGAGGTCTGCCGGTGAAGAGCAAGTCGGGATGGGGAAATCACTCGAGC
>CAZYOC010000146.1:0-11153 GCA_964648415.1 uncultured bacterium | reverse complement strand
CAAGAATACAAAATGTTAGCAATTCTGAACCGAAATAGTGTTTAACAGGGTGTTTGCATAGTTAACATATTGTAGTATATAAACATGACTGGATTCACGGCTGTCCCAAACTACGGGACACCGCAAGCTACACTTCGTTCCGGTTCCAGCCTTCGCTGGAATGAGAGACATCAGAATTCGTGCAACAGGCCCTATATGTCTGCAAAGATGCGCCTTGTCCTGAAACAAATGACGCAGCTCAGAAAGCATCATACCTGATGCAATGGAGCACTAAATCCCCAGCATCAACCGTTCCGGGTTCTCGATCACCTCAACGATGCGCTTGAGAAACAGCACCGACTCGCGGCCGTCAATGATGCGGTGGTCGTAACTCATCGCCAGGTACATCATGGGCCGCACTTCGATGTGGTCATCGTCGCCTACGACCATGGGCCGCTTCTTGATGCCGTGCAGCCCAAGGATCGCGCTCTGCGGCGGATTGAGAATCGGGGTGGACAGCAGCGAACCGAACACGCCGCCGTTGGAGATCGTGAACACTCCCCCTTGCAGGTCGTCCAGCGTCAGCTTCCGGTCGCGCGCTTTCTTCGCCAGGTCGGCGATCTCCAGCTCGACCTCGGCGAAGGATTTCTTGTCCACGTCACGCACATTCGGCACCACCAGGCCCTTCTCGGTGGAGACCGCCACGCCGATGTCGTAGTAATGGTTCTGCACGATCTCGTTGCCGTCGATGTGGGCGTTGACCTCGGGGATGGTCTGCAGGGCCTCCACCGCAGCTTTCACGAAGAAGCTCATGAAGCCCAGGCGGACGCCGTACTTCTCATCGAAGGACTTCTTGTAACGGTTGCGCAGCTCCATCACTCGCGACATGTCCACTTCGTTGAAGGTGGTCAGGATAGCGGCGTTCTGCTGGACCTCCACCAGCCGCTCGGCCACACGCTGGCGCAGCGAACTCATGGTCCTGCGCGTCACACGGTCGCCTTCTCGGCCCGACTTGTCCGAAGGCTGGGGCGGCTTCTTCGGCTCCTTAGCCTTTTTGGGGCCTTTGGTGTCGCCGGATTTCTTCTCTTCCTTCTCTTCTTTTTCTTCCGGGGGATTCTCGAGGAACTGAATCACGTCTTTCTTGGTGATGCGGCCCTCCTTGCCCGTACCCGTGATCAGGTTCGGGTTGAGGTTGTTCTCGTCGATCATGCGCCGCACGGCGGGCGACAGCTTGCTCAAGTCGTAGTCCTGGGTCAGCTTTTCTTTCGCCTGAGCTTTACCTGCCGGTTTGCTGACCGGAGGCCCGGCGCTCTGCGGCACTTCCTGCTCCTCGCGCTTCTCCGTCTTCTCAGACTTCTCCGGCTTTTCTTCCGGCTCCTCTTCCTCTTTTTCTGAGGCAGCGCTTGAGGATTCCTTTTCCTCATCACCGGCGTCCTTCTCGCCTTCCTTGGCGTCCGTGTCGATGGTCCCGACCACATCGCCGATCTGCACGGTGTTGTCGGCCTCGACCTTGATCTCGAGTACGCCTTCTTCTTCCGCCGTCACCGGCATGGTGATCTTGTCGGTTTCCAGCTCGAACAGTTCTTCATCGACTTCCACAAAGTCGCCGTTGCTCTTTTTCCATTCCACGAGGATGCCCTCGGTGATGGACTCGCCTACTTCCGGAACCTTGATTTCCACCTTCATCGTTGGTCTCCCCCGTTATCCGAACGCCAACTCTTCGGGCAGGACCGGGTAATCCCGGAGGAACTTCTCCTTGCCCAGGGCGGCGTCGATGATCTGTTGTTGTTCCTGGCGGTGGCGGCTGGCGGAGCCGGTCGCCGGACTGGCGGCGTACCCGCGGCCCACATACCGAATCCGCATCTCCGGGAACAGGTAATGCAGCAAGGGCCGCATGAAGTTCCACCCGCCACGATTCTTGGTCTCCTCCTGCGCCCAGACGATTTCCCGGATCCAGCCGTACTTGTTCACGATCTGGGTCAGCATCTCGTTATTGAAGGGATAGAACTGCTCCACCCTCACCAGCGCGACATCCTCAATTTCCTTCTCCTCACGGGCTTCGTACAGGTCGTAGAAGATCTTCCCGCTGCACAGGATCAGCCGCTTCGCTTTCGCCGGCGGTTTGGGATCATTGAGGATCTCACGGAATCGTCCCTCGACAAAGTCCTCCACCGGTGACACAACAAGCTTGTGGCGAAGCAGGGATTTGGGCGACATGACGATCAACGGCAGCCGGAAGGGACGCTTCATCTGCCGCCGAAGCGCGTGGAAGTACTGCGCGGGCGTCGTAAAACTGCACACCTGGATGTTATTCTGCGCACAGGCGGACAGGTAACGCTCCAGGTAGGCGTTGGAGTGTTCCGGCCCCATGCCTTCATACCCGTGCGGCAGCAGCATGACCAGCCCGCTGGTGCGATGCCACTTGGATTGCGAGGAGGTGATGAACTGGTCGATGATCACCTGGGCGCCGTTGGCGAAATCGCCGAACTGCGCTTCCCACAGGATCAGCATGCCCGGCTCGGACAACGAATAGCCGTAATCAAAGCCCAGCACCGACGCTTCCGACAACGGGCTGTTGTAGACACAGAACCGCGCCTGGTCCTGGCGGATGTGGTTCAGCGGCTTGTAGGCCTCCATGGTTTCGGCGTCGTGCCAGACCGAATGGCGGCTGGAGAACGTGCCGCGCTCGCTGTCCTGCCCGCTGAGACGCACAGCGTTGCCGTCCTGGAGAAGCGTCCCGAACGCCAGCAGTTCGGCGAAGCCCCAATCCAGGTCGCCGTCCTCCTCCACCGCCTGCATCCGCTCCTTCAGGTTGCGCTCGATCTTCCGGTTGAGGTTAAACTCCGGCGGGACGGTTGTCAGCGCTTTGGCGGCTTGCAGCAGGTTCTCACGGCTGACTCTGGTTTCCCAGGGACCATTACTGAAGGGCTCGTCGAGTCCCTCCCAGCGCTCAGAGAAGGGTTCCGGATCGGTCTGAACATAGCTGCTGCGCGCCGTCTCCAGATCCTCTTCCAGGATCTCCTTCATCTCCTTCTCGGTGCGCTTCATATCCTCCCTGGTGATTACGCCCTCGTCGAGGAGCTGCTTTGTATATATTTCACGCACCGAGTCGTGCTTCTTGATCTTTTCATACATCAACGGCTGCGTGAACGAGGGCTCGTCGCCCTCGTTGTGGCCGTGCTTACGGTAGCAGATCATATCGATCACCACATCCCGGCCCCACGTCTGCCGGAACTTGAGCGCCAGCTCCGCGATGTAGACCGCCGCTTCCGGGTCCTCGAAGTTGACATGGAAAATGGGCGCTTCCACCGTCTTCGCGATGTCGGTAGTGTACGCTGTGGAACGGGATTCCTTCGGGTCGGTGGTGAAGCCGATCTGGTTGTTGACGATGACATGAATGGTCCCGCCGACCTTGTAGCCCTTGAGCTGCGACAGGTTGAGCGTCTCGGCCACCATGCCCTGCCCGGAAAAGGCGGCGTCGCCGTGCATCAGGATCGGCAGCACTTTTCTCCGTTCATCGGCGTCGCCCCACTGCCGCTGCTTGGCGCGGGTCCGGCCCATCACCACCGGGTCCACCGCTTCCAGGTGGCTCGGGTTGGCGGTCAGGGTCAGGTGAGTCTTGTGACCGTCACGGTTGTAGTGCGTCGAGCTGAAGCCCTTGTGGTACTTGACATCGCCGTCGCCGCCCCACGCGTCCTGCTCGTGGTCGTCCTCGAACTCCTCGAAGATCTGCGCGTATTCCTTGTCGAGGATGTTGGCGAGGACATTGAGCCGTCCGCGGTGCGACATCCCCATGACGACTTCGACAATCTCATAGGCCGGCGTGATTTCAACCAGCTCGTGCAGCAGCGCGATCAAGGTCTCCGCGCCCTCCAGCGAGAAGCGTTTCTGCCCACGGTAGCGGGTCTGGGTGAAGGTCTCAAACAGCTCGGAGTTGACCAGCTTGTTCAGGATGGCGAGTTTTTTGCCCTCATCGTAGGTCGGCCTGTTTCGGATGGGCTCCATCTCGGCTTGCAGCCACCGGCGGATCTGCTTGTCCTGGATGTGGGTGTACTGCACCCCGATGCTGCGGCAGTAGGTGTCTTGCAGGATCTTCAGGATGTCACGCAACGGCGCCCGGCTGGGTCCGCCCAGGTGGCCCGTGTCGTACACGGAGTCCAGATCCTCCTCGCTGAAGCCGAACTGCTCGATCTCCAGGTCGGGGTGTGTTTGCGCATTGTCGCCGAGAGGATCGATCTGGGCGATCATGTGGCCTTCGCTACGGTAGGCGTAGATCAGGCTGGCGACCTGAGACTGGCTGTGCGCCGCCTGGTTGGCGACACAGGCTCGGGGACACATCGCCAGGTCGAAGCCCTTGAAGAACATCTGCCAGGACTCGCTTAGCGAACCGGGATCCTCCTGCCATTGCTGGTAGAGCTCGTCCACGTACTCCGCGTTCCAACTGGTGACCGCCGGCGCTTTTCTGCCGTTGCCGCCGCTGCTCTTGCGCTTCTCAGGTGTTTTTACGGCCAAGGAAACCTCCCTGAACATCCATCCCGCACTTAAACCAGAAAAATCGCTGCAGGCACTCTGCCTGCCGCATCAGAAGTATCAATAAAACAAAATCGTCGCATGGCCCGATATGCCCCTCGCCATACGGTTGGTTTCAAACGCTGAACACAATGGTTGACAAGGGAAAACTTCTATCCATCCCTTGAAGAGCAGATCGGGAGCATCTTTCCCGGCTTGCCTTACGTGCGAACCAGCATACCAAACGGCATCATCCATAGCTGACTGTGATGTCAGAATCCCTTCAAACGCTCGGCAAACCGGGCCATGCCACCTGATTCTTGAAACATCCGGGCCAGCGAGCTATCTGTTCAATAATACCGTAGAAGGTAATGGTTTTCCGAAGCGAGGTTCAAAAGCCGCCGGTCCGGCGGAATCAAATCGGAGGCAAAGAGCGAAAGGCTGCTCCATATACGGAACAGCCTTTCACTCGTATCTGCTCGAGAACCTACTCGGCCTTCACGAGCTCCACCTCAATACTGATCTTGACCTCGTTGCCGACCACCACACCGCCGGCGTCCAGGTTCTTGTTCCAGGTGATGCCGAAGTCGCGCCGGTCCACGGTCGCTGTAGCTGTCGCGCCGACCCGGGTGCTGCCCATGAACATCATCGGCGAGGTTGGGCCTTCCACGTCCAGCACCACATCTTTGGTCACACCATGCAGCGTCAGCTCGCCGTAGACCTTCAAGCCGCCGTCAACCTTCTCCACACGCTTCGACTGGTAGGTCATGGTCGGGTACGCAGCCACGTTGAAGAAATCCGCGCTCCGCAGGTGCTCGTCACGGTCTTCATTGCGGGTGTCCACCGACGCCAGGTCAATGGTCACATCAATGCTGGACTTTTCCGGTTTGTCCGAATTGTACTTCACCGTGCCGCTGAACTGCTTGAACTCACCGGTCACGTTGGAAATCATCAGGTGCTTCACCTTGAAGCCGACGCTGGAATGAGGCATGTCGAACTCCCAGGTGGCCGCCTGCAAGCCGCTCACCGAGATCAGCATCAGAGCCGCTGTCAGAATCGAAGTCAATGTACGCATCGCTACTCCCTTTCGTGTTTTCTGTGTTTTGTTAGGTCGCCTTAACTATTAGGTAATATGCGTTGGTGTTAGGGTTTGTTCCACACGTTCCCACGCGAAGTTGCCTCCTCCGGAGCCGCAGCCGCTTGCTTCCCGGCTTGCTCTGATACGTTAACCTCAGATTCGTTCAGCGTCATCCATCGCTGATTGTGATTTCTGACCGCCCGCAAGCGCACGGCAAACCGGGCCATGCCGGCCGGTCTCAGACTCAAACGTAGTCTAACTTCATGAACCAGGAAAGGAGCATCACTTTTGTTTATGGGTCCTGAGAGCTATATTGCCGTACCTTCCGCGCAAGCTGGAGGCAAATCTCCCGGCAGGTTCCACCATTTCAGCATGAGGAGGGCATCTTGTTTCGCATCCCAACCATGATCAACACCTCGGACCCGGAATACAAGGCCAACGTCGAGCACCACAAGCAGCTCGAGAAGGAATACCTGGAGCTGTTTGACCGGGTCCGGCAGGGCGGCCCGCCGAAATACGTGCAACGGCACAAGGACCGTGGCAAGATGACCGCCCGGGAACGGATCGACGCGTTGATCGATCCGGACACGCCGTTCCTGGAGTTCAGCACACTGGCGGCGTATGGGATGTACGACAACGAGGCCCCGGCGGCGGGGATCATCACCGGCGTGGGCGTGGTCCACGGCCAGGAGACGCTGATCATCGCCAACGATGCGACGGTCAAGGGCGGCACCTACTTCCCCATGACCATCAAGAAGCATGTCCGCGCGCAGCAGGTAGCGTTGGAAAACCGTCTGCCCTGTGTGTACCTGGTGGATTCCGGCGGCATTTTCCTGCCGGAACAGGCGGGCACCTTCCCGGACCGGGACCATTTCGGGCGGATCTTCTACAACCAGGCTCGTCTCAGTCGATTGGGCATCCCCCAGATCAGTTGCGTGATGGGCTCCTGCACCGCGGGCGGCGCGTACGTGCCGGCGATGAGCGACGAGACGGTGATTGTCAAGGAGCAGGGCACGATTTTCATCGGCGGCCCGCCGTTGGTGAAAGCGGCCACGGGCGATGTCTGTACGCCGGAAGAACTGGGCGGCGCGGATGTCCACACCCGCATCTCCGGCGTGTCGGACCATTTCGCCGAGGACGACGCCCACGCGATCCGCATCATCCGCAACATTCTCGAGAACTTGGGCCCGCGTCCCAAGTTCGACTTGATGCGTCATGCGCCGGAAGACCCGCATTACGACCCGGCGGAGCTGTACGGCGTGGTGCCCCGCGACATCCGGAAACCGTACGATGTGCGTGAGGTGATCGCCCGCATCGTCGACGCCAGCAAGTTCCACGAGTTCAAAGCCCGCTACGGCAACACGCTGGTCACCGGCTTCGCCAACCTGATGGGCTATCCGGTGGGGATTGTGGGCAACAACGGCGTGTTGTTCAGCGAGAGCAGCAAGAAGGGCGCGCATTTTGTCACGTTGTGCGCCAAGCGGAAGATCCCGTTGATCTTCCTGCAGAACATCACGGGCTTCATCGTGGGCAAGGAGTACGAGCACGGCGCCATCGCCTCGGACGGCGCGAAGATGGTGCACGCGGTGGCGAACGCGGATGTGCCGAAGTTCACGGTGGTGATCGGCGGCAGCTACGGAGCGGGTAACTACGCCATGTGCGGGCGCGGGTACTTCCCGCGGATGATGTGGATGTGGCCGAACTCCCGGATCAGCGTGATGGGCGGCGAACAGGCGGCGGATGTACTGACACAGGTGAAGCAGGACCAACTCGAAGCTCGCGGCAAAGAGAAGATGACCGAGGAAGAAGTGGCGAAATTCCGTCAACCCACTCTCGACAAATACGAGGAAGAGGGGCATCCCTTCTACGCCACGGCGCGGCTCTGGGATGACGGCATCATCACCATGGCCGACACTCGTCCCGCGTTGGCGCTGGGTATTGAAACGGCGCTGAACCAGCCTGTGCCCGATATGGAGATGGGGATTTTCCGGATGTAGTCGTTGTATGCTTGGCATGTACACCCGGACTCATGCAGCCCGGGTTTTTTTTATTACGGAGACAGATAGTGAAACCGCAGGATGGACTGGTGCGTGGGATAAGAAAGACTTCCGCCCTGTGTTCACAGAGCTCTATACGATTTCTTTCGTATATTGTATTGTATTGTGTTGAGCCGGGGATGGACGAAAGGAGCGATCATGAGGATTGTAAACCGTGTACTATGCTGCCTGCTCCTGTTGCCGGTGCTGTTGGCGAACGGTCTCGCCCGGGCGGAGACCTACAGCACGTCCTACCAGGTATCCGGCGACGAGGTGGAAAAACCGTACCAACCCTACCTGTTCCTCATTGGCGGCCTGCAGGATCCCGCCGAGGAGGCCTTCAGCCAGGTCTTCCCTTCGCCCTATTTTCGTTACGGCGGCGGGTTTGGTCTGAAGAGCCGTCACATGGGCATCGAGGTGATGATGCGGATGGGCTCCGCTCAGAAAGGCGCGTTTGTCGATGATGTCTACCGCGCCTTCGAAATCAGCACCAACGAACTGCAGGCGCGCTTCTACGGCCAGGCCACCTACAACAGCTTCACTTTCCCCGCCGGGGTGGGCGTCGGATTGTTGAACGTTACCGTGGACCGCGGTTACCCGGGCATTTTCGACCGCTTCAAGGGCAACGGCCTGTTTGTGGGGCCATTCATCGGCGTACAATACAAAGCCTATAAGAATCTGACGGTGGGTATTGAAGTCGAATACCCTGTTGGCGAAGCGCAGTTCAGTGACAATACCTGGTGGCACAACCAGCACGCCGACCAGCTCGAGGGGTTGTTCAACACCACAGAGACCAATTTCTGGGATACGGTCGGCGGTGTGGAAGAGACCGGATTCGACAATGGCGGCTTCGTATTCAGCGCACGAGTCGTGTTCACCTTGCCGACGTACAGGGAACCGAAAGCGGAGTAGAACGAACGCAAACGGGGAATACACAACAGGGAGTTCTGGAGATGGACCTGGAGACGGTTGATCTGCACATCAAGGACCACACGGCCATTGTCAGGATGAACCGGCCGGAGAAACGCAACGCATTCAACAGCCTGATGGTGGAGGATCTTACGGCGGCGTTCAGGGCGCTGCTGGACCATCCCTGCCGGTCCATCGTATTGACGGGCGAAGGCTCTGCATTCAGCGCGGGGGCCGACCTGGACTACATGAGCGCCATGAAGGAATTCTCCGAGGAGGAGAACTACCAGGACGCCATGAATCTCGCCGAGCTGATGGATCTGATCTACACGCATCCGAAACCGGTGATCGCCCAGGTAAACGGCCCCACAGTAGGCGGCGGCGTCGGCCTGGTGGCGGCGTGTGATATTGCTATCGCCAAACAAGGCGTAATCTTCATGTTCAGCGAAGTGCGGCTCGGGCTCACCCCCGCCGTGATCAGCCCCTATTGCATCCGCAAACTGGGCGAAAGCCGGACACGTGAGCTGATGCTCACCGGCGACCGCTTCAATGCCGACAAAGCCCTGCACTATGGTCTGGTCCACCGGGTCTGTGTACCGGGCGACTTCGACAATACCGTCCGCAGCTTCGCCACCGCCTTTGCGCAATGCGGCCCGGTCGCACTGGACAAGTGTAAACAGTTGATTCGCAAGGTGGGCGAGGAGCCGCTCGATTCGGTGCGTGACTACACCGCCCGCTTGATCGCGGAACTGCGTATCAGCGAGGAGGGCCAGGAAGGCATGGGCTCGTTCCTCGAAAAACGTGATCCCTACTGGCAGAACTGACTCCGGCAATGAGCGGCAATCGACCATACAACTACAGGTGGCTTCATCGCATTCCCGTCCTGGTGACGGGAATGCTGCTCGCCTGCTTGTTTTTTCCACGCTCAGCGACTGCGTTGGATGACCGTATCCTGGTCCTCCCTCCGGCCCCCGACACCCGTTTCTCTGCGCCCCCAAGCCCCTGGGAACATGTCCTGAGTGTTACAGAAGCCGTGTTGAACGAGACGGAGCTGATCCCCATCGGAGCCGTCGTTGACGCCTGGCAGGGCGACACCCTCCGCCTGGAGCTCTGGGCTGTCGATGAAGCCATGACCTGGGGGCAGGAACTGGATGCGGACTGGGTGCTGCTGGCCGCAGGGAAAGCCGGGCAGATCGAGATGCAGGCCGTTGATCCCTGGGAAGGCGAGGTTCGCGGGCCGGAAACCGCGGGGACAGTCGATGAGTGCCTCTTGCAGTTGTTTCCTGCGTCCTTTATTCACGGGGTTTACCCGCCCCCGCCGGGGCATGCCTACGCCCCGCCCGTTCCCGCCGGTGGCAAACAGGCGCTGCATGATTATCTCCACGCCCATGACTTGTACCCGCCGGACGCGACGATACAGGCGGTTTCAGTCAATGCGGATGTAAAGGTGCTGCTGAATGAGGATGGCGTGCCGCTCAAGGTGGAGATTCACTATGTTTCGGAAACAGCCTGGCATTTCGAGCGCGTGATCGAGCAGGCGCTGTGGGCGATAGAGTGGAGAGCGGGGATCTTTGATGGGAAAACGGTCACAGCGGTCTTCCGCGGTAGCATGTCCGCGAACTACATTCCCTGATGATGGAATTTATTGGAATCGAAGTACTTTGCCCCGGGAAGCTTGTCGTCATGGAAAAAGGGACTGTTACCTTTTGCCACGAGAAGTTTTATGTTTAGTACAGTGTGAAACAAAAAGGTAACAGTCCCCTTTTCACGTGCAAACTTCGTTTTAACAATAGGGTAACACACCCCATGCTTGAAGAGCAGCACCCGACAATAGATGAAGAACGGTTCTCCTATTTTCCTGTCCAACCCCTGCGCCTTGATCCGATTGATCGTCCCGGAAAGATCCTCGATATCGGAGGCGGCGGTGATGGGATCATGGGACGCTTGCATGGATCAAGAGTTGTCGCCATTGATCCGGACGGGAACGAATTGCGTGAAGCTGCCGCAGGACCTTCGAAGGTCATTATGAATGCCGCCCGTCTCGGCTTTGCGGATAAGACCTTTGAGACTGTGACATCTTTTTTCACTTTGCTTTACATTCCGGAGACTATCCATCTGCAGGTTTTCGTTGAAGTGAAGCGTGTGCTGAAGCCCAAGGGGAAATTCCTGATTTGGGATGGGATCTTGCCTGAACGTGACCATTTGGATAAAGACGTAGCCGTTTTCCCTCTTGAAATTGAAATGCCGAACGAAAATATTTCTACCGGGTATGGATCGCTTTGGCCTCGTAACGGCAGGAATGTAGATTATTATCTGGCCCTGGTCAATGCTGCCGGGTTTGTTCCGACCGCCAAGCGAGTCATGGACGCCATTGTCCAGCTCGAACTTACACCCGCCTGAGCTACCCCCGGAAAAAGGGACTGTTACCTTTTCAAACCTTGTTATCAGCTATAGTCGTTCTTGCAAAGAATCGAACATACTAAGATTCTTAAGTACTTATTTATTCTGGATTCCTGCTTTCGCAGGAATGACATCATGGGACATTTCATTCGAGAATTACTATACAGACTGTTGCACAATAGGAACTAATCTCATTCCAGCGAAGAGCCTGCCCTCGAATGTTGTGATCGGGGGCTGGAATC
>CAZYOC010000145.1:9331-11157 GCA_964648415.1 uncultured bacterium | reverse complement strand
GACGCAAGGATCAAACTGACCAAACTCTATCCATCAATCCACCTGAGATGATCCATTAGTACTGTGATATCATCTCCATCCAGGACACGACCCATTCCCTCTCCTGGTCGAGAGGACGCGTGGCCCATCCGCCACGCAATACAACCCGGACTCACGTCCGGGTTGTATGTTGAGGTTCAGGCCTCGCAGGACAGCAAGCCGAGGTGCGTGCAGGTCCTGCGAGGGCGCCGGTCCTACACTAACGCCGGTCCTACTTTCGCACTTGACCGACGGGGGCGTCGGTCCTGTACTCGCAAAGCCTTCCCTCTCCTGTCTCCCCAGTGGCCTCCAGGCGGTTCCATAAGCGTCTCTCATACTGTACCTTACGGGATTAACAAAAACGCAACTGGCAGTTGCAACCATCCTTAAACGATGTGGTGCAAACGTGAAGATTCTAGACAAAACCCAGGAAGGCGCGGTCGTGAAGGTCCGTGTCGAGTTGGCCGACGAAGAGCTGCAACCTTACTTCGAGAAAGCCTATAAAATGGCGCAGAAGGAAGCCGACTTCCCGGGCTTCCGTAAGGGCAAAGCGCCCATGAGCATGGTGCTGAAGCGGTACGGTCCCTCGCTGCGGGCCGAGGCGCTGGAAGATATCATCAAGGAAATGTACCCGAAAGTCGTTGACGAATCCGGCGAAAAGCCCATCGCGCCGGGCGATGTCGACGATCCCGATTACAAGGAAGGCGAATACCTCCGTTTCACTGCCATCATGGAAGTCAAGCCGGAGTTCGAGCTGGTCGACTGGCAGAACCTGACGGTGGAGAAGGAAGTGGTCGAGGTGACCGACGAAGACATCGACAAACACATCGATCACCTCCGCAAGAACAAGGCGATCTCCTCGGAGGCGCCGGAAGAGCATGGCGCGGAAGGCGTGGACAAGCTGACGGTCAACCTCCAGCAGCTCGACGAGAGCGGTGTGGCGGTGATCGGCAAGAGCTTCAAGAACATCACCTTCGAGCTCGGAACCGACTACCTCGGTCCCGACACCGATAAGCAGATCGAGGGGATCAAGAAAGGCGAGACCCGCAAGATCATGACCGAGCGGCATTACCACAATGAACAGGGCGAGCCGGTCGACGAGAAATACGGCTGGGAAGTCACCGTTGAAAAGCTGGAAAAGGTGGAGCTGCCGGAACTGGATGATGATTTCGCCTCGCAGGTCGACGAGAACGTTGAAACCATGGCCGAGCTGCGCAAGAAAGTGCGCGAGGATATGGAAGCGTACGCGAAGTATCAGAGTGAGCAGCGCATGGCCGACCGTCTGATGAACACGGTGGTGGACGCCCATGAGATCGCGTTGCCGCCGTCTCTGAAAGAGGAAACCCTGGGGCGTATGGTCCAGCGGTATAAGGACGAGTCGCAGAACATGATGCCGGAGGAGGTCTTGCGCGAAAACCTGGTCCCTTACGCTGAACGGCAGCTCAAATGGTTCTTCATCGAGCAGAAGATGACCAAAGAGCTGGAGCTGGAAGCGACCGACGAGGAAATTGACCAGCACCTCGAACTGCGTGCGAACCAGATGCCGGATGCGGATCTCGACTCCCTGAGATTGATGTTCAAATCCGGGGAACGCCGGGAGATGCTGGCGAATGAAATCATCAAGGGCAAGCTGATGGATGCCCTGCGCAACGGCGTACAGCTCGACGAGAAGAAGGTCGCGCTCCAGGATGTACTGCAGTAGCGCGTTTTGTGTGTACTTTAGGTATGGCCGCTGTTGAAGGTGAGGTGTAGGACCGGCGCCATCGCCGAGCAGCTTTAACGCTGGAATCTGTGTCAGGTCTCCGCAA
>CAZYOC010000145.1:0-9231 GCA_964648415.1 uncultured bacterium | reverse complement strand
ACAGCGCTAAGGACCTGACACGACCGCATAGAGGCATGGCCCGATTTGCAGGTTGCGGCGTCCGGAATCGCAACGCAGTAAACGATCTCTGGAATCATTACGTCTCAGTGATATCGGTTCAGAGCAAGTCGGGTTGCAGTGTCAGGTCACCGCAAACAGCGCTAAGGACCTGACACGACCGCATAGAGGCATGGCCCGATTTGCAGGTTGTGCCGCCAGGGATCGCAACGCAGCGAACTATGAACGGAATCCTGGTGTTCCGTGCTGCTGGTTCAGAGCAAGTCGGGAGGAAGCATAAGTCGTCCTGTCAGATCCTGAGGGAACGACAATCGAGTCCTGTCAGATCCTGAACGAAGTGGAGATCTGACAGCAGCACGTTACAACTTTCGAACTTTTTTAACTTTCCAACTTCATTGGAGATACAGATGAATTTAGTCCCCATGGTGGTTGAGCAGACGGGCCGCGGCGAACGCGCGTTTGATATCTATTCCCGGCTGCTGAAAGAGCGCATTGTGTTTATCGGTTCGCCGATCAACTTCCAGATCGCCAACCTGGTGATCGCGCAGCTTCTGTTTCTGGAAGCGGACGACCCGGAGAAGGATGTCAGCGTGTACGTCAACAGCCCGGGCGGGGTGATTACCGACGGCCTGGCGATTTACGACACCATGCAGTACATCAAGCCGCAGGTGCAGACGATTTGTGTGGGCATGGCGGCGTCGATGGGAGCCGTGCTCTTGGCGGCGGGCAGCGAAGGCAAGCGGGTCTCCCTGCCCAACAGCAAGATCATGATTCACCAGCCTCACGGCGGCTTGCGCGGTACGGCCTCGGATATTGAAATCCACGCCAAGGAAATCCTGAAGGACCGGGAGCGCCTCAACGAGATCCTGGCCCATCACACCGGCAAGACCCTGGAGCAGATTAAGGAAGACAGCGACCGTGACAAGTTCATGAGCGCCGACGAGGCGCTTGAGTACGGTTTGATTGACAAGATCCAGAACGTGGACCGCAAGCTGAAGAAATAACCCTGCCGGTAACAGCAGGGTGCTGGAGCAGACTCGATGAGCAGTACGACAAAGAAAAGCGGCGGCGGGAGTGGCGGCAGTGGCGGCGGAAGCGGCAAGCAGCAACGGTGCAGCTTCTGCGGCCGGACCAACGACCAGGTCCAGATCATGATCAGCGGCCCCAATGTGATGATCTGTGATCATTGCATCAAGGCCGCCGACCAGATCATCCGCCAGAACCGCAACAAACAAACCAGCAAACCGCTCGAACACTTCCCGACTCCGGCGGAGATCAACAAACGGCTCAACGACTATGTCATTGGGCAGGATCTCGCCAAACGGAAGATCTCGGTGGCGGTGTACAACCATTACAAACGCATCAGCGGGATGCAGCTCGATGACGATGTCGAGCTGGAGAAGTCCAACATCCTGCTGCTCGGTCCCACCGGCACAGGCAAGACGTTGATCGCGCAGACCCTGGCGCGGATGCTGCAGGTGCCATTCGCCATCGCCGACGCGACCACGTTGACCGAAGCCGGCTATGTGGGCGAGGATGTGGAAAACGTCCTCGTCCGGCTGCTGCAGGCGGCCGAATACGATGTGGCCTCGGCGGAAATCGGCATCGTGTACATCGACGAGCTGGACAAGGTGGCGCGCAAATCGACCAATGTTTCGATCACGCGGGACGTGTCCGGCGAAGGCGTACAGCAGGCGCTGCTGAAGATGCTGGAAGGCACAACTGCACAGGTGCCGCCGGAAGGCGGACGCAAGCACCCCGAACAGAAGCTGGTCAGCATCAACACGCGCAACATCCTGTTCATTTGCGGCGGAGCGTTTGAAGGCATCGAGACCAGCATCAAACGCCGCATCGGCAAGAAGGCCATGGGCTTCGGCGCCGACGTCAAGGGCATGTCCGAATACAAGATGTTCGACCTGCTCAAACAAGTCGAACCGAAGGACCTGCTCGATTTCGGCCTGATTCCCGAACTGATCGGCCGTCTGCCGGTGACCGCGCCGCTGGACGAGCTGGGCGAAGAGGCGCTGCTGTCCATTCTCCAGGAACCGAAGAATGCCCTGGTGAAACAGTACACGCGGCTGTTCGAGATGGAGGACGTGGACCTGGAGCTCGATGAAGACGCTTTGCGAGAAGTGGTCAAGATCGCTCAGAAACGCAAGACCGGCGCACGCGCCCTGCGGTCCGTGATGGAGAACATCATGCTCGATCCCATGTACGAGATCCCCTCGAAGAAGGACGTGAAGAAGGTGATCATCACGAAGGAGGTGGTGCTGGGCGACGCGGAACCTGTGATCGAGCTCAAAAAGGCGGACAAACAGGCGTCGTAACAATCCGGAGCCGGCGGCTCCTGTCGAGTGAGTTTCGTAAAGCACACAGGCTGTCTCATATTATTGGGACAGCCTGTTTCGCAGGCCAACCATGCGGCTCATGCAGAGCCTCGTGAAAATGTCCCGCCATGTCATCTCCAGCGAAAGCGGGGATCCCTGTAAGGTTCTGATAATCGAAGTCTTGAACATACCAACACGTAGTGTGTCGAGAGTACATTGCAAGCCGATAACAGCCTGTAATATATTAGCTTAACTGGATTCCTGCTTCCGCAGGAATGACACTCGTCGCCCATTCTGATACAGTCTGTTCCGCAGGAATGACACTCGTCGCCCATTCTGATACAGTCTGTTCGGCAGGAATGACATCTGTTTGGCCTTGTGATATGATCTCGATAATGGGAAGGATATCTATGGCCCTGATTGTTAAGAACAGTTTCAAATATCGTCCAGCTCCTCAAGATATTTTCTTTCACATCCGGGACACAGCCCGTGAGAAAAATCCACAGCAGTATGTTTGTGGATATAATCCTCTACTTGTGACCAGTAGCCTTCATCGTCACGAACATTTTTGCATTTGGCGCAAATGGGAATGATGCCCTTCAGGGTATTCACCTCCTCAAGCGCGTTTTCGAGACGGTGTACGGTATCACGTAGTGTGTCGAGGTTACGGCTGTTGGCGAGTGCAATGGCGGCATACTGCCCGAATGTCGTCGCCAGGAGCGCATCGCGTTCGGTAAAGTCTCCGTCCTTGTTCGCCAGCCCCATGATACCGACCGTTTTCCCCTCAATAGTTAACGGGGCGAACATGACATTGTTCATGACAACATGGCCCTCGGGCAGAAAGTCTTTCCATTCGCTGTTCCAGAAATCATTATCATAGACGGTTTTCCGGCTGCGGTAGGCGGTTTCCCTCAAACCTCGGATGGGCATGGGGAGCTTGGGATCCACCGAGCAGGGCGCACCGCCGGCGTCCAGGAACAATACTTCGTTCTCGGCTCCATCGTCCGACAACAGGGCGACATACCCCGCCGTGGCGCCGGTCAAATGTTTGGCCTGGTTAAATATTTCCTGCGCGGATTGTGTGAAGCTTGAAAAGGCCAGCACGGCTTGGGCGCCATGCAACATCCCATTCAGCTCATCGGTCGAAAACTCTGCGGGCTTATGCGCACCACCCAGAGCATCGTTGGAAGAAAGATCAATCATGGGGCACACCTGGAAAATGTTTCGCGAAAAGCACGGTAAAGATAAAACAGAGTGGTCCTGGATGCTACTCCAGCGCTCCCTTAAAAGCACTTGCCAAATTTTTGGCAACAAAGCTCTTTCGCGGCGACAAGCATCATCACACCTGAAAAACGGGGGCCTCTCTCGTCTGTTCAACGCCGATGAATTGTTGTAGCTTTGTTAGCGACATGTTGACCCGCTGTGATTGTGGAGGATAAATGAGTTGCGGCAACAGCTTACGAGCAGTGTGCTCGTTGATCATCCTGCTGCTGAGTGCTTCGCTGGCGCGGGCTGGCGGTGTGGTGCAGAACGTGTATGTCAATCCGGCTCCAAGCGCCCCCGCCGCCGGCGTCCACACGACCCTGACGTTTCGCTGGCTTTCTCCGCTCGAGTCAGCCCCGGCGCCGGCCGACGACGAGTTCGTCGTATCGGGCTCTTCCAGCGGACGCCATTCGGGAACGCTTCAGTTTGCCAGGGATGGAGAAACCGTCATCTTCACCCCGGATCATGGCTTTACCCCCGACGAGGAAGTCACTGTGCGCTTTCAGGGAGATGCACTCCGTCCCCCGTTCAGCTATCATTTTCGAACCAACCCTTTGATACTGCGGCAGGCTCAACGGGATCGGTTGGCGGCGGAGGTGTTTGCACAGCGTTACGGTGGTGATCCGGCTGCACTTCTTGCGGCAACTCCGGCGACCGATGGCGAGATCTTGTTCGGCAATGAGCTCGACGAGGTGGTCCTCCCGCCCGATTTTCCGGATTTCTCCTTCACTTCCTACGGGTTCGAGCCTGCGCCCGGCGTGATCTTCACCAATTTCCTCTACCGTAATTTGCAGGATGATGATATTCGCTCCTTCAACGTCATATTCGACAACGACGGCAATGTGCGCTATTACATGTGTTACCATGGCTACTTCCTGCAAGACTTCGCGCCTCATCCGGCGCAGAACCGGATCAGTCATTTCCGATTCCCGACTCGGTTATGGTATATCATGGACGGGAGCGACTTTTGCATGGTGGACACGGTCGCCGCAGGGAATGGTTATGACGGTGACCTGCACGAACTGCTGATCACGGAGGAGGGTGGCTATTACCTGATTGCACAGGAATGGCGCGAAATGGACTTGAGCGACATCGGTGGTAACGACGAAGCGTTGGTCATGGGTATGGTGATCCAGCAGCTCGACGCCGACCACAACGTCTTGTTTGAATGGCTCAGCCTGGACCATATCCCGGTCGCAGACACCAATATGGACCATGTCGATATCACCGCGGACATTGTGGACTACATGCACTCGAACTCCATCGAGATCGACACGGACGGCAACATCCTGATCTCGAGCCGACATATTGACGAGGTAACAAAAATCGATCATACGACCGGCGAGGTGCTCTGGCGGATGGGCGGAGGATCCGGAAACCAGTTCACCTTCATCAACGACTTGGAGCATGAGGCGTTTTACCAGCAACATGACGCACGCCGCCTGACCAATGGTCACATCAGTGTGTTCGACAACGGGCAGTTCCACGACCCGCCCACCAGCTATGTGAAAGAATACGAGGTTGACGAAGAAACCCTGACCGCCACACTGGTCTGGTCCTATGTCCAGGATCCACCTACCTACTCGGCGATGATGGCTTCCGCACGAGAGATGGAAAACGGCAACCGGGTCATCGGGTGGGGATATCCCGACGCGGATTCACCCATCGCTTCGGAAATCACAGCGGACGGCGAGCTGGTGTGGGAACTCAGCGCACCGGATATTGATGATATCCGATGGTATACCTACCGGACCTACAAAGCGGCCATGAATGTGCAACCTGTGGCGCCGAGGGTGGTCGAGACGGAAACGGATACCAGCGTCCTTTTGCATATGAATCACTTCGGCGTGATGGAGGTGCAATCCTATCATGTCTATCTGGATATCAACGATCCACCGACCAACCATTACATGGAAACCGATTCCCCGGTGTTGACGTTGGAAGATTTAACCGGGGGCGCACACTACTATGTCGGTGTGAAAAGTGAAAACAGCAACGGTCAGCTAAGCCCGATGTCCAACGTGGTCCATTTTGATTTCCCCATGCGCGTGGATGAATATGGCGATCCGCTACCCGTATCCCCCATCATCGCGGAGGTGTATCCAAATCCATTCAACGCTTCCACGCGCGTTCGCCTGCAGTTACAAGCAAACCGATTGATTCAAGCGAGGGTATTTAATATGTTGGGTCGAGAGGTAGGCGTGCTCTATTCCGGCTGGCTTACTCAAGGAACACATTCCCTCATGTTTGATGGACAGCACCTCGCGTCGGGGCGCTATTTCCTGCAGCTTCAGGCTGAGGGACAGGTCGTGCAAACACACAGCCTCATGTTGCTCAAATAGCAGAAGGACATGTTTCCGCAAATGAGTGAGTCCGTCGGCGACAAACCATCCGAACAGGGTAAAAAGAAACTTACGCACTACCTGACCATAATCGGTCTGGGGATTGCGGTTGTGATCGTATTGTTCGGAAAACCCATCGGTTCCTATTTCAAAGAAAAGCTCAACCCGCAGGATGATGCGACCATTGAACACGATGCATCAGGACGTGCAACTTTCACGAACTTCACCAAGGGATACGCCATCACCTTCCCGGTCGGCTGGAACGCGATTTCTCCGAAGAAGCAGGATATTCTCGCCTTGCCACGTCGATTCGACTTCGAGGATGTCACCCGTATCTCCGATCTGCCTGGAAACATCGCTGTCAGCACACAGAAACGGCCGGATGCAAATTCGCTCGATTCCCTATTCAGAGAGATGACCGCCAGCATCAGGTATAATTCCGATATCATCGACACCGGCAGTGCGACAGTTGCTGATCGCAAAGCTCGCTGGTTGGTGTATGACCAGATCGTCTACGACGAGTATACAAGGACAAAGGTCTATCTCCTGGATCATGATCCCTGGTTACTGTTCATCATCTGTAACGCCCTTCGCGATGAGTTTGAGCAGTATCAGCCTGAATTTCAACAAACGATTGATCACCTGCAGTGGATATCGCTGGAAACTCAAAAAGAAGCGTCACTGCTGGAATGATTCTGAGTAAATCATTTGCGCACATCCGCTTTTCCTGCTAGCTTATGCAGGTTCCATTGAAAGGGGAAAACCAGCATGAACATTTTAGTGACAGGCGGCGCGGGGTTCATTGGCTCTCACATTGCAGACCGTGCCGTTGAGCAGGGACACCAGGTCACGGTACTGGATGATTTGAGCAGCGGCAGTCGAGCGAATGTGCCCGCTGAGGCGTCGTTTGTCGAGCTGGATATTCGTGATCCGGAGGTCCGGGCGTTATGGGAAGCGAAACAGTTTGACGCGATGGTGCATTGCGCCGCCCAGATGAACGTGCGTCGAAGCGTCGAGGATCCGCTCTTCGACAGCGATGTCAACATTCGCGGGACGCTGAACCTGCTGGAGATCGGTCACCAGTTTGGTTTGAAGAAAGTGGTGTTCACCTCCACAGGCGGGGCGGCTTACGACGACAGTGGTCCCTTCCCGACACCGGAAACGACTCCGACGTACCCTGTTTCGCCTTATGGTATTGCCAAAATCTCCACCGAATTGTATCTGAACTATTATCGACATCAATATGGTGTGGACTATGTCGCCTTGCGACTTGGCAATGTGTACGGTCCCCGGCAGAATCCCCATGGTGAAGCGGGTGTGGTGGCCATCTTCATCGAGAAGATCCTCCAGGGCGCACAACCGATCATCAACGGCGATGGTCTGCAAACCCGCGATTACGTCTATTGCACGGATGTCGCGGAAGCTGTGGTGAGTGCTTTACACGCCGATTTCAGCGGAGTGGTGAATATCGGCGCCGGTATCGAGACCAATGTTGTTGAGCTGTTTCACATGATTCGTGAAGCGATGAAGCTGGACATCCCTGAAAAGCATGGGCCGGCGGCCCAAGGCGAAGTCCGGCGTAGCTGCCTGGATTACTCAAAAGCGAATAAAGTGCTGAATTGGACACCCGTTATCGGGTTCAAAGAGGGTATTGAGGAGACGGTCCGGTTTTTCAGACGCGAGCAGCAAGACACGAAGTCATCAAATGAGGGAACAGATCTTGCTTGAGACCTGTTCCTTCCGATACATTCAGTATTCCTTGTGGAGGCAAAGCGCCGCCGGGTTTTCTTCGTATCCAGTGTAGGGGCGAAAGATGAAGCAAGCGTTTCGATGGATGGTTCTTGGCGGATTGATACTTGCAGCATTGGGGAACCTGGGTTGTCCCAGTGGCGAACCACCGTGGCTCGAAGAGCCACCGCCCGTAACCCTGAACAGTCCCATTACCATTGACGGTTACGAGGCCACGCTGTCCTGGTCCATGGCCGAAGAATTCCATTTTGAAAAATACACCATCTTGTTCTCTAAAAATTCCTCACTGCTACAACAGGAACCCATGCGGGCACAGAAGAAGGAGATATCCGAAATCCGGACGACCACCTGCCTGCTGGTGCTGCCGGAGCCGGATCAGCAGTTTTATTTCTCGATAGCAGTGGTCAATGACTACGGGAATTATTCGATGTCGAATATCGTACGAGGTACGTTGGCAGACTGATGTTTGATACCTTTATTGCACAAGTCAACCCGGCTTTTCGTCGGGTTTTTTCTGCAAGATTCATTGCGATTCCAGGCAGGCGATGAGGATATACGCTACCGGAAGGAAGCTATTCTGTCTCAAACAGGTCCGGCGCATCAGGCATTTCCGGTGAGTACAATTGTTTCGGAGGATGGTAGGCAGGCCCGCGCAGAATCAGAATCGCCCCAAACAAGCCCGGCTGTTTCACAACGATTTTCCCGCTCCGGATCATTTCCAGCATGGCGAGAAACGTCACCACCGCTTCGATCCGTTCGGTAAACTCGGCCACCAGGTCTTCAAAACGGATGGACTCAACGCTTTCGAGCGCCTTCAAGATCACCAATGTCTGGTCCTCGACAGTGACCTTGAACATGGAAAGCTGACGTGGACCGCTCTTTTCCAGACGCCGCGTCACCTCGCGGAAAGCCTCCGCCAAATGGACCAGCGTGACATCCTGCATCATCACATCGGTCAGATCAGGCTGCACGATGTCGGCCGCTTCGCCCCGGGGAAAGTAATCGCGTTGGGTCGCCTCGCCCTCAGCCAACCTGCGGGCGGCTGCAACGATGGACCGGTATACTTCTTCAAGATCCTCGTCGCGATCCAGCAACAGTTCCTTTTCAAACAGCTCTTCCTGCTCGTCGCCGGGAAGAAGGTTGCGGATTTTCATGCGAATCAGAATGGCGGCGATGTAGAGCACTTCACCGGCGCTGTCAAGATCCAGCTTTTCTTCGGTGCGGGCAAACTGAAGGAAGTCCTGAGCAATCTGAGCAAGGCAGAGTTCCGAGAAGTCAATCTGACGCTGCCGTACGACATGCAGAAGCAGATCCATCGGTCCCTCGTAAACCTCGAGCTGGATACTGAAACCGGACTCGTTCAACCTCGCCTCCAGATAAAAGGAGTTGTGGACAAAGCGCCATTTTGGCGATTCGTGGATCTAATAGTAGTGCCAGTTCAGATCAATTGGACTCGTTGACTTGAAACCCGACAGTGGTAGTGGTCCATTGCGCCAGCTATGAATCGTTCTGAGCTGCGCATTATCGTTCAG
>CAZYOC010000144.1:0-11224 GCA_964648415.1 uncultured bacterium | reverse complement strand
GCAAATTGGGCGTTTTTTCGCATGAGAGCCAGAGAGACCGCGAAAGTTGGGTTAACGGATTCTGAAGCGCATTCTTTTGTATCAAACAGAGTGGAGGAAAGCAACGTGACTCAACTACAGAAGAAGACAGCGGTCATCAGCGGCGCGTCCGGCATGATCGGTTCCGCACTTGGCGACGCTTTGCAACGAAAAGGGTGGCGAGTACGCCCCCTCGTGCGGCGAGATGCGCAGTCTCCCGACGAAATCGCATGGTCTCCGGAGAGCGGGGTGGAGCAACTTGACAAGCTGGAAGGGGTGGACGCGGTTATCCACCTGGCCGGCGAGAATATCGCGGGCGGCCGTTGGACGGACGAACACAAGCAGCGCGTCTTTTCCAGCCGTGTGATGGGAACGTTGGCATTGGCGAAGAACCTGGCGGAGTTGGAGTCACCGCCGGCGGAGTTCGTCTCGGCTTCGGCGATCGGATTCTACGGCGACCGTGGCGGGGAGATCATCGACGAGACCTCCGGCAGAGGCGAAGGCTTTCTCCCGGATGTATGTGAAGCGTGGGAGGATGCCGCGCAACCGGCGCGCGATAAAGGCATTCGCGTGGTTCATCCCAGGATCGGCGTGGTGCTGAGTTCACGAGGAGGCGCGTTGCAGAAGATGCTGCTTCCCTTCCGGATGGGCCTTGGCGGCAAGCTGGGCGACGGGAAGCAGTACATGAGCTGGGTCAGCCTGGCCGATGTGGTGAGGGCGATCTATTTTATGATCGAGAACGATGAGCTGAACGGTCCGGTGAACGTGACCGCGTCCGGCCCGGTGACCAACGCGGAGTTTACTCGTGTGCTGGGCAAAGCGTTGAAACGGCCGGCGGTGCTGCCGGTCCCGGCGACGGTGCTGCGGTTGGCGCTGGGGGAGATGGCCGACGAGATGCTGCTGGGCGGAGCACGTGTGCTGCCGAGAAAACTGCAGGAGGCCGGCTTCGAGTTTCGCCACAAACTGCTCGCGCAGGCGATAAAAGCATAAACATCGGAGAACTCATGGAAGGCAAGCCGGCCCCTGCTTTCACCCTGAAGAACCAAGACGAGGAAGACGTGTCGCTGTCCGACTTTCGCGGGCAGTGGGTGATCCTCTATTTCTACCCCAAGGACAACACGCCGGGCTGCACCAACGAAGCGTGTGACTTCACCGCCGCGTTGCCGGCCTTCGACGAGAAGAAAGCGGTCATCCTGGGCGTGAGTCCGGACTCCCCCAAGAGCCACCGGAACTTCATGGCCAGGCACGACCTGAAGCTGACGCTGCTGAGCGATCCCGACCACGAGGCGCTCGCACCCTACGGCGCCTGGGCGAAGAAGAAGAACTACGGCCGGGAGTACATGGGCGTGGCGCGCAGCACCTTCATCATCGACCCCGACGGTAACGTCGCCGCCGAGTGGAAGAACGTGAAGGTCAAGGGCCACGTGGAAGCGGTGGAAAAGAAGCTGGCGGAGTTGCAGGGGTAGCGTGACGAACTTCCCGGCTGCTTTGTTTCACAGGAAGTTGCTTCGTTGAACGCGAGGGTGTTACCTTTCTCCAAACCACGACCCTTGGGAGGAACTCGGCATGCAGCAGGCCCAGACGCTGGAAGATGCCCTCGATGTGCTCGACCCGGAAGCGGCGCTAGTGACTCTGGAACTCCAGCAGGCGTTTTATGTTCCGCGTGACAACAGCCCCATTGAGGATCTGCGGCTTCTGCTTACCCGCCAGCAGAACATCTTGAAGATTCTTTTTTCCGGGCATCGTGGGAGTGGGAAAAGTTCAGAGCTGGCGCGCCTGCGGCAGGAGTTGGAAGACCAGTACGTATCCGTGCACTTCTCTGTCACCGAGACGCTGGATCCGTTTGACCTTACCCATGTAGACGTGATCCTGACCATTGCGACAGAATTGCTGAAAACGGTCCAGGAACTGGGACTGGATCTTTCCGAACCAGTGGAACAGTATATCACTGATTTCGCTTCTGACGTGACTCAAGAAATGGAGAAATCCACGAGTTTCGGCGCTGAAGCAGAAGCGGGGATCTTGTCGGTTTTTGCGAAACTGAGCGCCAGATTGCGGGCGGAGGATACAACCCGGGAAGTAGTCCGGAAGAAAGTACAAGGCAGGATGCAGGATCTGTTTCTCGCCATTGATACCCTGGCCAGAGATATTCAGCGTAACCATCAGAAGCGAGTTCTTGTCATTATTGAAGACTTTGACAAACTTGATCTGGACACTGCCCAGTCGCTCATGTATGGCAAAGCAACCTCATTAACAACGCCACATATATCCATCATTTACACGTTCCCAATTGCACTCTGTCGTGACAACAATTTTGCCCAGATCCAGAATAACTTTGGGGTGACCAAGATGCTCCCCAATATCCGGATCAATCATAAAGACAGCAGTGCCGATTCCCAGCAACGTGATCTGTTGCGTGCGCTTCTTGCGAAACGGGTTAAGTTGGAGCTGTTTGAAGAGGACGCTATCGAAGAATTGATCACGTTCAGTGGGGGGATTCCGCGTGAATTGATCCGTTTAACAAGCCAGGCGTGTCTTGAAGCGCTCAAGGCAAAGACGGATAAGATAACCCTTCGTCATGCTCAGATTTCCATTGAGGACAAACGCAACACATACCGTGCCCTTCTTAGCCGAGAGCAATTGGGGTTACTACAGGATATCAAGCAAGCTAAACATGTGGATAATACATTAGAACATCGCAAATTGCTGCATAATCTGAGTGTGATTGAATACAAGAATGATAGCGTGTGGTTTGATGTGAATCCTGTTGTGGATAAATTACTTGAGGGTTAAATCTTGAATGATTCTGGAAAAACAGAGAAGTTTCAACATGAGGCGGAAAAAGCGGCCCTGCTGGCTAAAAACACCACCCGGAATGTCATAGCCTTTGCCAGCTACACCGACAATGCGAACCGAAAAGAAGCGGAAGAAATTGTATCAGAAGCCATTAACGATTTGGGTGTTCCAGTTGCTACACTTGACTTGGGACCCATGGAGCAGAAACAATTCAACATCCCCGACTACATCCAGTCACACACCCCTGAGAAGCGCCATTGCATTTTGGTTCGCAATCTGGAAGCCGTTCTCCTGGAAAACCTCCGAAACCTGAATATGAATCGTGAACTCTTCCTGAATATTCCGCATTTCATCCTCTTCTTCGTGAACCAAGGCAGCTTCAAGATGATCATGCAGGATGCACCTGATTTTTTCAGCTGGCATCGAGAAGTGTTTGATTTTAAGAAATATGACTTTTTGAGTGATTTTGATATAACTCAAGAGCTTTTGTACGCTTTAGATAGTCGTCACATTTCTGAGGACAAATCCGATATTGATAGTCAAGTACATCAAATAAAGCAAATAATTTATGAAGAAGAAAAACAAAATGAAAAAGACTATAGTTATTTGGGCATGTTATACAAATATATTGCTATATTGCATAGTAAAAAAAAGAATCCGGATCTAGCAAAAGGATATATAGAAAAGTCAATAAAGTGTTATGATAGAATAGATGATAAAAGCAAAAAAATATCAAGTATGTTTGTTTTAACGACAATATTATATGATCAAGGAAAAACAAAGAAGGCAATAGAATTATTAGAAGAAGAGCTGAATAGAGATAACATCAATATAGGTAAAGGTGAGATTGCTAATTATAATGTTACTTTAGGACTTATGTGTATGTCATTAAAAGATATAGAAAAATCTATGCTATTTCTCGAAAAGGCACTAGGGTTCTATAAGAGTGTTAATGACAGGAAAAATATGTCAATAATATATATGTATATGGGATTATTATATATTATGAGTGAGAAAATCGATGAGGCGAAAAGCGCTTATCAGATATCCCTTAATATAGCAAAGGATGCTAATGAACCTTCTATTGCAGTGGATGTTCTATTGTTGCTGGGAGACTATTATCTTCAACTTTATGAATACGAGAATTCAATGAAATGCTATAAGGAAGCGGAGGTGTTTATTGATAAGGAAGGCTATGAGGCTAGAAGGTATCGACTCTATATGGAGTATGGCAAGATAATGAAAGCACAGAAAAGGTATGAAGCTGCCTATAACTATTACAAAAGAGCATTAGATGTGATAAAAACGAATAATAAAAGAGATATCGGTCTTATTTATGCAAGTATCGGGGATATCGAGCTGGAAAAAAATAACACGAAGGAAGCATTACAGTACTATACGAAGGCTTACAAACATTTAAAAAATTATACATCACAAAGCAACGTTAACCAAGTAGTGGTGCAAATTGAACATTTTTTTCTCACAAGGGACATGCAAACTAAGAAGGAGCTCGCTTACTTACTCGAAAGCGAGGGTCTCAATCCTGAAGAGTTTTTGCCTGAGTCCCAAAGCGATTGAATCAACCTGAAGCGCTACTCCTCCTCGTCCATCACCTCGATGTAGACATCTTCGCGCAGGGAGTCGACCCACTCGCGGAAGACCTGATCCTGCTTTTCCATCAGCGCCATGCGGCGCAGACGGTCCCAGTCCTTCAGCAGGGACATGGTACGCTCTTCGGTGCGTTCCTTCAGGTGGAGGATCTGGTAGCCGAAGCGGGACTTGAAGGGGTTGCTGATATCGCCCTCCTCCAGCTCCTTGACGATGAAACGGAAGTCATCGGGAAGGGCGTTCTGGTCGTACACGCCCAGGTCGCCGCCAATAGAGGCGGTCTCGTCGTCGTCGGAATAGAGGTTGGCGGCTTCGGAGAAGGTCGTGTCGGTGTTGATGATGCTCTCACGGATGCGTGTGATCTTCTGCAACGCACGCTGCTCGTCGGTTTGCGACGGCGCCAGCTTGATCAGGATATGGCTGGTGTTGATTTTTTCTCCGCGCCGCCAGTTCAGCTTGATGATGTGGTAGCCGAAGCGGGAGAGGACGGGTTCGGAAATCTCGCCCTCTTCCAGCGCGTAGGCCACCTCTTCATAGGCCGGGACCAGGTCGCCGCGTTCGGTGGCGCCCAGCAGGCCGCCTTTCGCGCCCGAGGCGGCATCATCCGAGTATTCCATCGCCAGGTCGGCGAATTCCTCCCCGATAATCAGCAGGGTGAAAAGGCTGTCCGCCAAGGCTTTCGCGGTCTCCTGCGCCTCTTCATCCGGAGCGATTTCCACAAGGATATGCGCCAGGTCGGTCTGCTGGGGAACCTGGGGAAGCTGGTCCTTGTTGCGTTCGTAAAAGGCTTCCACTTCGCTGCGGTTGACGGAGACATTCATCATCTTCTGTGAGCGCAGCCGGTCCACCAGCAGGCTTTCACGCACCTGCTTGCGATAATCCCGGCGGATCTGCCGGATCGGCTTGCCGTAGTACGCTTCCAGCTTATCCTCGCCGCCGACCTGGGAAATCACCGAGCTGAGCCGGTCATCGAGAGTCATGTCCACTTCACGGTCTTCCACGACGACGTTGGTGTCCTGGATCGCCGCCGCCAACAGGATCTTCTGAGTGATCAGCTCCTGCAGGATCTGCTCGCGCAGTTCGACGATGGATTCCATACTCTGGTAGCGTTCGGGTTCGCGCACGGCGATGTCCTGCACGAACTGCATCACCTCGGATTCAAGGATGATTTCATCGTCGACCACGGCGATGACACGGTCCACCACCTGGGCGTCGTCCTGAGCGAACGTGGCGATACTCAGCCCCAGCAGGGCGATCAAGCTAACGGCTATGAGGTTCAAACGTGACACTGCTTACTCCTCGGAACGTGTATCGGTGGTGTCGGTCTTTTGCGTCGTCGTATTGTCGGCGGTCGTGTCGGCGGCTTGCGGTTGAGTTGGAACGTTGATCTGCACCAGTCCCTCCCGGCGCGCATCCCGCCGGAGGGTGGAGATATAGTCGATCTGCGCCCGTTCGGCCAGCTCCGCCTGGAGGATGGATTTGATATAGTCATGGACTTCATCAATGGGGCGCGTATCTCCGGCGGCGGCTCGATCGAACAATTTGACGACATACCAGCTCCCTTCCATCTCGAAGGGGACGCTGCTCTGGCCCTCGCGCAGGACCGATAGGGCGCTCGCCATGCGGCGGGGCAGTCTCGCCGGATTGAGCCAGGCGGTCGTGTCAAAATGCGCGCCCGGATAGTTTTCCTGGAGTGTCTCGCCCTCCTGGGCGCGATCCAGGGCGTTACGAATCCCCCAGCCGGCGTTGCGGTCTTCGACCCGGCATACCAGGATACGGACCTCGTCGCTCGGGCGCTTGAATTCTTCGGCGTGATCGCGCCAGTACGAAACAATCGCCGCTTCATTGACACGGGTCGTATCCAGCGATTCAGCCAGCAGCTTGTTGACGATCAGCTCTTCACGCAACCGGTTCAGCTCGGCCCGGTAATCACGACGCTGCTCGATACTCTGCTGTTCGGCTTCGTGCAGCAACAGTTGCCTGTCGACCCAGGAGTTGATGTACTGGGTGCGCAGGAGGGCGTCGGCCGGATCGAGGTGCATCTGCACCAGCGCTTGCGTGATCTGTCCCTCGGTAAGGTTGCGTTTGCCCACGCGAGCGATCACCGGATCGCCGTTGCGGTTCAGCTCCCCGCACCCCGCCAGCAACAGGAGGAACGTGAGGCCCGCGAGCAGATATCGCCCCGCCGCCGTTTTCATTACTCGTTCTGCTGCGTGGGTTCGGTTTCAACATCGGCGAAGATTTTCTGCAGCCCGCCGGCGATCTTGTACGAGATCGTATTGCGAAGACTGTCTTCCCATGCCGTCATCAAGTCCTTGCGGAGCTGCATGCTCAGGTCGCCGTGAACATCCTGGCGTACAGCGTCAAAGTCCTGTGGCGCGGGTTCTTCACGGGCGATGATTTTGAACATGGACCACTGCTTCTTGCCGCGCATCGGGAACGGCCCCACCAGTTCGCCCATCTCCGCTTCGGCGGCCTTCTTGCCGAGGGTGCCGTACTGAGTCGGCTTGAGCGGTCCCACGATGCCCGGTTGCTTGTCGCCGGCGGTCTTGCGTTCAGTGTAAGCGGCCGCCAGCTCCCGCATGTTTTCACCGTCGCGAATCCGTTCCGCGAGCTGATTAGCCAGTGTCTCGTCTGACACCAGAATCTCGATCAGCGTAAAGCGGGGATCCGTATAATAGTCCTTCTTATACTCCTCAAAGTATTGTTTCGCCTGCTCTTCTGTCGGCTTGGACCGATCATACACCATGACCTGTTGAACAAGCTGCTGCACCTTCCGGTCACGCTCCTGTTCCGCAGCTTCGACCGCTTCCTCGTCTTCAAAGTACCCCAGCTCCTTCGCCTTGTCGGGGAGGACATATTCGTTCTGAAGGATTTGCTGGGCCATTCTCGAGAGCGATTCTTCATCTTTCAGGACACGGCTGACCGGTCCCATCGATTCCGCCCGTTCCAGCACGTCACGAATGACCAACTTCACCTCGCCGTTGTCAACGGACGCCAGCGGCAGTTGTTGCTGTTCCACGGTCAGCCGGCCGGCCGGGTCACTCTCGCGTTTTTTACCTTCCAGTGCGACATAGATTGTGTGGATGTTGTCTTCATGCAGCTGGAAATTCCGTTCTTCCATCGCACTGTTGAGAAACGCATCCGCCGCCTGGGAGAGGGTGTCCTGCTTCCGATAGGCGATGTTCTGGATGATCCGTTCGCGGGCGTCTTCGAGGGGTTCGATATCACGTTGCCGGCGGCCGTGTACCTTGATGAGATGCCACCCGTACATGGTCTTGACCGGTTTGGATACTTCGCCGGGTTTCAGTCCGAAAGCTACGGACTGGAAGGGCTCGACCATGCGTCCCCAGGGAGTCCAGCCGATGTAGCCGTTGGGATCGGAGGAAACCGCGTTGGCGGTGCTCTCGTCTTCGTTATGCGCCGCGGCCATTTCATGGAAATCCGCGCCGTCCATAATCTGTTGGCGGATCCGGTCCAGACGGCGTTTGGGCTCAAAATCGTTCGGGTCCGGCGAGGCTCTCAGCATGATATGAGAGACCTCGATCTCTTCTCTGTCATGCTCGTAGAACTCACGAATCTCTTCTTCCGTGACCATTTTGTCCAGGATTTCGCCATTGAACATGGCTTTGACGGCGACCTGGTTCATGACGTCCCGGTAGGCGTCACGGGCTTCGGGTTTGGTCCCCAAGCCCTTGTTGTAGCCGTCGATGATTTTCAGCCGGTTCAACGCCAGCGACTCTGCGTATTCATGCAGATCCTGCTCCGATTGTTTGGCGGCGTTCTGGATGTTGATCCAGCGCCGGGCGGCGATGTCGCGGAACTCGTCGGCAGACAACGTCCATTCGGCCTGGTCGCCCACCGCTTCCACGCGGGCCACCCAATCGGGGGTTTTCTGACACCCCGGCAACAAGATCACAAACAGGCTGACAAGACTGAAACCAATCACGCTGAATCGGTGCACCATTTCCTCCAAAGCAAGATCTACTAACTACTTGTTGTGGGATTGTACTCGACGCATGAGACCAGGTTCCCAGGTTTCTCGCATTCGCTGTTACGGCAGGAAAAGTAGGGGCGCCAGTGGGGACAGGCAAGTGATGCGCTCCCGCGGGTCGCCAATCGTTAGAAAACGCCCGGCGAACCAAGCAACTTGGTCTTTGCCTGCTGCGCCAGGTCGCTCCAGGGTCGTGCATTTGGCATCTGAGCGGCCAGGCTGTAGTATTCAAACGCTTTTCGATCCTGCCCGTCTGCTTCCAGTAATCGACCATAGCTATAGTAGAACTGGGCATTGGGCTGGGTTTTCTGAATACCTTCCTCGGCGATTTCAAGCCCCGCATCCAGCTGGCCTTCGTCCGCCAGGAATGCAGCCAGGTTGGCGTAATGCGTACCTTCAACCGGCTGCAAACGCAAGGCGTTGCGGAACTCGATTTCAGCCAGTGAGTCCTTGTCTGCCGCATAGTAGATCTGGCCCAGCACCCCATGCGCCAGCGCAAATGTGCTGTCTGCAGTGATCGCCCTCTGGGCGTAGTCTGCTGCGCGATCATAGTTTTCGCGTTGGATGGCAAGCTGCGCCAAGCGTGTCAGGTAGCGTGGATGCTCGCCAAACCGGATGGCCTGTTTATACGCAAACATCTCCTCTTCATAGTCTCCGTTGTTCCGATGATACATGGCCAGCGCTTCCCACCCGTAGGAGCTTCGTCGCTCATCCAATTGCAACAAATGAAGGAAGCGGGCGACAGAGGCTTGTTCGGACGATTGCTGAATCACGCGTGCGCCGGTGGAGAACAAACCGATAAGCAGAATCGCCGGGAGTACCAGAGGAGCAAGGTGTTTTTCCAGCCTGTGAAGCCGTGAGACAACAAGCAGAGTTGTGGGCAGGACAAACAGAGACAGCAGATCAGCGTCTCGAGCCAGGCCAAGGTCCGGGTCGAACAACAGCGTGAAACCTGCCGCGCCCAGGGTGACCATGATGAGGAAACGATCCGCGTTGGTTGTCTCCTTCGGAGGTGAAAGAAAAAAACACGGGATCAGGCAAAGGATCAACACCGGCGCAGCCCAGAAG
This sequence comes from uncultured bacterium, assembly GCA_964648415.1. Taxonomy (GTDB): domain Bacteria; phylum Electryoneota; class Electryoneia; order Electryoneales; family Electryoneaceae. The sequence continues at coordinate 1,740 of CAZYOC010000144.1, read as the reverse complement.
AGCAGATTGATCAAATCAAGGATATGGCGTAGCGACCAGAAGGTATAATTCCCGGGCGAAGCCGGGCCGAACGGGGCGATGAACTGCCCGGGGGAGGCGATCCGCGCCAGAATCAGCCCCACCAGCGCAAAAACCAGGGAAATAATCCAAGCGCGCCTGGGCTGTATTCCCGGCCAGGTGAACACCAGCGCCGGTAGAATGATTACCGCAGAGACATGCAGAGGAATGGCGAGGGAAACCAGAAGAATGGCGATTATGGGAAACTGCTGTTTCCGGGTGCTCTCAAAGCCGTAAATCAGGGCCAGCAGCAATACCGCGAAGGCCAGGGGATACTGTTCGACCACGCCGAACATGGTAATGGTCACGCCGCTGAAGACGAATGCCAAAGCGATGAGGGCCTGGCCGGTAAAGGTGGTGAACCAGGAGGTTACTTTCAGGACAGCCAGCATGAATACAAACGCCGCAAGGCTGTCCATGACGTGATAAACCGTTTGGGGATTCATGCCCAACGGCGCTGTCGCGTTGAAAATGGTTCCGGAAATGATGGCGGTCAACGGACTGCGATGCGAGGCGGGATCGAAGATGCTGAGGTTGTTGATGATCAATTGCCCGTCGCCGCGCAAAAAGGTCGCCGCCGGAATCATATAGGTTAGAATCGCGAACAGAAACGCAATGATCAATCGCCAGGGAATGAAATAACTGAACGCCTGGTCTTCCAGGTAGCGGAAGATGAAATACGAAAGAAACGTAATCAGGAGGATGGAGCTGACATACGACCAGCGGGCAACCGGATCCAGAAATGCCAGGGCGTCTATTCCCCATAGCCGGAAGGAATCCCCCAAAGGAATCGCCAGGAGAGCCGCCAGCGTAATGATACCGGCGCCGGTCCAGCTGATCGCAAGGATCTGTCGGGTGGTCTTTTCCACGTCTAGTTCTTCCGCCCCGCGTTGTTCATGTTATCCAGCATCTTCTGTGTTTTGTCTATTCTCTCACGGATATCGCGGTATTCCGGATCCGCATCGAGAACCTGTCTCCAGTATCGCAAAGCCGCCTCGAGATCGTTTTCGCGAAATGCGGTATTGCCCAACTCGAACAGCACGGGAATACTCTCGCGCCGTTGTGCGATCAAGCTTCGGACCCGGCTGGTACGTTGGGGATCTGTCCGTATGTCTTGCGCCTGTCTCAGGCAACGGATCGCAGCCGAGAATTCCCGCCGTGCGACAAACAACTCGGCGGTTTTATCAAGCGAGTCAATCTGTTCTGTATGCAATCTTGTAGTAAAATGATGCCGTGCGCGCTCCAGCCGAATCTGCAACCCCGGATAGTCGGGGTCGAGGGAGTCCGCGTGTTCAAGCAGACGCAGGCCGGCGGCCATATCCTCAAGACGGACCTCGTTTTCCTGAACGAACACCGCATAACCCAGGAGAACATCAACGTGTATCCGTGGGATGTGAATCGTCTCGCCCGATTTGAGGGGCGCCTGCGGGGTTCGTTTATTAAAGCGAGCCAGCCTGGCGGCATAATCCGCGCTACGGAAATAGATCAGACAGATGCCTTCCCAGTCATCGCCCGATTGAACGGTATACTCCACGACGAGGCGTCGCAGTGTGTTGATGCGGTCCAGGAGCTTGTCGGCAAGAGGGCGCTGCTGGGAGTTTCTATGGATGGTTTGCAGGAGGGCCGCCGCGCGGTCATAATCCCAGTTGTCCATCGCTGCACGCGCCTGCTGAAAGACTCTCG
>CAZYOC010000143.1:0-11225 GCA_964648415.1 uncultured bacterium | reverse complement strand
ATTCCTGCTTTCGCAGGAATGACACTCGTTGCGAATGCAGGAATGACACTCGTTGCGAGTTCTGATACAGTTGGAAAAACTGGGACAGTTACCTTTTCGGACACATTATGATGTAGTGTCCTGCATATGCAATGCGTTGAAAAGGTAACAGTCCCGTTTTTCGCTGGATTCCTGCTTTCGCAGGAATGACACTCGTTGCGAATGCAGGAATGACACTCGTTGGTCATTTTGACACAGTCTGTTTCGCAGGAATGACACGATGGGACATTGTTTTCGAGAGACCCTGTAACGACAACAAACCGTCGTCATGTGCTTCGTAGCCGAAAACCCTATTCAGGTTACATGAACTCTGCTCTGCTGACTTGATCCGCAAACGATCCGTTCTTGCAAGCCGCTTACCGCCGTTTCCGCGCCTGCGCCTGCACCGCGCCGATGGCGGCGATGTTGACGATATCCTCCACGTCGCACCCGCGCTCCAGCACGTGCATCGGCAGATCCAGGCCGGTCAGCATCGGTCCGACCAGGGTCGCCTTGCCCAGGCTGCGCAGCAGGCGATAGGCGATGTTGGACGCATTCAGGCTCGGGAAAATCAGGCAGTTCGCGCCGCCCTGGATCTTCGCAAACGGATACTGATCGTTCAACAGGTCCGAATTGACAGCCACATCCGCCTGCATTTCTCCGTCCACATCCCAATCCGGATGCATCTTCCACAGCTTCTCCACCGCGCGCTGCATCTTTTCGCTCGAGGGATGCCGGTTGGAGCCGAAGTTGGAAAAACTCAGGAACGCCAGCCGTGGATGCATCCCCAGGCTGGTCACCAGTTCATGCATGTTCTCGGCGATCTGCACCAGTTCGTCTTCCGTGGGATCCATGTTCACCGTGGTATCCGCCAGGAAGTATTGCTTGTGATCGACGATCGCCATGTACACGCCCGCCAGCACACGCCCCTTCATCCGGTCCTTCATCACCCGCAGCATGGGGCGGATCAGCAGCGGGTAGTACCGGCCACGCCCGGAGATATACACATCAGCGTCACCGAAACGCACCATCATGGGGCCGAAATACACGCCCGACCGCATGTCGCGGATCGCTTCATCCCGGTTCACGCCCTTGCGTTTCCGCAGATCGTAGTACATGTCCACGTACTCGTCGAAGCGCTTATGCAGCGAGGGTTGGATCACCTCCACATCGTCCAGCGCCAGGCCCAGCTCCTTGGCCCTGGTCTTCACTTCCTGCTCGTCGCCCAGTAATACCGGCGTACCGATGCGCTCTTCAGCGATGATATGCGCCGCGCGCAGCATCTTCTCGTCGACACCGGCGCCGATCACGATCCTGTGCGGAGTGACCTGCGCCTGGTGGATCAGGCGACGAATGGTTTCACGCTCCGCCCCCAGGATCTTCTCGAGCTGGTCGCGATAGGCTTCCCAATCCTCGATGTCCTTGCGGGCGACGCCGCTTTCCACCGCCGCCTTGGCCACCGCTACGGCTTCACGTGTCAGCACACGCGGATCGAACGGCTTCGGAATCAGGTATTCCCTGCCGAAAGACATTTTTTCCGTATGATAGGCGCGCAGTACGGTATCCGGGACATCTTCTTTCGCCAGGTCAGCCAGGGCGCGCGCCGCGGCCACCTTCATCTCTTCGTTGATCGCCCTGGCGCGCACATCCAGCGCGCCGCGGAAGATGAACGGGAACCCGAGGACGTTGTTCACCTGGTTGGGATAGTCGCTGCGGCCGGTGGCCATGATCACGTCGCTACGGGCTTCCACCGCTGCATCGTAGGTGATCTCCGGGTCCGGGTTGGCCATGGCGAAGATGATGGGATCCTTGGCCATGGAACGGACCATGTCCTGCGAGACCACGTCGGCGACCGAGACGCCGGCGAACGCGTCGGCGCCCTCCATCGCGTCATCCAGGGTCCGCTTGTCGGTGTCCGCCGCAAAGTACGCCTTGTACTTGTTATAGCGCGGATGGTCTTCTTCCAGGTCTTCACGGCCTTTGTAGATCACGCCCTTGCTGTCGCACATCAGCACGTTTTCGTGACGGACGCCCAGCGACTCGTAGAACTTGGCGCAGGCGATGCCCGCCGCGCCGGCCCCGTTGAATACGACCTTGATTTTGCCGATGTCCTTGCCGATGATCTCCAGCGCGTTCAGAAGCGCCGCGCCGGAGATGATCGCCGTGCCGTGCTGGTCGTCATGGAACACCGGAATGTCCAGCGCTTCCTTCAGCACCTCTTCGATCTCGAAGCATTCGGGCGCCTTGATGTCTTCCAGGTTGATGCCGCCGAAGGTCGGGGCCATCAGCTTGCACGCCAGGATGACTTCCTTGGGATCCTTGGTGTCCAGCTCGATATCGAACACGTCGATATTGGCGAACCGCTTGAACAGGACGCCCTTGCCCTCCATGACCGGCTTGCCGCCCAGCGGGCCGATGTCGCCCAGGCCCAGCACCGCCGTGCCGTTCGACACCACCGCCACCAGGTTGCCCTTGCTGGTGTAGGAATACGCTCGCTCGGGATCCTTTTCGATCGCCAAACAGGGCGCCGCCACGCCAGGCGTGTACGCCAGGGACAGATCCCGCTGCGTCAGGCACGGCTTGGTGGGGGTTACCGACACTTTTCCCGGAGTAGGTAAATTGTGGTAAATCAATGCTTCTTTGTCGTACGCCATGATGCAATCCTTGTTAAACTACTCAGCAGTTCCGCCCGTGACCAGTGGCATCCAGCGGCGCTCTCGTCGCCGGAACAAGACGGGGTAAGGTAGTGTATGGGGGCGCCGGATGCAAAGGAGTCGCACCCTGAAAATTCCACGGTATCGCCCGAAAAGAACAGTGCTTTACCACATCGAAACAGGAAGCATCCTACGACACCGGAAAACAGCAGCTATCTGACCACCGGAACCATCACATTCCAGTAAGGATGTGCGGCTTTGGAACCCTTGTGATGCTCAAGCGAGGTTTTCCAGACCGGGCCGTCGCGTTGGGTCAGGTTGTTCTGGGGAAGAAAATCATTTTGCAGCCAGGAATAAGCCTGATCGAGATCGGTTTCCTTCAGGATCGTTACGCCGGCAAACAAGCCGCCGTTGACGTGTTTCACCATCATGGTCTGATCAGAGGGCAGGGATTTGTTGATCAGCACACAGCACTCGTACTTATCATCCAGCATGGAGTGAGTCTTCTGGTCCATGAAATACAACGAAAGCCGTAAGGGGGAAACCTGGAACGCTCCCTCCCCGTCGAGCATTTCCACCAGGCGGCTGAAGCCTTTCTGAGATGTCTCACAGTTTTCATTGCTTTCCATGTAAGCGACATAGATTTCTGGAATTGTTTCCACGACACCGCTCAGGATCCCCACCTGGTCATGTGGCGCTTCCTGCATATACTGGATCCTGGCGGGTTTGACAGCAGCCATAGATGGGTTCTTCCTTTCAGATACCATCGAACGATACTTACGCGGGGGGGACCCGTTTTCCTTGCGAAAGGCGCGGCTGAAAGAAGTGGCGTCCTTGTACCCGCAACTGAAGGCGATCTCACCGACCGGCTGGCTGGATTTCCGCAGCAACACACCGGCCAGCGCCATCCTCCGCTGCAAGCAGTACTTACCTGGAGTCACTCCGATGACGGAGCAGAATACCTCGTGGAAATGGAAAGGAGAATAGTTGGCTATCTTCGCCAGCGTGTGCAGATCCAGATCACCGGCAAGATTGGCTTCGATGTGTATCAAGACACGAAGCATGCGGTTGTTGTAAGAATTCAGTGTCGCGTATTGCATCAGCCTCGCTCCCCGGACAAAAGCCGCTTTTGTGGGGACTGTAAGACATACGTTCTCATTGAGCAGCTCGCCGGGAGCCCGCCCCTTCGAAACATCTTGTGTCAGAATACTACATCATACCCCATGCTTAAGCTGGAATGTCACCAGTTCTTTACGCTGTTTGCATGGCAGATCTTTGGAAAATCATTTTTTCAAGAAACTCCTGCTGTTGAATCCAGAGCGTTAAGACACAGCTGTTCCTGTGCGAGTCAGTCCAGCTCGATGCCCTCGCGCAGAGCCGCCCGGCGAATCATGCTGATCGCCTGGCGCACCGGCTCGCGCAGTTGCGGTGAGGGATCATCGGCGTACACCCGCAATACAGGCATATGCGGTGCGATATCCCCCGGTAATACCTGCGCGATATGAGCCAGCGCCAGCGCCGCATTCGGACAATTGTTCCCCGATTCCTCGTTCAGTATCCACATCAAACGGCGGGCGTGATCCAGGATTTTCTCCCGGTCCAGCACCTGGGCGGCGATCTGGTAAGCCTCCAACGTCGCCTGCAACCGATGCTCGCCGGTCTCGTGCAAACGAGATATCAACTTGCGCAGCCGTCCGGGACGCTCATCTAATAACCTACCAATCTCAGGGTAGTTACGCAAATCCACCGCCTGATCAAACGCATCTTTCTGCATGCTTTCGTTTCCTGTGTTTACCAGTTCGCAGCGGCGCGTCCCGCGGCGCGTCCCGCTCGCGCCGCCGACTCCATCGTCGCCGGTAACCCGGTCGCCGACCAGTCGCTCGCGTAGTAGAATCCCTCCGCCTGTCGTAACACAGGCCGCGGCAGGCCCGGCTTCAGCGAGGGGGTGGCGTGGATATAGGGTTTGATCTCCACCGCGCCGGGATCCACCTCCACACGGAAATACTTCGCCGCCAGCCTGACGAACTCCTTCGCCATCCCGTCACGATCCACCGTCGTCGAGCTGTCCAGTCCGCTGACCACCCTCTCCAACAGCACACCGTCTTCCGGATGCGGTTCAACGAACCAGGCCGGATCCTCCTCGCTCAGTTCCGCGAGGGGGCCATGCGCCGGATCCACTCCTTCAACCCGCGCCCGGCAGGTGACAATGGTCCGGCCCTCCACCTTGCCCGCCGCGGTCGCATCGGCCAGATGCTTCAACGGTTCACATTCGGTGAGCATCCCCAGCCGGTTGAACGGAGCCGTGAACACAACCGCATCCACGTCAAGATCGCCACCCGCTCCGGTGTGAATACGCCAGCCCTTCTCCATTTTCTCGAACCCGCTCACCAGGCTCCTGAGCCGAACCTGAACACCGCGCTCCGCGAGCACAGCCGGCGCCGGCTCGGAAATCAGCGACGCCGTACCGCCCACCACCCACCCGGCGCGTTGCGGTTTGGCTTCCAGGGTACGCTTCAGGACAGTCACAAACGGTGCTTCCGCCGCCTCTTCGTGGGACAGGTTAAACACAGACCTCGCCAGGGGGCGTCCGATCCGGCGGGCAAAGGCTTTCGGCCAGCGGGTCTGCTCGAACAGATCGGCGACTGTTCCGCCGGGGATCGGGATGAAACGGTCCTCGCCATCGCCGATCAGCTCATCGTCGCTCGGTTCCGGCAACGCGCGTTTGAGGGATCGGAGCACAGCGAAGAGGGACTCGAACCGGCTCCCGAAGGGAAGCAGCGAGGAGCCCAGCAGAGTGGTCGCCGCCGCCAGCGAGCCGAACAGGGGATGGTGAAAATGCCAGTAGGGCCGGCGTTTGTCCAGCAATACCCCCAACGCCAGGGGTTTCAAGATCACCTTGTCGCGTGTGCCGAGCTGGTCGAGCAGCCAGAAGAATTCGCTGTAGGCGCTGGTAGCGAGGTGGCGGCCGGTGTCCCAGCCCTCACCGCCGCCGGCGCGTCCGCCCAGGTGCTGCATCGCTTCCAGCACGACCACCTCCGCCCCGGCTGCACGTGCTTCCAGCGCTGCGCACAACCCGGCGATCCCGCCGCCAACGATGCCGACTCTTCGCTCAGCCATGCGCTCCTTCCATGTTCGCCGTAATGCGTTTTGAACTCGTCCCGCCCTCGATGCGGTGCGCCATGTGGCCGGTGATCTGCGCCACCAGGTCGTTCAGCGACGGTGTATCGGGCAGCTTGTCCGCCAGCGTCTGAACATACCCTCGCTCCCGCACACACCGCAGGCTGTGAGGGAAGCTCAAGTCATAAACCCAGCCCAGGACCAGCAGCCGGAAATCGTTCCGAGTCTTAAGAACCCGGTACTCTGCGACGTGTCGTTTACGAATCGCCTCCACCACAACCGGCGTCGCCTCCGGTTTTTCCGGCAGATTGAAGAAAATGGTCGTGCTTTCCGGCGAGTCGGGGTCCTGCTCCGCTTCGATAAAGACGCGCCAGATATCGAGTTTGTCGGCGTCACGGATCAATTTGCAGAAGAGTGATGTACGGTCGTCCAGGTCGTCGGCGATCTCGTACCGGTTATGATTGGCGATGGCGGTGCGGATCAGCTCCTGTTCATCAGACGGCAGATGATCCAGCACCTTCTCTTCGTTGATAATCCTGACAGCCAGCAGCGCGTGGTTCTCGGATTTGGCGTCCTCGAAGGTGCCGTACTCTTCGAGCTGGCGGGGCCGGGCGACATCATGAAGCTGCGCGATGGTGCGGGCCAGCAGGCGGTCGGACGCTGTGAGGTCCAGCGTGCCTGTCAACGCATCCATCTCTTTGACCACACGCTCGATATGCCCCAGCTTGACTCCGATGATACCCGCCAACTCGGAGCTGTGGTTTGTGAAACCGGCCATGTAACTGCGATACCACCGCCGTATCGTGTCGAAATTCTGCTGCTGCATCGTGCTCTCTTCTTGTGTTTAAAATGGGACTTTTCGGCTTAAGTTCGCATGGTCCGATACGCCCAAAACCGGGCCATACCCTCTGATTCGTGAAATATGCGGGTTCGTGAAAAGCTAACCCCGAACCTTCCATGGCTCAGGGTTAGCTTACGAAATGGTTCCATGCTCGACAATAGGCGCGCCCCCATCGAGACGCATACCGGGGAACACTACAATAAATCAGACGCCAGATCGGACAACAGGCTGCGCTCGCCTTTCTCCAGCGTTACGTGCGCGTAGATCTCCTGCCCTCTCATCTTGTCGATCAGCCGTGTGAGGCCATTGGAGCGCGAATCCAGGTAGGGCGAATCGATCTGGTGCGGATCGCCGGTGAAGATGATCTTGGCGCCTTCGCCGGCGCGGGTGATGATGGTCTTCACCTCGTGGCCGGTCAGGTTCTGGGCTTCGTCCACGATAAAATAAATCTGGTTCAGGCTGCGGCCCCGGATGTACGCCAGCGCGCTGATCTTCAGTTTCTCGTGATCCAGCATGTTCTGTATGGTCGCCTGCGCGGGATCGTTGCCCTTGAACTGGCTCCGGATCACCCCCAGATTGTCCCAGAGCGGCTGCATGTAGGGCGCGATTTTATCCTGAATGTCGCCCGGCAGGTAGCCGATGTCCCGGTTTGACAGGGGGATGATAGGCCGCGCCAGGAAGATCTGGTGATACCGGCGTCGCGATTCCAGCGCTCCCGCCAGCGCCAGCAACGTTTTGCCCGTACCCGCCTTGCCGGACAGGGTGACAAGCTGGATGTCCGGATTGGTCAACGCATCGAGTGCGAACGTCTGCTCGCTGTTGCGCGGGTAGATGCCGAAAGCGGTGCGTTTCTCCACCCGCACCAGGGCGTTCTCGCTGGCGTCGTACCGGGCGATAGCGCTCTTGGACATGCCGCGCAGGATGAAATAGGCGTTGGGTGTGGGTATGTCGATCCCGAACTCTTCCACGGGTACGGAAAACGGCATCATGAAGAGACGGTCGATCAGCGTATCATCCACCCCCTCCAATACAAAGCGTCCCTTGTACAGCTTATCCAGGGCCGGCACCTTGTCGTTTTCGTAATCCTGCGCCACCATGCCCAGGCTGCGGGCCTTCAAACGAAGCGACACGTCCTTGGACACCAGGATGACATCCCGTTCCGGAAACCGTTCCTGCACCTTGATAGTGGCGGACAGGATGCGGTGATCCGGGTTATCATGGAGGAAGGTGGACCGCACACGTTCATGCAGCTTGCCGCCGACGATGATGCGGATACGGCCATGGCCGTCGCCCAACGGTACGCCTTCGCCGTCCATGCGCCCGTGAGCGGCCAGGTCATCAAGCTGCCGCGCCACCTCGCGAGCGTTAAAGTGCAACGTGTCGGCGCCCTTCTTGAATTGATCGACTTCTTCGATTACGGTAATGGGCAGGATCAGGTCATGCTCGTCGAACCGCCGGATGGCGGTGGGGTCATGCAGCAGCACGTTGGTGTCGAGCACGAAGATCTTCCGTAGATCGACTTCGCCCGGTTTGGACTCGAACGGCGCGACTTCGAGGACCGGGGTGGCGGTCAGGTTGCCGTTACCATTCTTCGCCGATGGCTTTGCGCTCTTTGCTGTAGCCGTTTTTTTCTTTACTGGTGCAGTTTTCTTTGTGGTGCTCTTCTTGGTTGTCGATTTCGGCGACGATGAGGACTTGCTTGGCTTTGCGGCGGTTTTTGTTTTGGTTGCTGGGGTCGAGGCGGAACTCTTTTTCGGGCTCATGCAGGCCCTCCCGGTTGACTGGTGGTCGATTTCATCCACACTGCGAAGCTATTCTACGGGAGCGATGTTAACAAGATAAGGCGATTTGATCAGAAAACCATAAGCCGGAAGAGAATTCCTGAAAAAATCGCACCCGGGAGCCATAAGGCGCAGCTTGACATCTACGCCCGTTAATTGGTTGTAATATATACTATTACATAGACAATCCTGAAACGCTGTTGTGGCTATTCTCTGCATCTCCCGGTATAGCGTCCATTTCAACTGATTATCGCCGGCACGAAGCTGTAGCATGAATGGCGAGCTTCGCATTGCGTGAAACCAACTCAAGAAATGGCCTCAGAATACGAGTGGTCCAAAGCACAAAAAACGAAAGCGCACAACGCTGTCATCCCCAGCGCAGGCGGGGATCTCCTCCGGTTCCAGCTTAACAAGACATGGTTTTCAAGCATCCATCTATCCCGGCTTGCTTTACTACGCACACCGCAGATTCGTCCGGTATTATCCATCGCTGATTGTGATTCCAGACCGCCCTCAAGCGCACAGCAAACCGGTCCATGCCGCCTGTTTCGCGGATGGGTCAGGAGGTGTGTAGCGCGGTTTGAAAAGGTCACAGCCCCCTTTTCAGCGGGATTCACTGGTATGGGTTGCGCATCGCACAGGGTGGTTGAAAAGTCCCTGACACCGATAAAGAAAAACGCCCTTCCGGGTACGGAAAGGCGCTGGAGGCTTGCTTTGCAACGAGGGCGCTACGCCTTCGTTTTCTTCTTCGTCGTGGATTTCAGCTTTGTCGATTTACCGGCGGTGGATTTCTTCGCCGCCGGTTTCTCTTTCTCCGGATGATGGTTATTCCCCGATGCCTCCGGAGCCTCTTCCTTCTTCTCCGGTTTCGGCTCGATCTTCGGCTCGCTGGCGCTGACCGTCATGGTCAGCTTCTCTGTCTCCTTCGGGACCACCCGCTTCCACGACATGGAGAACGCGAACTTTTCCTTGTCTTCCTTCTGCGACGCCTTCACCTCGACCTCGATTTCCGTGGCCGGCTTCAGTGTCACATACGCGTCGCCCTTCTGCACATACACCGAGTTCTCCTTTTTCAGAGACTCGGTCAGGTCTTCAAGAAACCCGATCACACTATGAAGGTCAAAGCTGCCCTTTAACTCGATGACCTGCTTGTCGCTTTCCCGGTCCGTCATGAGAACCTCCGTCTCAACATGCGAGGGAATGGCTTAGCCGCTCCTTAATGCTATGAAAATACTCCACTCAAAATCGGGCTCGCAAGTGAGAATTCTGTTAGGATCCTCACAGTGCGAGTATACTCCAGTCTCTGAGAAGAACCGTTTCTTACAGCAAGGATAGAAGCGCACTCGCCAGAGGAGCGGCATCCAGTTTCTCCGAACCGGGTTGCATCGCCAATGGCATATCGATCACACGCGGCCCCAGTTCAGAAATCCGTTCCTTGCTGAGCTCACGATGATAGTAGCCGTGCTCGGAGTCCACCAGCACAAAATCAACGACATTGTCTCTCTTCGCGCCGCCTAAGCGGAGGGTTCGGTTCAGCAGTTCCACTTCACGGTCCACCGTCAACCCGAGCTGCTCCGGATCGATCCCTGTATTCGGAATGTAGATCTTCGGGGCGGGATTGGCCTCGACCTCCTCGCCCACTCCATCCGGCATCAGGGTCGCCAGTACGCTGCTGTAAAAACTGCCCATGGGAAAGACAATCAGTTCCGCCTGCCGGATCAGCTCACGCACTTTGTCCCGGAGCGCTACCCAGGCCGGCTTGTACTCCTCGAGTTCACGGCTGAGATAGAGACGGCGAATCGGCGAGGTGAGCGGTGTGGTCTCCTTGCCGGTGATCTGGTGCTGTCCCACGATGACCGGTCCGCGGGGCGCTCCGTTGCCGAAGAGCTGATCATCGCTCAGCCCGGCGTTCTTCGGGTCTTCCAGCTCCACCGCCAAATGCAGGTCCGCGCTGACCACCGGCCGCACCGCACCCTTCACCTCCGCCAGCTTGCTGAACAGGTAGATCACCGGGTCGATATGGCGCCCGTTGTTCAGGTAGCCACCAACCAGAATCAGGTTGCCGATACTGGCGCCTTTCAGGTCGAAGGCGTCCGGCATGGCGTTAATAAAGTACCCGATATGGTTACGGATCAGCTTGCGCATGGGATCATGCACCGCCGCGACCCATGGATGCCCGCCCTCGTGCATACTGCGCAACTCGTCGCGCAGTTCGCCCGGATTGGCGTCCTTCGACAGCCGGTAGGCGAACAGCCGCACAATCGCCGGGTTGCCCGACACGCTCTGATCCGCGAGCGCCATCAGCCGGTTGCGCATGTCGCCCACAGACAGCATGCCGAACGCCTTACGCAACACCGCGCTGCTGCCGCCCGAATCGAACGGGGTGATCAGATGAATGGAGTTGTGGGTGTAGGTAACCAGCACCCGGCTCAAGTCCTTGAGCGCGCTGCCGCCGGAAAAGAACAACACCCGCGGCCCCACGTCCGGCGTCCGCTTAAAGCGTTCCAGCTTCACCGGGTCCGGGAGACTGACCTGGGTTTGAATGGTGATCTGCCGGGGTGTGGTCTCGAGCATGGTTTCGTTCCTTTGCCTCGTCAATAACCGTAGAAAGTCGTTCCAAACAAATATGGTAATTCTCGAATGAAATGTTCCATGATGTCATTCCTGCGAAAGCAGGAACCGGAACGAAGTGAAGCTTGCGGTGTCCCGTAGTTTGGGACAGCCGTGAATCCAGAATAAACAAGTACTTAAGAATCTTAGTGTGTTCGATTCTTTGCAAGAACCACTATAGGGCCTGTTGCACGAATTCTGATG
>CAZYOC010000142.1:0-11231 GCA_964648415.1 uncultured bacterium | reverse complement strand
GAAAAAGTAAAATCCATATGTGCTATGACGACATATTTCCGAGAATGACTATATACATTTGCAAAGAGTACCTGTCAAGTACTTGGGTCAGATTTTATAATTCTGCTATTGGAGTGTATTCTGGGCTAAGAAAAACCAGCAGCTGATGCGAAAAATAAAAAAACAAGGGTTTAGGGTACGTGGGAAGTGGTCGTGGTTTATCCCGAAACGCTTGCTTACTTCACAATGAGTTCCCTATGAAAGACTCTACCGTTCCTTCACCGTCACAATAATCTCGGTGGTGGCGACGCCGGTATCGAGGCCGGTGCCGTCGTCCACGGTCAGCTTCACCCGGTAGACTCCCGCCTGCGCGAAGGCGTGGCGCACCTTCGGGCCGCTACCTGAAGAACCGTCGCCGAACTCCCACAGGAACGTCAACGGGTCGCCGTCGGGATCGGTCGACGCGCTCGCGTCGAACAGGATCGCGTCGTTCGCGCCGCCGGCGAAGGCTTCGCGCTCACGTTGTCCCACCTCGATCTCGGGCGGCGTGTTCACCTTCACCAGCACCGTATCGGTGGAGGAGGTGCAGTTGCCCTGAGCGTTATCCGTCACAGTCAGCACGGTGGTGTACAGGCCGGTTTTGGCGAAGGTGTGAGTGACCTGTTCGCCTCGCGCTTCAGTCCCGTCGCCGAACGCCCAGTGGTAGGCCTGGATCTGGCCGTCGTAATCGTGTGACCCGCTGCCGTCAAAGGTCACTTCTTTACCCGGACTCACCGCAATATCCTTGCCCGCCACCGCCACCGGCGGGTCGTTCACCGTGATCTGGTGGGCGGTCTGGACCAGGGAGTTGCTCACCTTTTTGCCGTCGTTCACCAGCAGCGTCACCAGGTACGTGCCCGGGCGACGGTAGCTGTGGGTCACGTCACGGCCTTTCTTCCGGTTGCCGTCGCCGAAATCCCATTGCCAGCTCACCAGGCTGTCCGAGCCGGTGGCGTCGGTGAAGCTCAGCTCCTCGCCCACACACGCCCAGAACGGTCCTTCGATGGTCGGCGCCGGGGTACGGTTCACCGCCACCAGCACGGTATCCATATCCCAGTTGTTGGCCACGTCGGTGTTGTCGATAACATGCAGCACCACGGGGTAATCGCCGCCGGATTCAAACCGGTGACGCACCTGGATGCCTTCCTCTTCAGTCCCGTCGCCGAAGTCCCACATGTATTTTGTGATGGCGCCGTCGATGTCACGAGACCGGCTGGCGTCGAAGATCACATCCTGCCCGATGCCGACAAAGCGGTCGTCGCCTGCGATCGCCTCGGGACGGGCGTTGACTTTCACCACCTGCTGGGCGGCGCTACGGTTGCAGCTCGCTTCGGAGTTGGTGGTCACGGTCAGTGACACGTAATACACGCCCGGCTCTTCGTAAGCGTGGGATTCGATTTCGCTGTCGCCGCTGTGGCCGTCGCCGTAGTTCCACTCGTAGCCCGTTATGGTCGCGCCGCCGGAGGACGACCGCCCGGCGTTGAAGGTCACCGGATCGCCCTTGGCGACCAGTTCCGGCGCGTCGATCACCGCGCCCGGGGCTTCGTAGACGGTGACCAGCAGTTCATCCGTGCTGGTGTTGTCGCATTCGCCCATCTGGTCGCCGGTGACGGTCAGCAGGACACGGTACTCGCCCGCCTGCTGGAAGGTATGCGCCGGGGTGGGGCCAAGCCGGGTGGAGCCGTCGCCGAAGTCCCAGTGGTACTCGTTCACCAGCCCGTCGCTGTCGTAGGACCGGGTGCCGTCAAAATGGACCTCCGAGTTGGCGCAGGCGACGATGTCCGGGCCGGCGTCGGCCACGGGGGATTCGCCCACAGTTACCGTGAGCTGTGTCGAGGCGCGGTTGCACTCGAGTCCAGAGGCGTCTTCCACCGTGAGCACCACCTGGTAGGTCCCGCCGCGTTCGTAGCGTTTCGCCGGGTTCATGCCCTGCGCCTGGGTCCCGTCGCCGAAGTCCCAGGAGTATTTCAACGGCCCGCCTTCGGGGTCACGCGACAGGCTGCCGTCGAAGAAGATCATCTCGCCCGCGCAGGAGGAGATCGCTCCGCCGGCGCTGGCGATGGGCGGCTGGTTGATGGTGGCGGTCAGCGAGGCGACGGCCACCGAGTTCTTGAGTCCCATGCCGTCGTCCACGGTCAGCGTGACCGGATACTTCCCGCCCTTTCGGTAGGTATGCGTTACCTGCACGCCCCGGGCCTGCGGGGTGTCGTCGCCGAAGTCCCAGGTGTACAAAAGCACCTGGCCGTCGGGATCGAACGACCCGCTGGCGTCGAAGGTCAACGTCGTCTGGCAGGTCTGCACACTCGGGCCGGGCTTGGCCACCGGCTGGGAGTTGATCAGGATCTCGACCCGGTCGGAGGCGCTGCTGTTGGCGACTCCCGCGTTGTCGAGCACGGTCAGTGTGGCGGTGTAGAGGCCGGGCGTATCGAAGGTGCGCTTCACGGTTGCGCCCTGGCTGGTCTTTTCGCCGTCGCTGAAGTCCCAGTAGAAGCCGACGATTTCCCCGTCGGGATCGTAGGACCGCCTCGCGCTGAAGGTCATCTCCACGCCCGGCGCGCCGCTGCGGTCACCGCCCGCGTTGGCCACCGGCGCCTCGTTCACCGTCACATAGGTCTCGTCCACGCCCCAGGCTTCCTCATGGCCGGTGTTGTCCCGCACGGTCAGGAGCACGGTGTACTGGCCGGGTTGAGTATAGGTGTGGGTCGGGTTCGGCGTGCCGCCGGGCTTACGCTTCGGTTTGGGCTCCGGCAGCGGCGCTTCTTCCGGCTGCTCTTCTTCCTCGGTCTCCATCACTACCAGGCTGTCCGCGGCGACTGTGGTGTCTTCTTCCGCCACTTCCAGCAGGGAGTCGGGCACGGTTTCCGGTTCGGGCTGCGCTTCAGTCTCTTTTACCTCTTCTACCGGAGCGGCTTCGGGCGTTTCCGAGGTGGTTCCGTCGCCGAAATCCCACTCCCAGTGGACCACATCGCCGTCGGGATCAATGGAAGAGCCGCCGCTGAAGGTGACCGATTGCCCCGGCGCGACCACGTGGCTCGGCCCGGCGTCGGCCAGGGGCTGGTGGTTCACTTCCACCGTGAGCTGATCGCTGGCCTCATCGGAGGACGTCCCGGAATTGTCCTTCACCGTCAGCGTCACGGTAAACACACCCGGATTGCGGTAGATATGGGTCGGCGCAGGCCCGCGGCCCGTGGCGCCGTCACCGAACTGCCAGCGGTACTCGATGATCTCACCGTCGGCGTCGCTGGACTGAGTCCCGTCGAATTGCAGCTCGCTGGCGGTGATCAGCGTGTCCGGCCCGGCAACCGCCACCGGCGGCTGGTTGATGAACACGTTGATGGTGTCGGTATCGGTATCGGTGGAGGTGCGGGAATCATCCTGCACGGTGAGCACGGCGGAATATTCGCCCGGCTTGGTGTAAACGTGGGTCAAGTGCGGGCCGGTCATCACGTAGCCGTCGCCGAAATCCCACTCGAAGCGGATGATGCGCCCATCGGAGTCGAACGAGTTGCTCGCGTCGAACTGGATCTCTTCCCGCGCCGCTCCCTTCTTGTCACCGCCCGCCGCAGCTACGGGCTTTTCGTTCACATGCACCAGCAGCGTGTCGGTGGTTTCGCTGTTGCCGGTACCGGCGTTGTCCACCGAGGTGCAGATCACGGTATACGCGCCGTTGGCGGCGTAGCTGTGTCGCACGGTGTCGCCTTCCAGCGTGGTCCCGTCGCCCATGTCCCAGCGGTGGGTGACGATCTCGCCGTCCAGATCCTGCGACATCACCGGCGCGAAGGTCAACGTGTCGCCGGGGGAGGCGGTGCGGTCGGGCCCGATGTTCAGCAACGGCCGCGCGTTCACCCAGACTGTCAATGTGTCGCTGTCATGGTTGCAGGGCTGCCCGGAGTTGTCCTCGACATGCAGCACCACGGTATACCTGCCGGGGTTTTCGTAGGAATGCACCGGCTTTTCGCCTTCGCCGTATTCGCCATCGCCAAACGACCAGGAGAAGCTCAGCGAATCGTTGTCGGTGTCGCTGGAGTTGGAGGCGTCGAAACCGAGCGGCCGGCGCGGCGGCGTGGTCAGGTCAATGCCCGCGTCGGCTTCCGGCGGGTAATTTACATGGACCAGGAACTCCTCGAGGGAGCTGTTGCCTACATGGCCGGACTCGTCGCTGACGATCAGTTCAACGTAATAATCGCCGGGGCCGTCGAAGGTGTACGTGGTCCGCATGCCGGTCCCGATGGCGCTGTCGCCGAAGAACCAGGCGTACTTGAGCGGATCGTTGTCCTCGTCGAAGGTGCGGGAGGCGTCGAACAACATGGAGCGGCAGTCGCCCAGCGGCTCGATGTCGTAGGAGATGGTCGGCCGGTGGTTGCGTTTCCGCAGCCGGATGGGCAGCTCGATGGGCAGTGTATTGCCGGACTCGGTGGTGACGAAGAAGGTGGCGTCGTTGGGCATCTCTTCGCCGCCCTCAAACGCCAGCGCGCCGTACACGCCCTTCTCGCGTTCAATCAGCTCAACTGTGGTGTTGATCCACTCGTCCTGCCCGGAAGGGTCCACGACCAGCGAGGAGCGGAACTTGGTCTCCACCGTCATGTCCGCCTTGGTCAGGTCGAAATTGTGGACGGTGATCTGGCCGATGGTGTCTGGAATGTGGAACTTCATTTCCGCGAACACCCCACGCCAGGGCAGACGGATGGAGGGCTCGAAGGTGAACATTTCCACGCCGGCCACCGGTGCGCTGCGCTTGGGTTTGCGGCTCAGTTCGGCGTTGTAGATGTTGGCGTCGTCTCCGCTGAGGCCCTGCACCACGAGCTTGAAGGCGCGCAGGCTGTCGCCCAGGTTCTCGCCCCGGGCGGCGCTGAATGTGACCACCGGCTGCCAGGTCTTGTCGATGAAGGGCTCGTCGCCGTAGGTCTGCTGGAACAGCAGGGTTCCGGCGCTGAGAGCGTTGTCCACCGGGTCCGGGCTGTCGCTGCCGGGATAGGTGCTGGCCTCCTCGCCGCCGTAGAAGCTGAACCGGGTCCGGGTGTCGTAGGTCTTGTAATAGCGCGAATCGTGGTTGCCACCGCAGTCGGGATCGTAGATGCGGAGCCAGAGGCTGTCGGTCACGTCGGCGGGAACGAAGAAATAGATCACCTGGGTGAAGTCGTCGTCGCCCTCTTTGGTCCCGGCTTCGGGGCCGTAAGTGACGAAGTTGGCGACATCATCGGCGTGGGCTGCGTCCGCTCCGAACACACAGAGCAGCGCGGTTATCACGACCGCGACCCGGGTATGGAAAAGTATCCTGAACAGGCGTTTCATGCCCCGTCTCCGTGTTAAAACTTGTAATCCCGGCGGTTGCCATTGTAGTCCTCGATGCGTACCAGGACCAGTCTGACCGGCCCTTTCACCCCTGCGGGGATGCGCACCGTACCGCGATAATCGTTATAGGCTTTCGACAGCTTCAGCGCCCCGGTGTACCGGTACTCGTCGACTTGAATAATGAAGGGCGCGGCTTCGTGCATCCCGGTGGGATCCTCGACCTTCACCGTCACCCGCACCAGCTCCCCGCCGGATACAGCTAACGGGTCCACCAGCGCCCTCACCAGTTCCGGAGGCCGGGTGTCCAGCTCGACGGTCAGGTGACGGATGGCCGGGTTGCGGGCCTCGTCGTACGCCTCCAGCGTGATCTCGTTCTTCCCCTGGTCCAGCCGCAGGCTCTCGTTGAAACGGCCTTCGTCGTCCAGCCGGGCGCCGTCACGGTTGATCAACAGCGTGACCCCGCCCTCGACCCGGCCGCTCAGGGTCAATGTCTTGCCGCTGGTGGTGGCGGGCGGGGGCTCGTCGAAAACAATCACCGGTTGAATCGTGTCCACCGTGATGGTGCAGCTGTCCGGCAGGATCAGGCCGGAGGGTGACGTGATCAGGAGGTCGAAGACCTCCGTAGCTTCGCGCAGTTCCACGTTGACCAGGAAGTCGCCCTCATCGTTGGCCATGCTGCGGTTGGTGTAGCCGCTCTGGCGCGATGCGGCCTCCACCGTCGCCAGCGGGCTGGTTTCGCCGTGCAGTGATACCTTGGGATGCTGACTCAGGAAGGTGTTCGGACCAAGCTCGGCCACACCGGCGGTCATGCTCAACGGGATGGTCTCGTTGGCGAACCAGGTTACCGTCACCGAATCCAGAGTCTCGTTGCCCGCCGGATCGATCACTCGCACCCGGATCTCGTTGTCGCCGTCGTTCAGCTTCACCGCCGTGGTGAAGGAGCCGTCCTCCCGCACATCCACCGGGTAGCCCTTGACGTACATCTGCATGCCGGTTTCAGTCACGCCGGCCACCTCGACGCTGCCCTCCCGCACAATCGCGCCGTCCTGCGGCTGGTGCAGCGACAGGAAGGGCGGGTCATGGTCGATGGCTACGGTCAGCATGCGCGGCGCGCTGGGATGACCCGCGACGCCGTTGATGGCCACCCCGGCGACACGCCAGAACAGGTCGCCGTCGCTCAGGTCTTCCAGCTCGAACTGCGCGAGTTGAATCCCGCTGGCGCTGCGGGTCAGCTCACGGAACTGCCGGTCCTTCGCCGTCTCCACGCGGTATTGATCCACCCCGTCCAGGGGCGACCAGGTCAGAGTGGTCGTCTCGTTGTAGACAGTGGCCTCTTCGGCAGGCTCGTCCAGTTTCGGGATGGCGGGCAACTTCTGGGGAGAATCCAACGCGCCCTTCTTGCGTGCGACAATGCCGAAACCGGCTTCCACCGCGACCTCGTTGTCGCCCGCGGTGACCGTCAGCGCCCCCTCGAAACAGGACAGCATGGTCTTCTGAGGCAGTCGAGCTACGGTGTAATACGGGGCTTTTCCGCCGAACTGAGCTTCGTCGGTGACCACGGTAAAGCGCTCCATGTCCGCCACGGTCTTGTCCTTGATGACCGTGACCCGG
Source organism: uncultured bacterium (assembly GCA_964648415.1). Classification (GTDB taxonomy): domain Bacteria; phylum Electryoneota; class Electryoneia; order Electryoneales; family Electryoneaceae. The sequence goes on along the minus strand of CAZYOC010000142.1, from coordinate 4,310 downwards.
CCCTCGATCACGCGCACCACGGATTTGAACTGGTAATCGTGAGCGTCGACACGGACCAGCTCGAGCTGCACCTGGGCGTTCTGGCCCATCAGCACGATGGTCCCGTCACGGAATTGAAGGTTGGCGAAGGAACCGTGGAAGGTCCGCACCCGGTCCTCTTCGCCCAGCGTGGCCAGGCCCTGCGCGCTGTTGAACACCATGTCGCCGGCCTTCATCAGCTCGACCCGGCCCTCGGCGTAGAGGATCACCGCCTGCGCCGGGATGTTGCGGTTTTTCTCGCTGATCTGCACCGCTTCCTGAGCGGCGACCTTCGCAGCGGCGGCCAGTTCGGAAGCGTAGCTCCACTCCCGGTCGAGACGCTTCTGGTGGGCATCGTTGAGGTGGCTTGTGGCTTTGTCCAGCTCACGCGGTGCGTAGACCCGGGCGCCGAGCTGTGCGGCCTGCTGGATCGTCTCGGAGGCTTCATCTATGGCGACCACGGCGCGGGAGATGTCGGTCGCCGGAATGAGAAGCGCCATGCCGGCTTCAACCTGCTCCGGCTTCTTGAGGTCGTTGGCGTCGAGAATGTCCTCCCACAGGTCGGCGTCGCCCAGGTAGAGCGCCGCGAGGTCACGGACACCCTGGCCCTCCTCGACCGTCACCGTGACCGTCTCCCCCTCGGGCGGCTTCGCATCCGCCAGCGCCAGAGGGAGCAGGAGAAGTATACATGTGATCGCTATCCAGTGTCGTTCCATCGTCCCGGTCCCGTTAGATCCTTGCCACGCGCCACTTGCGGAGTATGTGAAACTCGGAGCAAGTTGCGTTCCCACCCACCGAACTGTACTGCTTCTCATAAGTTGGGGAGTGGAATATCTGAGAAAATGTGTTGGTAACGCAAGTATGATTGCCAATTAAAGTAATTGTTTCTGTTGATCTTGCAGCTCCTGTTCAGGCATTCTTTCAGTAGAGCTTGAGGTTGAGTCGCTGTTTTTGGGTCTCGCTGTTGTTTCGGCTCTGTGTACCCTGCGGGCCGTGTGTTCCGGCGCTACAGAGCAACGAATCAGGCATCGCGAATGGCAGTTTTTTCCGCTCGGTTTTCGCATCGTGATCGAAGTCCTGGTTACAAGAAACGCATTCCGGAGTGAGAGGGGTGTGACGGTTTCACACTCGGGGAGGCGGGGGGACCGTTGGGATATAGGGGGGCCGTTGGGATATATAGGGGGGCCGTTGGGATATATAGGGCCTGTTGCACGGATTCTGATGTCTCTCATTCCAGCGAAGGCTGGAATCCAGGCATGGTTCAAGAATACAATATCTTAGCAACTCAGTAACAGGATTGGATTCAACGTTTGGTATTTTTAGTTGACATGATGTAGTATGTCAACCAGTCTGGATTCCTGCTTTCGCAGGAATGACACTCGGTGTTGCCGGTAGCGGGTGGGGGACATCACTGCTTCGTTGTCATGGATGCACACGCTGGATTCCTGCTTTCGCAGGAATGACACTAAAGCGGAAAAGGTAGCAGTCCCATTTTCTGCACTGCAGTTCCCACCGACGGAATAGGTAGCAGTCCCATTTTCCGGTCGCATTCCCCATTCATGAAGGCGACTACTCCTCAAACCGCTCATCCGCTTCTTCACGGTCTACGGTAAGGTCATCCAGCCAGCCGGCGCGGCTCTCGGTCACGGCCTCGAAACGGGGCACGTAGGGCTTGATGTCCAGGATCGGCGTGTTGTCCAGCAGGTCCACACCGCGCACGATCAACGTGCTCCCCTCGACACCCGCCACCTCCACCAGATGCAGGCCGATGGGGTTGGGACGACGTGGCGCACGGGTGGAGAACAGGCCCCGCTCCACCGTATCCCGGTAAGGAACCACTTTCGGCGTCCAGTCGCCGGCACGGTCCAGCCAGCTCAGCAGCCAGACCCGGTCGAATCGGTCCAGATCGGCCAGGGCGTCCCGGTAGGCTTCCTCGAGCTCAACCCGGCCCTCCACGTCGCGGCCGTACCAGGGTTGAATCGGCGTGCCCGCCTGTTCGGTGAACGGCGTACGGATGCGGCCGATAGGTGTGACGTGTAAAGGGGTGGCGGAGTTTGCTGCCATGGTATCGTCTCCCGATTGTTGTACGGATGCTTGAAAATAATGCCTCATCGGAGCCGGAAAGGGAGTAGATCCCCGCCCCCGACAAAAGCAGGAGGGCAGGCTCTGTGCTGGGGATGACGTCACGGGACATAACGATCGAGCATCAGTATAATCATAGTAAGGCGAACAGACGATCAACGGAAACGAGTTTCCTATTCTCGCTCTCGCTCTCGTTCTTGCTCCCGCTTCAGCTTCGGATCCGCCTCTTCCGGCTCGGTGATCACTGCTTTGGGTGTCATGGGAGGTTTTTCGACCAGCCTGGCGCTTTTCTCCGCTTCCCTGATCTTGCGGTTGTGCAGGATCAGCAGCACTGTACCAACCACACCCGCGATCAGCAGACCGTAATCCTCGTAGATCCCCCAATTGACCGCCGCCCTGGAACCGGTCAACGCCCACAGGAGGGGAATGGCGAACACGTACCAGGGCACTCGCCGCAACGACCACAGCAGCAGGCCGAAGGTGAAGATCGTCAACGGGCAGGGCAGCGCGAAGGTCGGGTTGTTCGGATAGGTGTGGCCGAAATAGATCCCCAGCACGGGATAGAGAATCGTGGCGAACAGGATGAACAGCAGGCCCACGATCCAGTTGACCGACAGCCGCCATTTGAACACGAAACCGTCTTTGTGGAGAACTCCGTAGAGGATCAGAATCACCCCCTGCGCCACATAGAGCCCGCCGAAGAGCCAGGCGGCGGGATTAATCTCGGTGAAGCGCATCCAATGGTAGGCAATGCCGGTCCACAGCCACATCAGGCCGACCGCGATGCCGGCGAACATCCCGTACATCCGGTTCTGCTTCAACGTCAGCAGGACGGCGAACACGGCAAAGATGTACAGCACGATCTGCATGGGCCAGACGGCCACATTATACTCATGAAAAACCTGGATAAACTGCTCGTGGGAAAAGGGTGCTTCCACGGTGAAGATCCCCCTGTTGATGCAATACTCGTAAAGCGTTGTAGCTAAAAAACAAGAGCGCTGAACGTTCCGCAAGTCGATTCCGATGCGAATTCGGGGCTGCGAGCGATCCGCAATGCGTTTTGCGGATTTGCCCCGGGCAGCTTGATGCGAGACACGTGGATACAAATTCACCGCTGCGATGAACGAATCGTCCGGGCCTTTCGCTTTTTTCTCATCGCTGCCCGGGGCAAATGGTATCATTCAGACTCAAGCTTCTGAATTGATCAAGCAAACCGTATATTGCAGCATTGGGAGTCGACAACCGGGAGGTGTATGTCCCCGCTGGAAATACATGGGCTGTCGTTTGGAGCGGCGTTCGGGATCGCTCTGCTGGCGTCGACCGGCGGCGTCACCGGAGCGTTTCTGTTGCTGCCGTTCCAGGTGTCCGTGCTCGGCATAACCTCGCCGAGTGTGACGGCCACGAATCACCTGTACAACGTGTTCGCTGCGCCGGGCGGGGTGCTGCGGTACTGGCAGGAGAAGCGCCTCACCGGGCCGTTGACGGTGATCCTTACCGCCGGGACCATCCCGGGCATCCTGATCGGGTTGTACCTGCGTGTGGCGGTTCTGGCCGACGCCGGGCGATTCAAGCTGTTCGCGGGAGTGGTGTTGCTGGCTTTGAGCGTCATCCTGCTCCTGCGAACCCGTTTGCGCGCAAAGAAAACTGACCCGCCGGAGGTCCGCAGCGGAGAAGTGGAATGCTGTACGCTCACGCTGTGGCGGCTTGGATTTGACTTTGGCGGACAAAGCTATGGTGTGCTGACGCCGGTTGTGTTCTTTTTCTCATTTCTGGTCGGCGTGGTGGGCGGCGCGTACGGCGTCGGCGGCGGGGTGTTCACCTCGGCGTTCCTGGTGGGAGTGTGCGGCTTGCCGGTGTATACCACTGCCGGCGCGACGCTGTTCGCCACCTTTCTGTCGTCGGTGGTCGGGGCGTTGGGGATGACGGTGATGCAGACGATGGGGTGGACCTTGGGCCATCAGGTCGGGCCGGATTACTCCCTCGGGCTGGCGCTGGGGTTGGGTGGGCTGGCGGGTAGTTACCTGGGCGCGCGGTTGCAGAAACGGGCGCCGTCGCTGTGGATACGGTTGTTGCTGGCGGCCTTCATGTTGTTTGTGGGCGCGCGGTACGTCCTGGAATTCTAAAAAAGCCGCCCTCGAAAAACGAAGGCGGCTCGGCTAGTGGTCCATTGCGCCAGCTATGAATCGTTCTGAGCTGCGCATTATCGTTCA
>CAZYOC010000141.1:0-11416 GCA_964648415.1 uncultured bacterium | reverse complement strand
TTCCAGCCTTCGCTGGAATGAGATCGGTTCCTATTGTGCAACAGTCTGTATAGTCCGTTATTCCCGATTAGTCGCCGAAGAACAGGGTTGCGCCCAACAGGAAGCTGGCGTCGGCAAGCACGATGTCGATATCCTTATCCGTCAGACCGGAGACCGACTTGCTGCCGGACAACCAGCCGACGCCATAGGAAACGGCGATATCAAACGAGACCAGTTCGCTGAAGAAATAGCCGGCCCCGGCGGTGGCGGAGACGGCGAAGCCGCGAGCGATGCTCTCGTGCTTCATCTCTGTCCGTGTGTCATCGTTGTACTGGGAAAGCGACTCGTAACCGCCCCACCCGAAGGCGAGCTCCGGATAGATCGCCCAGCGTTCGGCCACGGGGATGTAATAGCGACCATAGATTCCCACGAACAGGTCGCCCCAGCCGTCGAGCTGGTCGGCGTTGATGGGGTTGGGGGTGGGCTGGGATTCCTCGGCGTAGGTTTCGTAGTCCACCAGGAGGCCGACATTGAGGTGTTTGACGACAAACAGGCCGGTGTGGGCCTGAATTTTTATGCCGACCCTGCCGGTAAGCGTGGTGGTTGTCGCGCCGGAGGAATCCGTCAGCTCCACATCGTAGCCGCCCAGAGTAATATCCCCGATGGCGGGGCCGATCAGCCAGTTGCCCTTGGCGTAGGGCTGAGCGTAGCTCGCCGTCACCAGCATCAATCCCGCCAGCAGGATCCATCCGTAACGCGCCATGTCCGCCTCCCGGTGTGTTCGCAATTCAGACGGTATCTAAATATCCAATGAACCTCATTCCCGCGAAGCAGGCTGTCGCAGAATTCTGATGTCTCTCATTCCAGCGAAGAGCCTGCCCTCGAATGTTGTGATCGGGGGCTGGAACCGGAACGAAGTGCAGCTTGCGGTGTCCCGTAAATCAGGACAGCCGTGAATCCAGTCATGTTTATATACTACAATATGGTAACTATGAAAACTCCGCATTGAACACTATTCCGGTTCTGAATTGCCAACATGTGATATACTTGCACCTTGCCTGGATTCCCGCCTTCGCGGGAATGAGATCGGTTCCTATACGGTGTCCTGTAAACCAGGACAGCCGTAAATCCAGTCATGTTTATATACTACAATATGTTAACTATGAAAACCCCTCATTGAACACTATTTCGGTTCAGAATTGCCAACATGTGATATACTTGCACCTTGCCTGGATTCCCGCCTTCGCTGGAATGAGAGTAAGTTCTACGGTGATAGAGTCTGCTTCGCGATATGACAGCAGGTTCTATGGTGATAGGGTCTGCTACGGGATAATGAGAGTAGGTTCAATTATGACGACAGTCCGAATTGAAAGTACGCCTGCGGAGGCGAGCAGTCAAACCGAACCTGCGGAGCAAATGCAATCCCTCCCTGTCTTTTCACATGAATAATCTCATATTCTCCGGTTTACAGCGCCGCAATCGTCCCGTATTTTCAGAATCATCTCAACCACCCGGAGAGAACCATGCTGGAGTCGACTGACCGTAATCGCCGAACATCATCCAGGGGCGGGATACGGAACAACGCATGCTCAGTTGTAACCCTTGGAGGGGTTAAAGATTGTCTCCCGCGGAGAATACTTCCGAAAAGCTTCCGACGCTGGAGACCTGATTACGCCTGAATCCTCGGCGGAAAGCGTTGCCTCGTCTGTAACATCTCCTTTGTATACATGGCAGTAGACAAACCTGGTGAGGCCTTGACACGGCTCGAGATAGCACTGTAGTTTAAGTGATAAGCGGCCTGTTGAAATGCGACAGACACACCACGTGACGAAGGAGTTCATTACTTCCTTCTCCTCATAATAGCGCGGGAACAAACGGGAAGCATTGATCTTTCCTCAGGAGGTCCGCCAAAGCTCGGCGAACGAAGTAAGCTTAAGATACTAAGAGGATCCCACGTAACACGCAGACATTTCCTACAACTAAGGAGTAAGACATGAAGAAGGTTCAAGGTCTCTTGGCCTCCATGGTTCTGCTTTCGTTCTGCCTTGCGGCGGTGGCGGTAGCAAGTCCCTTGGACAACATGGACAAGTCATCTTATTATGCGCTGCTGCAAAATGCGAAGCAGCTGTATATGACGGGTGGCGAGCTGACCGATTTGCAGCATGAAATCCTGGTCAAGGAAGGCGTCATCCGTCCCGCCAACACCGGCGAGCTGGATGAGACAGGCGGCCCGGACGGGTACGACTACTACTACATTGACAGCGCGGAAGATGACGGCCCGACCTATTCCTGGATCGACATCACTGATTCGGGGACGGAAATCACCCTCGGTGACGATGATTCCGAGGAAGTCGACCTGCAGTTCACTTTCACGTTCTACGAAGAAGACTACACCAGTGTCCACATCGGTTCTAACGGTTTCCTGTCCTTTGAGGGCAATGGCACAACCGACTATTCCAACGATCCGATCCCAACCGCCGCCATTCCCAATGGGATTTTCGCTCCGTTCTGGGACGACCTGGATCCCTCCAGCGGCGGCGAGATCTGGTACGGAGAGACCACCATTGACGATCAGGATGCGTTTGTCGTCTCTTTCATAGAAGTGCCTCCATTCTTCGGTGATCCCGACGAGTGGGTCACTTTCCAGGCCATCCTGTTTGAAGACGGCAGCATGATTTCCCAGATAGACGAATATGGCGCTGATTGGGCCGGTAACAGCTGCACCATCGGTACGGAAAACCAGGACGGTACGGACGGTCTGGAATACCGTTACAACGATGATCCTGATGCTGAAACGGCGGTGATGTTTTACCACGAAGCCCCGGAAGGTATCAACCTCTACGTGACCGACGTCTCCATCGACCCCAACCCGGTTGGCCCGGGGGATGATGTGACGGTTGAAGTAACCATTTTCAACCACGGTGTCGATGACGCCGGCGCGTTCGACGTGGAATGGTTCTACGCCGAAGACACCGAACCTTCCATGGGCGACGTAGGCGACCATACCTGGACAGTGGCATCGCTGGACGCGATGGAAGAGACCACCGTGACCAGCACCACCAGTTACGATGAGCTGGGCGCGTACGACATGTACTTCATCGTCAACACCGATGAAGCGGTCACCGAATCGGATTACACCGACAACGTTCACGGGCCGGAAACGGTATCCGTCGAGCTGCCGGGTGTCTACGGTCTGGAAGGCGAAGTCAACGCCACAGGTCTGGTCACCCTGAGCTGGCTGGAAGCCGGCGCCGTTGCGGACTACCCGGGCTTCACCTACGATCCGGAAGACAACTGGACGCAGGAAAGCAACGTGGTGACGTTCACCGGTACCGAACTCAACGCCTGGGCGTCGGGAACCGATCTGGACACCGACTACGACGACCACGTGATCGAAGCCACCGTAGCCCGTCTCGATGGCAGTCTTGGCTCCTCGATCGCCCTGTTTACCCGCGCGAACGGGTACCAGGATGATGACTTCTCCGGCTACCTGTTCCTGCTGAGCGCCAATGGTTCGTATGGCGTGGCGTGGTTGGACGGCCCCGACTTCGGTTGGTTCAGCGGCAACGGCTGGCAGGCCTCGGACGCCATCAACACCGGCCTCGATGCGGTCAATACCATGACCGTAGCGATGGACGGCTACTCGGGCACGTACTACATCAACGGCACGGAAGTTAATTCCTTTACGGATGCCGACGAGCGCTTTGACAGCGGCACCTTCGGGATTGCGACCCACGATGCGACGGGTTATGACAATGTCGTCGAGTGGACGGGTTGCACGATTTCGTCCAACGCCGCCCTCGCCGCAGCGTTGACCCACGAAGAAAACGCCGTTATCGGCGACAACGACAGCGACGCCCCGCTGACCGTCAGCACTGTTCCGGCCCGGGACAACGCCCCGGTCGAACCGCGCGGTTTCCTGAACGGCTTCACGCTGGACGAGCTGGACGAGTTCCTCGGGTACAACGTCTATCGCGATGACGTGATGATTGAGGAAAACCTTGACGACACCACCACTACCGACCAGCTTGACACGTTTGGTGAGTACGAATACTACGTGACCGCCGAATACACCGAAGGCGAAACCGATCCCTCCAACACCGTAACCATCATTTACACCAACCCCGAATCGGTGGTCGGTACGGTTACGGAATGCACCGACGGCGGTGCGGCGATGGAAGGTGTTGCCGTGTACGCCGACGATGCATTGGTCGCTACTACTGATGCGAACGGTGAATACAACGCCGCTGTCGATCCCGGCACCTACGACTTCACCTTCGTGATGGACGGCTACATCGACACTGAGATCACGGATGTGGAAATCACCGGTGAATCGGTCACCGTGGATGCCGCGATGCTGTATCCTGAAGGCGACATGTCGATGCAGGACATCCAGATCACCGTGGACATCACCAAGGACGAGGGCGACTCGGTGGGTACCGCCACTATTTCGCTGGACAACCTGGGTTGTGGTCCGCTGAACTGGAGCGCGTTCCTGGATGTGATCGAGCAGCCGTTTGCTGATCCCGAGATGGCGGCGAGCAGCAACCAGGGCAGTGGCGTACGCATGAAGCGTCATTCCACGATCAACCTGAACCGCGACGAAACGCCTGAGCTGCAACGCGGCCCGATCAACGTTACTTCCGACGAGCTCGACGACCTGTGGGATCCCTGGAACGATATGACCTGGGACATGTCGGTGGATGACTTTGTCGGTCCCACCGGCGCGCTGGTCCTGTCGGATCGCGTGATCACCTGTGAATGGTCGAACTTCGGCTACTTCGAGATCGACATTGCAACCGGTGACTTCATTGTCAACACCACGCTCCCGAGCCCGCTGCAAGGTACACGTGACTTTGAGTGGGACGGCGAATACATTTATGGTTCCAACCTGAACAACGGCGGCAACATCTACCGTTGGCTGCCCGGTGACATGGAAAACTACGAGCTGGTGACCGACGCCGGCACCCTGGGCCGTGGTATTGCCTACGACCCGGCGACGGGTGACTTCTACCTGTCCAACTGGGACGCGCTCGAGAAGCTTTCGCCGAATGGTCAGGGCGGTTACGATCTGACCACCGTTCCGCTGCCCGCCGGCCCTGCCAGCATGTACGGCATCGGCTGGATGCCGGATGAGCCCAACGGCCGCAATCTGATGCTGTTCTGCCAGCTCGATCCGGATGGCGACGCGAACGCCAACTCCACCATGTTCTTCATGAGCCCCGACGGACAGGACGTGGATGGCGGTTACATGGTGTATGATGACATTGACGCCGGCGGCGGTATCTCCGGAGGTGTCGCAGTCACGGACGATTACGATCCGAACTGGTATCTGATCGCCACCATGTGCCAGGGTGTCAGCATTGATCTGTGGGAAGGGTACCAGAAGGCTCCCGCATGGCTGTACCTGGATGTGCCGGAAGGTACGCTTGGTCCCGATGACGACCCGACCGAGATCACCATCACCGCCAACCTGACGTCAGAATACCTTGGCTTCGTGCCGGAGTTCACCACAGACATGGGCGCGGGTGAGCTGTTCTTCGAAGGCCAGGTCTGGGAAGGCGCCGGTCCGATCAACGTGATCGTCACGTTGCAGGACAACGATGTCGCCGAGCAGCAGACCATGCCGACGTCCTACACCCTGCACCAGAACTACCCCAACCCGTTCAACCCGACCACGCAGATTCGGTTTGACCTGGTGGAGTCGCAGATTGTGAAACTGTCGGTCTTCAACGTGTTGGGTCAGGAAGTGATGACCCTGGCGAACCGGCAGATGGACGCCGGCCGTCACGCTGTGACGTTCGACGCCGCTAACCTCGCCAGCGGCCTCTACTTCTACCGCATCGAGGCCGGTCAGTTCACCGACATGAAGAAGATGATTCTCATGAAGTAACCGGACTTTCAACACGCGAGTTCAATCAGCTTGCCAAGCGTTGTTTTCGGCACGGCGCCGTTGACGCTTGGCAAGCTTTTCTTATGCTCTTAACCTGAACGAATGCTGCAATCCAAAACACAACACGACCGCCTCTGCTCCATCCAGTGTATTCCAGCACCGTCATTGTTGAATCCACCCCCGACACTCCGTTAGAATACAACCATCAACAGTCGTGGAGGAACCATGCAATACACTTACCTGGGACGCGCGGGCGTCCGTGTCAGCAGGATCTGTCTCGGCGCCATGAACTTCGGCCAGTGGACCACCGAGGAAGACAGCCACACCATGATGAACACCGCCTTCGAGCGGGGCGTGAACTTCTTCGACACCGCCAACGTCTACGGCGGCAACAAGGGCCGGGGAACCAGCGAGGAGTACATCGGCCGGTGGTTGAAGCAGCACCCGGACAAGCGGCGTGAGCTGGTGCTGGCGACGAAGGTCTACGGCCCCATGTCCGAGGACGGCATCAACGACCGTTATCTGTCCGCTTTCCACATCCGGCAGGCCTGTGAGGACAGCCTGCGGCGCCTGCAAACCGATCACATCGACCTGTACCAGATGCACCACGTGGACCGCAACACGCCCTGGGAAGAGATCTGGCAGGCGATGGAGCAGCTCATCCGGGAAGGAAAAGTGCTCTACGTGGGCACGAGCAACTTCGCAGGCTGGCACATCGCCCAGGGGAATGAGATCGCGAAACGGCTCAACCTTTACGGGACCGTGTCCGAGCAGAGCATCTACCACCTGGAGAACCGGGCGGTGGAGGCGGAAGTCATCCCGGCGTGTGAAGACTACGGCATCGGGATCATTCCCTGGAGCCCCCTGGGCGGCGGGCTGCTGGGCGGCGTGTTGAAGAAGAGCGAGGAGGGCCGGCGTGCGCGCGACGCCATGCTGAAGCGGATCGAGAAGGACCGCGACAAGCTGGAAACCTACGAGAAGCTGTGCGACGAGCTGGGCCAACCACCCGCCAATGTCGCGCTGGCCTGGTTGTTGGCGAATCCGGCCGTCACCGCGCCGATCGTCGGCCCGAGGACGCTGGAGCAGTTCGAGCAGAACCTGGAAGCCCTGGACGTCACACTGGCCGAGGACACGCTGAAGCGGCTCGATGAGATCTGGCCCGGCCCCGGCGGCCCCGCACCGGAGCATTATGCCTGGTAAGGGGTGAATCGTTTGAGATGCAACAGGCCGTGAGCTATCTTGGGATACTCGCGGCTTTTTCTCTCTCGCCGCCTTCCGGACTGTATCACCATGCACAACGAGTGTCATTCCTGCGAAAGCAGGCTGTATCATAATGCACAACGAGTGTCATTCCTGCGAAAGCAGGAATCCAGATAAGTTGGTATACTACAAAATATTACCCACAAAAAACAAGCGTTGAATTCTGTTCTGGTGCTGGATTGCCACCATCTGCTATTCTTGCGCCTTGCCTGGATTCCAGCCTTCGCTGGAATGAGAGTGTTTTCCCGTGTTGCAGTGTCCGGGATGCTGGAATGGGAGTGTTTCTCAGTGTGACACAGTTTGGGATGCAGGAATCCAGATAAGTTGGTATACTACAAAATATTAACCACAAGAAACAAGCGTTGAATTCTGTTCTGGTGCTGGATTGCCACCATCTGCTATCCTTGCGCCTTGCCTGGATTCCAGTGTTCGCTGGAATGAGAGTGTTTTCCCGTGTGGCGGCGTCCGGGATGCTGGAATGAGAGTGTTTTCCTAGTATGGCGGCGTCCGGGAAGCTGGAATGCGAGCCAACACCATTCTGCAACAGTCTGTTGCGCTGTGGATGACAGAATGGGACTTTTCTTTCGCAGCAGTACGCTAACCACCAACGGAGGCGTTTGTCCGGTCATGAACCTGCTCCTGCTTAACGTCACCCGCTTCACCAATGCGTTCCGCGCGTTCGGGCACGACGTCACCACCGCGGGATGCAGATCCCAGCATGACCTTCAGTTCACACCCGAAACACTTACCCTGCCGGCGATCCTGAAGCAGATGCCCTCTCCCCCGGACGCCATCATCGTCGAGCTGTGGGCGGACAACCCCTTCGTACTGGGGCTGGAAACCGCCGAGTGCCCGGTGGTCGGCTACGTCATCGACTCCACCTTGAACAACTACTGGCTGCGCGATTATGGACGCATCGTAGACCGGCTGCTGGTGGATCACCGGCCCGATGAGGAGCTCTACCGCGCACACGGCATCGACGCTCACTGGCTGCCGTTGAGCGTCGACCAGGACCTATTGCCACCCCTGCCGGCCTCGCGCGACTACGAGCATGACGTGGTGTTCGTGGGACACTTCCAGCCGCACCGCAGGAAACGCCGGCTGCTGGTGGACCACCTGGCAAAGCATCTCCGGGTGCATGTGGCGGGCGGCGACGGCGACGACTGGTTGCCGCCGGAAGAGATGTACACCCTGTTCAGCCGCAGCCGGATCATCCTCAACGAGAACCTGTTTCACGGCTGGACACAACGCATCGTCGAGGGCGCAGGGTGCGGATCGCTGCTGCTGAGTGAACGAGTGTCGCCGGACACCGGTAACCTGCTGACCGAAGACCGCGACCTGGTCTTCTTCCAGCCGGATTCGCTGGTCGACAAGGCGCGGCAATACCTGGAGCTGCCGGCCTCCCGAGAGCAGATCGCGGAGCAGGGCCGCCGGACCGTACTGGACCACCACACCCACATGCACCGCGCCCGGGCCATCCTCAACCACATCCGCGAAGTGGATGTCGGGCAGCGGTTGCAGCAACCCGCGGCCCTGCTCCGGGCATATGCCGCCAAAGCCTGGCGGCTCTGCATGCTGCGCTGGCCCATGACCATGCCGGTGCTGTGGGAACCCACCCAGGAAGCGGCCAACGAAGCACTCCAGCAGCAGCTCCTTACCGATGAGATGCTGCTGCTTCTGGGCCGGATGGCGGGACAGTGGACCGACGATGCAGCCAACACGCTGGCCCTGCTGCGGGAAGCGTTCCAGACCAACCCGGACAACCTGGAAGCCCGGCTGGCGCTGGCGGAAGCGCACCATCGCAACGGCGATCGTGACGCTGCCCGTATACTGTACACACCCCTGCTGCCGGACGCTCCGTCGTCCCGTTCCGACGCCAGCTGGTGGCGACTGCTGGGGGATACACTGACGCAACGGGGACGGAGCTACCTGAAGGGCTACATGTCCGCCGACGAGGATCTCTTCCCCACCACCGCCCTTCCCTGTTACCTCCGCGCCGCCCGGCTCGGCGATACAGATGCCCGATGGCGCGTGTACGAACTGACGGCGGAGTTGGGGGATGTGGCTACGGCGTACGAACAGGGCCTGCTGCTGGCGCAGAGCCTGAAGCCGCATCCCACACGGTTGCGTCAACTGGCGATCTGGGCGGAGCAGGCCTATCGGTTCGAGGAAGCCCGCGAGCTGCATCGTGTCGCTGAGCGCGCTGCGAAAGCGTAGACCATCCCATACCCTTAGCCTTGCCTATCGAGCCATGCAACCACTCTCATCCCAACAACACCGCATGGCCCGATTTGCCGGTGAAACCCGCCCTCTTCTCGAACAGTTTTCAATGGACGAGCCGCTTTGACACACAACCACTCTTTCAGAGCAAGTCGGGTACTCGCAACATCCCCGGCATGCTCGGACAGGGAAGCCAGTCCTTCAACAAATCATCCATTGTAAACAACTGTGAAACACCCACCTGCACAACACGCATATCGGGCCATGCCTGTTGAGAAGGGATATGCTTCATCACTGGAGCCCCTTCAGGCCAGCTTCCCAAATCGAGTAGAGGGGCGCCTCACGGCGCCCCTCTCTCACACCACCGGGCATACCTGCTCGGTACCACGGCGGTTTCCGTGGACGTTGAACGACGTGTACCTCTCGGATAGAGAGATGAGCTGCTGCTCCTTGAACCACTGCAGATTCATGGCGTGATTGGCTTGTGGTGTTAACGCTTTGTGCCACCAGCCTTTGCTGGACAGCGCCAGCAGCCACGACCATTCCTCTTTCAGACCGCACGACATCAGGAACTTCGCCGTCGGCCAGGCCCGCTTGCATTGCTTCAGACGTACGCAGCGCAACTTCCGCCGGATCCATGCATCCAGATCGCACAGAAGCGCCTTGCATGACGCCAGCTTGAAGTACGTCACCCACCCGGACAAGTACGAGTTCAGATCCACGATGAACTGCGTGAGCCGTTGCGAACGGTTCCGCTTCGTGATCCAACGCACCCGGTCCTTCAGCCGTGCGACGCTCTTCGGCGCAACACCAAGCTTGCCGCCGCGCAAAAGACGATAACCGAGGAACTGACGTTCCTCCACAAACGCCACTGCACTTTTCTCCCGGTTCACCTTCAGCTTCAACGTCCCTTCAAAGAAGGCCGTGATCGAAGCCATCACACGCTGCCCCGCCTTGTGGCTGCGTTCATAGAGTAATTCTCGAATGAAATGTCCCATGATGTCATTCCTGCGAAAGCAGGAATCCAGAATAAACAAGTACTTAAGAATCTTAGTATGTTCGATTCTTTGCAAGAACCACTATCGATGTTGCAGTCGTCGGCGTAACGGCAGAACGTGTGACCACGTCGTTCCAGCTCCTTGTCAAGATCGTCAAGCAACAGGTTCGCCAGAAGTGGCGACAACGGCCCGCCCTGAGGCGTGCCTTCCTGTCGGCGTACGCATACACCGTGCTGCATCAACCCGGCCTGCAGAAAGCGCCGGATGATACCTAACAGGCGTTTGTCGTCGATACGCTTGGCGAGGCGTCCCATCAACATGTCATGGTTCACCCGGTCGAAGAACTTCGACAGGTCCATGTCCACCACGATGACACGGCCTTCTTTCACGTAGCGACTCGCCTGCTTCAGCGCCGTATGCGCATCGCGTCCCCGTCGAAAGCCGAAGCTGGACGACGAAAACGTCCGGTCCAACAGGGGATCAAGCACCTGCAAAATCGCCTGCTGCACCACACGGTCAACAACCGTCGGGATGCCAAGCTGACGCATCCCCTTGCCCCCCGGCTTCGGAATCTGCACTCCGCGCACAGGTTGCGGACGATAGCTGCCGTCAAGCAGCGAAGCGATCAACTCATCCTTGTGAAGGTGAAGCCAGTCACCCAGTTGACGAGTCGTCATCCCGTCCACACCGGCCGATCCCTTGTTGGCTTTCACCTTCTTGTACGCACGGTTCAGGTTGTCACGCGCGCACACCCGCGCCATCAGGTACTGCGTCAAGGCTCGTCCTCCGCTCGATGCCGTCGGCGTTTGACACACCTCGAACGCGCCAGATCCGGTTCCGCCATCACCGGATGCGCCGTGGTGCGACGCGTTCGACCGCCCCTGTTCACTGAACAGCGAAAGCTGTCGATACACGCCGTCTTGCTGTGTCGCCGCGCCTGGCGAATCAGGCATGACTGCTCCTTGGTCGTCGGATTTGGTCCTTCACCGCCACAAAGGAAACGGCTACTATTGCTCCATTGCACCAGCTATGATGCTTTCTGAGCTGCGTCATTTGTCTCAGGACA
>CAZYOC010000140.1:0-11493 GCA_964648415.1 uncultured bacterium | reverse complement strand
CATCCCCAGCGAAGGCGGGGATCTCCTCCGTTTCCAACGCGAACGAGACAATACTTTCAAGACTCACTATAAACGATGATTTGCAATCCAGTTCCAGTTTAGTATAAACCCGGGCAGCGATGAGAAGTCAGTTTGTGATGTATTTGCGTCGTTCATTGTCGTTTCTTGAGTGATCTCAACGAGGATCGCTTCAAGCTGCCCGGGGCAGATTGTGTTGTGGACATCGTATCAGACACCAGGCAAAACGCGCTTTACAGGCAGCCTCAGGGGCAAGGATTGCCTCTGCACTCGTAATCTCTGAACCACTGAAATACAACCGGCAGGGTTGAATCAAACCCTTGTTTCACAACGAGTACACCCCCATCCATACGGGGGGATTCACAAGAGGCATATGCTTTGCCATAAACTTCAAGTGGAGGCTGAAGAATCGCTGGAGCCATTCTCGACACTCAGATGCGGGGCCTGCTGAACCATTCAGCAAAACACACATTCCCCCGTGAAGCGGAAAGACTGCCGGCAGCGTACAGTTTCCAGTCAAACAAAGCAGGTGAAAGGAGGTGGTGTATTTGAGCGACTTTCAATCCATCAACGGACTGATGAGCCAACTGCCATCGAACCTGAACCCGGCGACCGGCCAGAGCGAGATGGGGAAGGACGACTTCCTCAAGCTGCTGGTGGCGCAGATGAAGGTGCAGGATCCGATGAACCCGCAGGACGCGACTCAGTTCACCGCTCAGATCGCACAATTCACAGAGCTGGAGCAGCTTACGAACCTGAACGACACCATGCAGAGCGGTGTTCAGGCGGACGCGATCCTGGCTCAGTCGATCAACAACACGCTGTCCGCCACCATTATCGGCAAGGACGCCAAGGTGTTCGGCGGAACGATGAGGTTGACCGGCGATGATGTCACATCGGTGGGATTTGAGCTGTCCACGGCGGCGCAAACGGTAACCGCGAAGATCTACGATTCCAGCGGAAACCTGGTCCG
Source organism: uncultured bacterium (assembly GCA_964648415.1). Lineage (GTDB taxonomy): Bacteria > Electryoneota > Electryoneia > Electryoneales > Electryoneaceae. Next base: position 10,502 of record CAZYOC010000140.1, on the reverse strand, counting down.
TACCCTGGAGCAGTCTGATGTTCAGGTCGGTGAAGGCTCGATCGATTGGGACGGCAAGGACGAGAAGGGCAACGACCTGCTCGACGGCCAGTACTCGGTCGAGATTACGTCCACCGGGTACGACGAAACCGAGCGCGCGGTGCAGCCCCTGCTGATCGGCCGGATCGAGGCGGTGAAGTACACCAACGAAGGCGCTGTGCTGATCGTGGATGGCGTCAAGATCAACTTCAGCGACGTGATCGAGATTCGTGAACCGGCCGACTCCGGAACATCGTCACCCTGGGGGCCGCTGACCTGGATCGGAGGCTGACATGACCTGGGACATGGATCGGATCACTGGCGCCCGGGGACCGTTGCCCGTTGAACCGGGCCAGGGCCGACCGGTCGAGGGGACCAAACCCCAACCCGGCGAGCAGTTTCGGGATGTGCTGCAGAAAGCCGGGCAACGAACTGAACAACCCGATGTCACCGTATCCGCTCACGCCGCGCAGCGTTTAATGCAGCGGGACGTCAGCCTGGACCAGAGCGACCTGATGAAGATCAGTGAAGGGCTGAACCGTGCGGCGGACAAAGGCGCGAAGGAATCCCTGTTCATGCTGCGTGACCTGGCGCTGGTCGTCAGCGTGGAGAACCGGACCGTGATCACGGCGTTGCAGGGTGACAGCGCGAAAAACAACGTGTTTACCAACATCGACAGTGCAGTCGTATTGTAAGTAAGGACATGGAAGGGCTGGACCTCCATGAGGAAGCCCCGGCTTCGCCGACTGAACGACGCGAAGCCTCGTCCCGACGCCACCAACGCAGGGGCGATCCATGAAAGGCCGCGCACGATTTGCGCGAACTATTCATGTGGAGGAAGTGTACCATGATGCGTGCATTGATGACGGGTGTTTCCGGGCTCCGGAACCATCAGTTGAAAATCGACGTGGTCGGGAATAACCTGGCCAACGTCAACACGGTTGGTTTCAAGGGCGATCGGATCAGCTTCGCGGATCAGATCAGCCAGTTGTTGAGCCCGGGTCGCGGCCCGCGTCTTAGCTACGGAGGAGTCAACCCCACACAGGTAGGTCTTGGCATGAAGGTGCAATCCATTGACACCAATTTTGCCCAGGGCGCGCTCGAAACCACCGGGTACGCCACCGACCTCGCTCTGCAGGGGAAAGGCTTCTTCGTCATGCGCAACGGCGATGAGAACCACTACACTCGCGCCGGGAACTTCAACATCGATTCCGACGGCAACATGACCGGCACCAGCGGCATGTCCGTGGTGCAGGGCTGGATGGCCGACGAGAACGGCGAAATCACCCCCACCAACAGTGTTTCGGACATCACCCTGCCGCTGAGGATGAAGATGTCGCCGAATGCGACGGATAACGTGGTGATGTACAGCAACCTGGACAGCACGGCGACCAACGCCGATGCGACCATGACCGCCGCGGGCGCGTCGGGAGCCACATCGGTAAGCGGCACGGCGATAGACGGTGTCGGCGGCCAGCACAGCATCGCCATCACCGGCGCCCAGGCGACCCAGTCCACAGCCACATCCTCACTCGCCGCCATGACCCTGAGCGACACGCTCGGAGCGCTGGGCGTCACCGACGTCAGCGACTTCCAGGTCACGGTGGACCAGGGCACAGCCGATGCGGCGACCTACGACATCACCGGCCTGTCCACGGCGAGCACGGTGGGAGACCTGCTGAACGTGCTCAACGACCAGGTCCACGGCTCGTCGTTCGACCTCGTGGCTGGTGCGATTACGGTCACTCGCGATTACGCCGGCGACGGAGCATCCTACAACGTCCGCCTGGCCGACACCGGTACCGGCGACATCACCCAGACCATTTTCTCCGGCGGGCCGTTGACGTTTGACGCCAACAGCGGTACGGCGTCGACCCTGTCCGCCGTGGATACGTTCACGGACAACGCTACCGGTTCGGTGCGCACCCAGCAGCTTACCTTTGTCGCCGATGATAACACCGGTCTGATGACCGAGTTGAGCGGCTTGGGCGGCGGCGGTGTGACCATTCTCGCCGGCAGCGGGTTCGCCGCCACGGCGGGTAACGACCTCGTGATCAACACCGAGGATACCGACCATACGACGGCGATCACGGTGTACGATTCCATGGGCAAGACGCATAACCTGTCCATGACGTTCACCAAGACCGGCAACGACAACCAGTGGGCGTGGGAAGCGGAAGTGAGCGAACCGGCGGTGTCCATCAGCGGCAACTCCGGCCTGGTGAGCTTCAACGAGGACGGCTCGCTGGCGACCTTCTCCTACGACAACAACGCAACCGAGTTTTCTTTCAATCCGGGTAACAATGCCGCGGATGTAAACATTACCTTTAACCCGGGCACGACCGGGATGTTTGACGGCATCACTCAGACCGATGCCCCGTTCTCGACCCACGCGGTGGAGCAGAACGGGTACGGCATGGGTGAGCTGGAAAACATCATGATCGACCAGAACGGGTACATCGTCGGGAACTTCACCAACGGGCAGAACCAGGACCTGGCTCAGCTCGCGGTGGCGGACTTCGCCAACGAGCAGGGGCTGCGGAAGGCCGGCGACAACATGTACTCCAAGTCGGTCGCGTCGGGAGATCCGACCATCGGCCAGGCTCAGACCAACTTCAACTCGACCATTGAGTCGGGACACCTTGAGATGTCGAACGTGGACATTGTCAAGGAGTTCACCGAACTGATCACCGCCCAGCGCGGGTTCCAGGCGAACGCCCGGATCGTGACCGTGTCCGACCAGGTGCTTGCGGAAGCCACAGCGTTGAAGCGGTAAACCCATAGTGTAACCCCAGCGGCGTAGACGCCGAAGGGGAAGGTGTTCCCCGGGCCGCCGGCCGGCGGCCCGGGGATGATTGGAGTCAGCCATGATCTATGTCACCCGGCTTGACGGTTCTGAGCTGGTGGTAAACAGTGACATGATCGAGTTCGTCGAAGCCACGCCGGACACGATCCTGACACTGACCGACGGCAAAAAAGTCCTGGTGCAGGAAAGCCCGGACGAGGTGCTGGAACGCATCATCCGGTTCCGCAACCGTGTCCTGGCGCCGTTGAGAACAGGTACAGAACCCGAGGAGCAACAGGAGCGGTAAGATGGATATCGCGACAATCATTGGACTGATTGCGGCCGGCTCCCTGATCCTTGTTCCCATCCTTACGGGGCCGGGGGTCGGCTTCTTCTTCAGCTTCTCGTCATTCCTGATTGTGATCGGGGGAACGTTCGGAGCCACGCTGATTGCGTTCCCTCTCAATGAAGTCCTTAATCTTGTAAATGTCACCCGCAAAGCCTTTACTTTTCAAGCAGTACCCTATTCCGCCACCATTGACATGATCGTCAATATCGCGGAGAAAGCCCGCCGGGAAGGGATCCTGGCGATCGAACGTGAAATTGATGACCTCGACGACGATTTTATGAAATCCGGAGTGCAGTATGCTGTCGACGGAACAGAACCGGAAACCATTCGCTCCATCCTCGAGTCGGAAATCGCCGGGATGGAGGATCGGCATAAGGTGGGGCAGGGGATGTTCGGCACCATGGGGACCTACGGCCCGGCCTTCGGTATGATCGGAACACTGGTCGGGTTGATCCAGATGCTGTCCGCGCTGGAAGACCCCTCCCAGATCGGCCAGGGGATGGCGGTGGCGCTGGTGACGACTCTGTACGGCTCCATCATTGCGAATGTGTTGTTTTTGCCGATGAAGGACAAGCTTGCCTTCCGTTCGCGTGAAGAGGTGAAGCGGAAAGAGCTGGTTGTTGAAGGCATTCTGGCGATCCAGTCGGGCGACAATCCGAGGATCGTGCGTGAAAAACTGCTGACCTTCCTCCCGCCGAGCGCACGGCAGCAGGAAGAACGGATGCAGGCGTAACCAGGGACAGGCGCGATGGCGCGAAAGGCCAAAGAAGAAGAATGTAAAGCCGGCGCACCCGCATGGATGGTGACCTACGGGGACATGATGACCCTGTTGCTTACCTTCTTCGTGCTCATCGTGTCCATGTCCTCGATTGAACAGGTCAAGTTCGAGGCGGCGATCAGCAGCATCCGGGACGGCATGGGGATGTGGCCGTCCAGCCAGGGCATGATGGAGAAGCTCCAGATGGAGGAGAAAATCCGGCGAGCCACCGAGACCCAGGAGATGGTGGAGGAAATGGCGCAGACCCTGCAAGAACTTGGCATGGAAGATGCAGTAGAGATCTATAACACTCCCAACGGGGTGCGGATGATCATTGATGATCCGCTGCTGTTTGAAAGCGGGAGCGCGCGGATGTCCGCGAAATTTCAAGCATTGCTTCTCAAAATTGCCGATATTATTAAACGTATGAAATATGACGAGATACGTGTGGAAGGCCATACAGATAATGTCCCGATCAGCACGCCGGAGTTTCCGAGCAACTGGGAGCTGAGCGCCGCACGGGCATTGAGGGCGACCAAGTTTATGGCGTTTCGGGGAGGAGTTGAGCCGGAAAAAATGAGCGCAGTGGGGTACGGGGAATACCGCTCACGCGATACGAACGACACGCCGATGGGGCGCGCGAAGAACCGGCGAGTGGAGATCTTCCTGGAGAAGACGCCGAAACAGGACTCATTCTGAGAGAACGACCATGAACGAGTTTGACGAAAACGCAGTCGCGGAAGGCATGGAGATTGCCGACGACGATGCCGTCGCAGCCGGAGGTAAAGGCGGCAAAGGTGTCAGCCCGGTCATGATGGCGATCATGGTTGTGATTGTCCTCGCGGTCGGTGTCGGCGCCCACTTTGTGCTGAAGGCGGTGTTCTTCTCCAAGCCGCCGCCCCCGAAGGTAGAGAAGACAGAGGGGCAGACGGCGGTGGGCGAGGTATATCAGCTCGACGGTCTGATCGTCAACCCGCGGGAAACCGGAGGCCGTCGCCATCTCATGATCGATCTGGGCATGGAGGTCAGCGATCCGCTGGTGATACCTGAACTAGAAAAGATTGATCCGCTTTTACGTGACAACCTGCTGACCTTCTTGTCCGCGCAGAAAGTGGAAACCTTGTCCGACATTCATATGAGGGAGAAGATCCGGGAAAGAATCGGCGAGATCGTCAACTTCTACTTGACCACGGGTGAAGTAACGCGAGTCTATTTCATCCGGTACGTCTTCCAGTAAACGGAGAGAGCATGAACAGAATTTTGTCACAAGATGAAATTGATGCTCTCCTGTCGAGTGTTTCGAAGGGCAAGTCCTACGATTCGAACGAACAGGATACGCGCAAAAACGTCTCGTTGTACGACTTCAAGCATCCGGACCGGATCAGCAAGGAGCAGATCCGGACGATGCGGACGATTCACGAGAACTTCGCGCGTCTGTTCGCCACATTTCTGTCGACCAATCTTCGAGCGCTGGTGGATGTGAATGTCATCTCCATCGACCAGGTAACCTATTCTGAATACACCATGTCCCTGTCCATGCCGTCGAGCCTCTACCTGCTGGCCATGCCGGAGTTGGAGGGCAAAGCGGTGGTGGAAATCAGCCCGCAATTCCTCCTGTTTATTGTGGACCGTCTCCTGGGCGGCACGGGCGAAACCGAAATCGAGATCCGTGAGATCACCCTCATCGAACAGAATATCGTGATGCGCATCATCAACAATCTGATCACAACTCTCAATGAAGTCTGGCAGCAGATTTATCCCTTGAACGCACGTTACGACAGTTTTGAAACCGACCCGCAGTTCGTGCAGATCGCGCGGTCGAGTGAAACCATCGCCATCATGTTCTTCGAGATCAAGGTGCGCGGCGCCGTATTCCCGATGAACGTCGGCTTCCCCTATTTCGTCCTCGAACCGATCCTCCAGAAGCTCTCCAGTCAGACCTTTTTCACGAATGTGAAGAAGGTGGGCGAAGAAGAGCGGAAGCTGCTGGAGAACCGGATTCAGGCCACCCGTTTGACGGTGCGAGGGCTGTTCGCCGAAACCAGTCTGACGGTGCGGGAATTCCTGGGGTTGCAAGCCGGCAACATTGTCCAGTTGGAAAAACCACTGGATGATGAAATGAGGGTGATGGTGGGTAAAGAGCTGAAATACTTTGGCGTTCCCGGAAAGAAAGGCCGGAAGGCGGCGGTACGAATCACCCGGCCGGTCTCTTTCGAGGAACGTTTGACATTTGAGAAGTGAGGCACGATCATGGCAGCGAATCCTCAGCTTGCACAAGTGGAACAAGCCGGCCTGGCCATTATGCAGGACGTGCTTGGTCCGATTCTCAACCGGGATGTCAATCTGACCCTGGCGGGAGTCGACGAGGCTGAAGAGCATATCCTGGAAGCGAACTTCATGGACACGCCGGTGGTTGTGGAAGCGCCGCTGGAGGGCGTTCTGCCCGGGACCATGCTGTTCATCTTCAGTAAGAAGCTCGCCGCGGCGGTGACCGACCTGATGGTCATGGGCGATGGGTCGGCAGAGTTCAACGAACAGGAATCTCTGGACGGGATTTCTGAAGCCACCAACCAGATCGTAGGGGCTCTCGCTACCAACTGGGGCGAGGAGCTCGGGGCGGAAGTGCACCCCACCGGAGCGAAGGCTCAGGTGCTGGGGCTGGGAGAGTTGCCTGTTGACCTCGGCGATGTCTATATGGTAAGCTACCAGTTAAGTATTGATGACTGGGGCACTGAAGTATTTGTCAAGCTGGTTCCGAAGAATATCCTGGAAGGACTGTTGCCCCTGGCGGGAGATGCCCCGCCTCCACAATCCCAGGCCGGCGGCGAGCAGCAGAGTGCAGGCGCGCCGGCAGCGGCCGCGGCCGCAAGCGGAGAAGGGCTGACCGTCCGCAAAGCCGAATTCGGCGAATTTGATCAGGGAATGGTCTCCGGCGGCGGCGAGGCGCCGCGCAACCTGGACCTGTTGATGGACATCTCCCTGCCGGTCACCATTGAACTGGGCAGGACCAACATGGTCATCCGTGAGATCCTGGAACTGGGGCCGGGCAGCGTGATCGAGTTGCAGAAGCTGTCCGGCGAGCCTGTGGATCTGTATGTCAACGACAAAAAATTCGCCCTCGGTGAAGTCGTGGTTATTGATGAGAACTTCGGCGTACGCATTACCGAACTGCTGAGTGTGGAAGACAGGATCAAGGCGTTGAAATAGCGATTGGACGTCATTGATGGTACGATTGCGAGTGGTGGCGGGAACACTGGGCCTTTGGTTGGCCGGCGCTCTGTGTTGGGCGGAGGACACACCGGAGGCTCCCCCGTTTTCGGAAAGCATGGGCGCCTCGTTGGCCCGGGCCGGGTTTGCGTTGCTGTTTGTCATCGCGCTGATCCTGCTCACCGTCTGGGTGATTAAAAAGTATTTCCCTCAACTCGCCGGTACGGGAACGTTGACCGGGAAAGTCAAGGAAAGCTACGGCGAGAACATTGAAATTGTCGATGTCAAGGGGATCGCCAACAAGCGCTACCTGGTGCTGGTCCGGATACGCGACCGGGAGGTACTGATCGGTTCAACCGAGGATGGTTTGACGCCTTTGGACAGTTGGTCGCTCCGCACGGGCGACAAGTCTGCATCCGACCTGCGTAACAGAGGCGATTTCGACAAGACCCCAAGTGCATGAACTGAAAAACTTTGTCTGTTAGGATTTGGTTTGCTGACGGGTTTATGTACATTCAACGAAAGAAATTCTTGAAGTAAGACTTCAACGTCTTGGGTTGGGTATGGCTGATCCCGAAAAGCAGATGGAAGAAGGAAACGACGCTCCGGACCAGAACGTCCCGGTGAACGCGGAAGAGTGGGACGGCGAGGTCGAGGACAGGGACAAGGACGCTCCGGAAGAAGACGGGGATGCGACGCTTGTTCGTGATGGGGTAAAGTGCACTGTCACCTTGAACGACGACGCCACTGAAGCGTATGCCATGATCGAGGGGGCGGATGAGGAGGAGGTGGACCTCAGCATCATCCTGGACTCGCTGGTCAAAGAGCATGTCAAGGTGGGCATCGACAAGCGCGCCATCGCGATGCTGGCCTCCGCAAAAGGTATACGGAGGAAATCATTCCTCGTGGCGAGCGGAACCAAACCCGTCCCCGGTGAAGATGCGGAGATCGTTTACCACTTTGACCCCGACCCCAAGCCGAAGATGGAGCGGTTGCCCAATGGCAAGGTGAATTTCAAGGAAGCGGGTGTCTTGCAGGCTGTAGACGCCGGAGAGCTGTTGGCGGAGAAGAAACCCGCCACCCTCGGCGAGTCCGGGACGACCGTGACCGGTGCGAAAATATCGGCGCGCGCCGGATCGGACGTCGTAATCAAGAAGGGCGAGAATACAGAGTTTCGTGACGCCAATCAAAAGGAGCTGGTATCAACCATCAACGGTTGTGTCGGCATTGGTGAAGGCAACCTGATCACTGTCAGCCCGGTTTATGTGGTCAAGGGTAATGTGGATATGAAATGCGGCAACATCCGGTTCGATGGCAGCGTGACCATCCAGGGCGATGTGTTGTCCGGGTTTACGGTGGAAGCCTCGGAGGATCTGGAGATTTATGGTGTCGTAGAGGACGCCACCATCCACTGCGGAGGCAAGCTCACTTTACGCGGCGGGTTTCTCGGCACGGGAGAGGGGATGATTCGAGTGGGCGGTGAAGCGCACCTCCTTTTCCTCGAAAACCAGAAACTGATGGCAGGCGGTGACATTTACATCGCCGAGGAGATTATTCAAGGCGATGTCACCAGCGGCGGCTCTATCTATGTCAAATTCGGCAAAGGAGCGGTCATTGGCGGGGAGATCAAGGCGTATAACAATGTGGAAGCCAAGACTTTCGGGAACATTCATTACCATGTAACGAAGGTGTACGCCGGATACGCTCCGGTGCTGGACGAGTTGTTGGGCAAGCTTGATGATGCCGTACTCCGTGTAGATGATAGTAAGGAAATCATCCAGGAGGGCATCGCCAAACTCTTGTCCAAAAAGTATCAGGGCAAAGGCTTCACGGATGAAATGGCGAAGCACCTGCAAGTGCTTTATGATGTATCGTACAATATTGACAACGAGATAGCAAAGGTGAAGGAATTGCATACAGAATTGTCGAATAAGCGTGCAAAGTTAACCAAAGAGTCCTATGTGAAGGTGATACAAGAGGCGAATCCGAATGTGACCGTCATCATTGACGATGTACGCAAGAAGCTGGATGAGGAGCTGTCGAAGGTGAAACTGGTCAACCGTGACGGCGCGATTTGTCGCTTCACGGATGTGGGCGAGCCGGCGGAGCCGGTGTAAGCGGAAGGATTGAAGCGGGTGAGTGTGACAGGACGCCAGGCGAGGGCAGGGGTCATGCAGCGGTTGAGCCGGCGCTGGGGTAGCGTTGCGCGGTGGAAGCGCGCTGCGGTGCTCGTCCCGCTCGCATTGCTGCTGCTTGGTGGGGGCGTTGCGCTGGCGCAACCCGTGCTGCCCAAAGTCACCTTCGGCGTGGAGACGGTGGATGAGCCGAACGACCTGGCGGTCACCCTCCAGGTCATGCTCTTGCTTACGGTTCTCACCCTGGCGCCGTCCATCCTGATGATGATGACCAGCTTCATCCGGATCGTGGTGGCGTTTCACTTCGTCCGCCAGGCGCTGGGGACGCAAAGCCTGCCGCCCAACCAGGTCATTGTCGGCTTGGCGTTGTTTCTGACGCTGTTCATCATGTCGCCCGTGATTACCGATATCTACGACAACGCTTGGAAACCGTATGCTGCACAGCAAATACCGTTGCAAACCGCATGGGATCGGGCGCAGGACCCGCTGCATGATTTCATGTTGAAGCATACGCGCGAAAAGGATTTGCATCTGTTCACCCGTCTCGCCGACACCGAGAAGCCGGAAACACAGGACGATATCCCCATGCGGGTGCTCATTCCCGCCTATATCACCAGTGAGCTTCGGGTCGGCTTTCAGATCGGGTTCATGATTTATATGCCCATGTTGATTATTGATATGGTGGTGGCGTCGGTATTGATGTCCATGGGGATGATGATGCTGCCGCCGGTGATGCTCAGTCTGCCCTTCAAGTTGCTCATGTTTGTGCTGGTTGACGGTTGGTACCTGGTTATCCAATCGCTTGTGGAGAGTTTCCAGTGACACAGGAATTCGCCATATACATCGTTCGCGAGACCCTGTTTACCGCCTTGATGCTGGCGGCGCCGATGCTGCTGACCGGCCTCGCTGTCGGTCTGTTCATCAGCCTCATCCAGTCCGCAACCCAGATCCAGGAAATGACACTCACCTTCATTCCGAAAATCCTTGCTGTGGTGATCGTGATGATCTTCACCGCGCCCTGGATGATCAACACGCTGCTCGGTTTCACCCACATGATCTTCGGCCATATCGGCACGATGACTCACTAGTGTTCCGTTGCACCAGCTATGATGCTTTCTGAGCTGCGTCATTTGTCTCAGGACAAGGCGCATCTTTACAGACATAACGGGTTATTTCAAAAAGATGTAACGCAGTCGTGGGGCAAATGACGCGCTCCCGAAGGGCTTGTTTCTGATGGTCAATTTCTACGTT
>CAZYOC010000139.1:0-11497 GCA_964648415.1 uncultured bacterium | reverse complement strand
ATAAACAAGTACTTAAGAATCTTGGTATGTTCGATTCTTTGCAAGAACCACTCTAGCAAGCGAAAACCAGAGGATTGTTCATCATGCAACTGGCAGTCGTAGGAACCGGGTATGTGGGGCTCGTTGCGGGGGCATGTTTCGCCTCCACGGGAAACCATGTCACCTGTGTTGATATTGATGAGGCTAAAATCCAGCGCCTGCGAGACGGCAATATCCCGATTTACGAGCCGGGCCTGGAAACTCTGGTGCGCGAAGGCGTACGAAAAGAACGCCTTTTCTTTACCACGGATCTCGCCGAAGCGGTGCAGAAAGCCGAAGTTATACTCATTGCAGTTGGAACCCCGCCGGGTGAAGACGGCAGCGCAGACCTGAAGCATGTGCTCGCCGTGGCGGAAGGCATTGGCCAGACCATGAACGGGTACAAGGTGGTAGTCGACAAGAGCACTGTTCCGGTCGGCACCGCGCGAAAAGTACATGAAACCATCCGGAAGTTTACCGACCACGATTTCTCTGTCGTCTCCAATCCGGAATTCCTCAAAGAAGGCGCCGCAGTCAAGGATTTCCTGTACCCGGATCGAGTCGTCATCGGCTCCGATGATCCGAAGGCGACAGAAATCATGGTAAGACTGTATGCCCCTTTTATGCGTACAGGCCATCGTGTGGTCGCCATGGATGTCACGTCGGCAGAACTCACCAAGTACGCCGCCAACTCATTCCTGGCCATGAAGATCTCCTTCATGAACGAGATGGCGCGATTGTGCGAAGAGGTTGGTGCGGATGTGCGTGAAATACGCAGAGGGATCAGCTCCGATTCCCGAATTGGGAAACATTTCCTCTTTGCAGGTGCGGGATACGGCGGCTCCTGCTTCCCGAAGGATGTCAAGGCCATTCTCCGGACGGCAAACGAATACGGGCTGGATATGCAGCTCATCGCCGCCACGGAACATGTGAACGAAGAGCAGAAACGGGTTTTGTTCCATAAAATCAAGCAGTTCTATGGCGATCAACTGGCAGGCAAGACAATCGCAGTCTGGGGGCTCGCGTTCAAGCCCGAAACCGATGATATGCGCGAAGCGTCGTCTATCGTTCTGATTAACCAGTTGCTTGAAGCGGGCGCCTCAGTAACTGCTTTTGACCCGGCGGCCATGGAGACGGCCCGGGGGATTTTTGGAGATCGCATCACCTATGCGCCTGGCGAATACGAGGCCCTGGACAACGCGGACGCCCTGGTGGTCGTCACCGAATGGGTCGACTTCCGGTCGCCTGATTTCAAGCAAATTGCTGCCAGGGTCAAGGATAAGGTTATCTTCGATGGACGAAATCTGTACGATCCTCTGTATCTGAGTAAACAGGGGCTCACCTATTATTGCATTGGCCGAAGGACTTGATTAAGGTGTAGTCTGATAACGATGCCAAGCCATTTTTGACAATAACAACCCGGGACATCCCGGGTTTTTCATTCTGACAGTGAGGTCGTGGTGACAGTAGATCTCTTTATCCCCTGTTTCGTGGACCAGGTGTTTCCCAGGACCGGCTTAGCGGCGGTTCGCCTGCTGGAGATGGCGGGGTGCACCGTCCGCTACCGGCGGGAACAGACCTGTTGCGGGCAGCCGGCGTTTAATTCAGGCTACCACGATGAAGCGGCGAAGCTCGCCGAGCGGTTTGTCCGCCTCTTCGCCGATGCGGATGTCGTCATGGCGCCGTCCGCGAGCTGTGTGGCCATGGTGAAAAAACACTACAGCTCGCTCGATCTCGACACCGAAACCCGCCAACTCCACGAGGAACTGAAGGGGCGCGTCTTCGAACTGAGCCAGTTCCTGGTTGACGAATTGAAGATCGCCTCCTTCCCGTCCCGCTACCCTCATACAGTCGCCTATCACACCTCCTGCCACGGGTACCGGGAACTCGGGGTTTACGATCAGCCGTTACAGTTGCTGAGGGGCGTGAAAGAGATGGAGCTGGTCGAGCCGGACGACCTGCACGCCTGCTGCGGGTTCGGCGGCACGTTCTCCGCCAAATTCCCCGAACTGTCCGTCGCCATGGGTGAAGACAAAATCATCGCCATCGAACGCACCGGAGCGGATGTCATCACCGCCACCGACGACTCCTGCCTGATGCACCTCGCAGGCATGCTGCAAAAGCGTAAATCATCCATTCGCACCCTTCACTACGCTCGCATCCTGGCCGGCGGGGAGTTCCTGGTATGAATACCAAGCGCTTCAAAGAGAACATCCCGAAGACCATCCGGAACCGGCCCGACGGCCCTCTTCCCTACAAGAAGAATACTCAGAAAGCAGTCAGGGCGCGCAATGTACGCAAAAACGAGTGGCCCGACTTCGAGCAGCGGCGCAGGGATCTCACGGACAACCGTATCGCCGACCTGGACCATCTGGAGGAATTGCACGAACAACTCCGAAACAAGTGGACGGAAAACGGGATCACAGTCCACGAAGCCACTACCGCCGCCGATGCACGGGGAACGATCTACGATATTCTCCAGGACCACGCCATCAACACCGTCCTGAAATCCAAGTCCATGCTTTCCGAAGAGATCGAGATCAATCCCTATCTCGAAGAACGCGGCGTCCGGCCGGTGGAGACGGATCTTGGTGAATACATCGTGCAACTGCGCAAGGAGCACCCCAGCCATATCACCATGCCGGCCATGCACCTCACCCAGGTGGAGATCGGTCAACTCTTCGCCGAAAAGCTGGGGGTTCCCTACACCGAGAACCCGACGGAACTGACAAAGATCGCCCGAAATACTCTCCGCGAGGAATTCCTGCAGGCGGAAGCGGGCATGTGCGGCGTCAACTTCGCCGTCGCTCAAACCGGGCATCTGGCGACGGTTACCAACGAGGGGAATGGCCGCATGGTCACCTCCGCCCCGCGTGTGGTGATCGCCCTGCTGGGCTGGGAACGTGTGACCGCCAACCTGGACAACCTGGCCATGCTCTGGCAGTTCCTGGCGCGCAGCGCCACAGGCCAGCGCTCCACGGTGTACCTGAACCTCACCCACGGCCCCGCGCCCGGCCCGGTCGGACCGGACGAGGTGCATGTTATTGTCGTCGACAATGGCCGCAAGGCTCTGTACGACGATGAAGAAATGCGCCCTATCCTCCGCTGCATTCGGTGCGGCGCCTGTTTGAACACGTGTCCGGTTTACCAGCAGCTCGGCGGGCATCCTTACGGCGGTGTCTATCCCGGCCCGGTGGGCAAAGTGATCGCTCCCGCCCTGTTCGGCCTGGAAACCGCACCGGACCATCCTTTCGCCAGCAGCCTGTGCGGAGCGTGCGAAGAGATCTGTCCGGTATCAATCCCCATTCCGGAATTGCTGTTGCTGTTGCGGAAACGCAAAACCGGCGGCGAGCTGGGGTCGGAGACGGAACGAAAGATCTGGCAGGCCTTCGAGTATCTCATGAGCGATTCGTCGCGGTATGAACAAGTCACCCACGTTGCACGCACTGCACAACGCTGGTGGCCGAGCGGCGATCTGCCGCTGCCGGGTTGGTCGCTGGGGCGAAGCAGCCCGCCGCTCGCACCAAAACCATTCAGGGACCTCTTCACGCCGAGCAAGGAGCCATCCAAGGAGGGCGACGATGACTAAGCCGTTCGACCAATTGAAAACCGTCCTCGCAGATCTGGATGCGGAATGTGTCGCCTTGAAAGCCAAAGATGCGCCACGGTTTCTGAAGAAGCTCTTCAAACAGGAAGCCATGGGAACCGTTGCGCTTACCAACGAAGCCATCGTCAAAAAGTACACGAAGCGCAAGGATATTGGCCCGACGCCGAAGTTCATCCGCCTGCCGAAAAAAGCGGCAGACGGTGAAGAAACAGTGCTGTGGCGAGACACGCTGGCGCAGGCGGATGCGGGGGTTACCGGCGCGTTCGGCGTGGCCGCCGAAACCGGAAGCGCACTGCTCAACTCGAGCGAGCCGGACGCCCGCCTGGTCAGCCTCCTGCCGCCGCATCATATTCTGCTGGTTGAGGAAAAACACATCCAGGCGACCGTGCAGGAGCTCTTCTCACGCTGGCAAGAGAAGGGCGATATCCACCGCAACGCCGTCTTCGTCTCCGGTCCCAGCCGAACGGCGGATATTGAAAAGGAGCTGGTGCTGGGTGTGCATGGTCCCGGAAAGCTGACCATGCTTGTGATCAAAGAGTAAGAACGTCGAAAGCGAGCCGGGATGCTTGCAGTTTCTTTCAGTTCACCACTAGTTTATTGTATGCGATACGAATCCAACCAGTCTGATCTCGGGGCCAAGCTCCTGATGATGCTTCTCCTTTGTCTCGCCCCCCTTCCCCTTTCCGCGTACGTGGAGGAAAGCGGATCATTCCGCCAGTTTATCATGGGTGTCGAGCCCAATGCCGCCTACGATAACTGGTTGTCACACACTGTGGAAGCGGTCGCCGAAGAGGGCGGCCACAACGATTTCATGCCCCCTGAACTGGACCCCGAGACAACCGGCTTCGGCAATTTCCAATTGATCGAAGACGAAGACACCGATTCAGCCGCTCAGGCCTGGGAAGGCATCTTTCGCGCCTTCTGGCGGCAGGACGCGGATCTGGTGGACGAACTGATCGAGCAGACAGGCGTCTCCTATGAACTGGTCCATTTTACCGACACCGACTATGACCGCAGTTACTGGATCCTCCGCGAGACCTTGAACGAGACATATGTCGACACCGGTTACTATGCCGGCCCGGGTGATGATGTCATTGGCAGTTTCAATCATGGCTGGGGCATATTCATCCTCAACGAAGATGCGGACGTACCCTGGGTGTGCAGCCAGGTCGTGCATGTCAACGATGACTTCATCGCACCGCCATTCATGCTGGAGCTGTTCCTGCGCGCCAACATGGGCGCGCTCGCTTTTCACGGGACAAGTCGCGAAGCCATGTGGAACGGCGGCGAGTTCTTCAATGCCCGTTCCATCTCCGATCCAAGTCGCAACGAGAATCTTCCCTTTCAGTGGTTCACCGAGTTCTTCGTGGACACGGTGCGCGCTCAGGGCATGATGCCGCAGGTGATTCAGGGCCACAGCTACGACTCCGATATTCATCATGGCGAAAAACCCGTTCAGATCAGCCCGGGGCAGATGGATGGCTATCCCAACCGGCCGATCCGGGACATCTCCAGCTCGCACCTGGACTGGATCAACTTCACACCCACGATGGTCCTGCCAGCCGACTGCCTGACTGCAGGACAAGCGGAAGTGCAGGTTGACGATTACTACGCGGTCTGGCATGGAAACGCGATGGTCCACGCGGAAAGCGGACTGACCATCAGCGGCGCGGTGAGTCTGCCCGGCTACTCCGGCAACAACCAGATGGAAGCTGTGGACGAGGGGCGCAACCCCTATGAAGCCTACGACGGCTTCATTCACTTCGAACTGGATGAGCTGCCCGAGGAACTCGAGGCGCTGGATTGGGAGTATCTCGACTTCTACGATGGCCCGGCCCCGCCCACTACAGAAAACTTCGAGCTGTTCTTTATGTATTACGGCCCCGCGCTCAATGCGTTGGTCGCCTATTATGAGGACTTCATCACCAACCCGGACACAACCGCGCCGGCAGGACCGGATTCGGCAGCAGTCCTGTATTCCAGCGACTTTACCATCGACCTGGCCTGGTCGCCGCTTGCCGATGATCCCAACTTTGCCGGGTACGAGGTTTATTACGATACCACCGAGGTCATTGACCTGAACTCGCCGGTCTGGAGCTGGCAGGATAATCCCCAGCTCCGTTCCATGCTGACGGAAGGGACGCTACTCGGCGCTTTGGAACCGTTGGAAACCTACGGTGTTCGGGTGCGAGGGATTGATTATGCGGGGAACGCGACCCCGTTAACACCGGTCATCTACGCGACAACTCTGGATACAACGCTGCCCGAAATTGACCCCATGCCTCCCATTACCGGGTTCCCCAGGGGAGCGTGGCCGCCTTGGTTGAAAAGCCGGGTGCGTAGCATCGAGCCGCTTTACGAAGTCGTGATTGAATGCTGGTTCGACGATGTAGGTCAGCCCGATGTCGAGCTGTCTCCCCTCTACGAATGGCAATCGGGTGAATGGGTCGCCTATGCCGGAACCATCTTTAACCCCGAAACTCCACCTGCTGCGGGAACAGAAGTTGAATACCGGGTGCGCGTCACAGAGGATTCCTATCTCCCCCATGATGTTTATGATCCACCGCAAGGGAGACATACATTCAACGTAACTTCCGGCCAACACAAATTTTACGCCGATCTCGAGTTCGACGATGGCGGGTTGGAGGCTGGTGGTATGGCGGATATGTGGAACTGGGGCGAGATTGAGAGCGGGCCGGGCGGCAGCGCTGACGGTTCCCACGCCTGGCACGCTACGCCGAACATGCCCGGAAGTATCGCCTACCTCGAGCTGCCGCCCGTGAGTTGTATGGGCATGCGATACGTCTACATGGTTTTCGAGCATTGGTACTCCACAGCGCTCAATCCCCATCACGATCATATTTGCTACGATGGCGGTCTGGTGGAAGTCTCGGTCAATGACGGCGAAAGCTGGATGCCGGTTTATCCCGCATATGGTTACCCGAAAGACTTCCAATCCCCGCCGTACAATGATGTGGGCGCATTCGGAGGCAGTTCGGAGGGCTGGGTGACATCGGTGTTTGAATTGGACAATTTCAATGAGGTCGGCGAGATCAATCTTCGCTTTACCTACAAGACAGATTCGCCTTTGCGACCGTCCTCAGGCTGGATTGTTGATAATGTCCGGGTAACCGGTTTCCCGCCTCCCCCGCGTGAAGTACAGGGGCTCACCATCACCATGACAGGCGAAAACGAAATGCGCCTGATGTGGCAGCCCGACGCCGCCGATTACTACCGGATCTACCGGTCCACCGATCCTTATCAGCCCATGGAGCTGCTGGACACCGTGACCTCGTCCTGGTACTACGACACCGAAGCATTCGCCCTCCCCGGCTCGAATGTGGCGTACCGTGTGGTGGCGGTATTCGCACAATAGCGACGATTCCACCCAAACCTCAAGCACCGTTTTATCCTTACCGCTTTCGGATTTTCGGCGCTTTGCGTTTTTTCGATTGGACTTGGCGGTCAGATTGCTTATTTTGTGTCTCGCGCAACAAGACAACGTAGCGGAGATACGATCGTGTCGATCAGTGAACACCCCCAGGATGATGTTCCCGTAATCGAGGTCGTCGCCGGGTTGATCTGGCGGCGAGATGGACGCATCCTCACAACCATGCGGCCATTGAGCTCGGAACATGGCGGCATGTGGGAATTTCCCGGCGGCAAGATCGAACGAGGGGAAACGCCGCAGCAAGCGCTGGAACGTGAAATCCGCGAGGAGCTGGCCATAGAGGTCCACGTCGGAGGAGAATTCGCCCACGTCAAGCACAGGTACGAGGACAAAACCATCAACCTCATCGGCCTGCACGCTCTCCATGAGGACGGTGACTTGACGTTATTGGGCGTCTCCGACTATCGCTGGCTGTCGCCGGACGACCTCTATTCCTATCCCCTGGCGGAAGCAGATCGAAAGCTGCTGGCGCTGGCGCGTCTGCAGCCGCCGGAGGAGTTTGCCATTGTATCATAACAGGATTCGGACTTTCCAATGAACCAGCTGCGTTTGCATGTCTTCCTGCCTGCCTGCCTGTTTGTTCTCATAACAGTCACACTTGGCTATTGCCAAGCGGATAAAGGAACCCTGATCATCTATCCGGATGGCCATGCCGGAGCAGTGCGCGCTCTGCACAAGATGCCGGGCAACCGCTTGCTCTCCGCCGGCGATGATGGTGTTCTGCTGCTATGGGATTACTGGGAGAACCGTATCCTCAAGCATGTCGCAGGGTACAAAACAGGCAGCAATGATGGCCAGATCAGGGCAATTGCCTATTCTTCGGCCATGAAGCAGATGAGTGTCGCCGGCAACCTTTCCGGCGGTTCCTCCACCACATCCGGCATCCGGCTCTATGGCGAGCGCTACGACCAGCAAGCTTTTCTCCGTGACGCCACCGCATCTCAGGGACAGATTCTTTCCCTGGCTTACAGCGATGACGGCCGCTACCTGCTGGCGGGCGATGAATTCGGGAAAATTGCAGCCTGGGATGTCTACTACAACATCCACACCACACGATACCTCGCCCACTCCGCACAAGTGACCGGTCTCGTCATGGCAAGCGATGATCGCTTCTATTCCTCATCGCCGGACGGATGGTTGAAAGCATGGCAATTGGGCGAAAAGCAACCGCAGGACAGCCTCTATCTGCCTGTTGACGGGATACGTTGTCTCGCTCACAGCAGGACTACCGACCAGCTTGCCGTCGGGGGCGGCAACGGCGAGGTGCTGATCCTGAACCCGGATTTCAGTATCCTCTATCAGCACGAAGAATCCTACCCCTCCACTCCCAACAGCCTGGCGTTCTCACCGGACGGCTCCTGGCTGATCGCGGGACGTTCCTGCGCTCCAAACGATCCCAGCCTGGCGTTTTATCGCACATCTGGTTCCAACTGGGAGAAGGTCGGGGCGTACACCGCGCATCTGGGCGAAGTGTTTACGGTTACCTTTCTGGAGCCGGATCTGGCCGCCTGCGCCGGTGACGGCAAATTCGCCATCACGCTGTGGGGGATCCATAACGGCGAGCCTTTCCCGTCCCACTCCTTGCAGGGCCACGCTCAGGCGGTCAAGACGATTCGTTACGACAACGGCTCCCTCCTGCTGGCCACCCATGATCAACGTCGCTATCGGTTCAACTATTTAACTCGAAACTTGCAGCCTCTCAATCGCGCGATACCTGAAGAGGATGAGAGCCCGTGGCATCTGCGTGTCACTCAGTTCTCGGACACGGAACAGGGGCTGCTCATGCTGCCGGAGCGGCGCTTGAACCGGAGCCTGGCGGGGCGTCGCCCGGAACAAGCCGGCGAGTTGATGAGCAGCGTACCGGTTGATCATACCGGCGAGGATGAAAACCTGCCCAACCTGCCCGATGATCCCACGGATTACAGCCTGTCAGCGCCGGAAAGCGCCGACCATGATGAGCAACAGCCGCGATACACCCTTTCAGCCGCGTTGACCCTGTCGGACAGCGATATCCTGCCGACCCCGATCATGACCGATAATGGAACCCGTGCGCGAAAAAAACATACCCTCTTCCACGATGATCTTGAAGTCGTTACCCTGCCGCGCCTGGAAGAACCGGTCGGCGCGTTTTCTGTCATCCAGGACCGGTGGGCGATTGTCGAAAACGGGCAGGAAGTCGGCGTCTATGATTTTCAGGGACGACACATCGCACGTTTTACCAGTTTGCTTGGCGATGTGAAGGCCATGGCCGTTTCCAACGACCAGACCCGTCTGCTCACACTCCAGGCGAACCACTTCATCCAGTTGTGGAACCTCGAACAGATCGACCAGCAACTTACAAACTCATTTCCCTCCTTGTGGTCGGTGTTCCTGCCGCAAGGGCAACTTGAACCGATTCGTACGTATGGTCTGGATTCGCTGGCGCGCATGAACCAACGTAGCGCCTGGGAAGCAATTATCCAGCGTCTCGACAAAGCAGGCGAATCAGTCGATTTGTACCGCATCGCCCTGCGCCGCATCATTCTGGACCTCCGTCCCATGGCGACCTTCTTCCTGGGTGACGACGGCAACTGGGTGCTATGGACGCCGGAAAACTACTACGATACATCACCGGGCGGCGAGAAATATATCCGCTGGCAGCTAAATCGAGGGCTGGCCAACAACGCCAAGCTGTTCGAGGTTGACCAACTTGCGGAGTTCTACCACCGGCCGGATGTCGTGGCTGAGGTCTTCCGGTCGGGAGATCCCGCCGATCAAGTGCTGCGTCGCTTCGAGTTGAGCGGAGTGAAACGAAACCGGATCGACAACCCGCCACGCATTTCCCTCGAAAGCCATGCCGAAGGCGTGACGCTTGATACCGACACGGCGACTGTCGTCCTCCGTATCACCGATACCGGCGGGGGGATCGACGGTGTCCGGCTGTACATCAACGGCAAGCTGGCCGCACCACTACGCGAAGATGAACAGAAACTGGAAAACTGGTCCACCCGTCGCGGCGGCGAACTGGTGCTACGCTACACGCTTAAACTGCTGCCCGGCCCCAATGAAATCAACGCCTTCACATACAACCGGATGTGGGTCCCTTCCGATGAAGTCACGCTGGATCTCATGACCGAAAACATCATGCAGAGTCGCCGCCTCTATGTGATTACCGCCGGAATCGATTCCTATATTAATCCGCTGTTTACCCTCGAATACGCCGTGGATGACGCGAAGGCATTCGCCGAATCCATCTTTCACTATGGCCGCGGCATCTTTGATGACGTGGAGCATGTCGAGCTCTATGACCGCTCTGTGTCACAGGATTCACTGGAAATCGCTTTCAACTGGGTCGCGGAAAACGCGCAGCCGCAGGATCTGTTCATCTTTTTCTATTCCGGACACGGGGTCGTTACCGAGAAAACGGAACGTGCTGAAGAAGAATTCTTTCTCGTGCCCTTCAACGTGCCCCAACTCTACAAAAACGACCCCCAGATCCGGCTGATGGGGATCTCGGCGAACATGCTGCGGAGCTGGACATCCCGCATCCCCGCGCAACGCCAGGTATTGATCCTGGACGCCTGCCGGTCGGAGCGCGCCATCAACGCGTTCTACAACCTGGGACGGGAAGCCGGCGTGGGCATCCTGGCCGCCACCGGAGCCAACGACTACACCTATGAATACAAAGCGCTGGGGCACGGTGTCTTCACCTATTGCCTGCTGGAAGGCATCGCAGGCGCGGGTGATGCTGACAAGGATGGTATCGTAACCCTGAAAGAAATCGAAGCCTACCTCCTGGATCGCGTCCCCGAGCTCACCCGCCAGTACCGCTCGGAAACACAGTTCCCGCGTACCTACGTGCGTGACATTGATTTCCCTTTCAGCGTGATCCGCTGACCCGTTTTCCGGAAGAGTCTTCTCGCAGTGATATTTGTCACATCACCAAGCCGGTTTTCTGCCTAGTTTAGGGTATATAAGTATTTGTTATTATTGCATAAAGAACGAAATACAAGAAGAGTCCGCGATAGAGCGAAATTACCGATGCGCCATGCTTCGCAGACTCTTTCGTAATAACAACCGCTCTCATTCCAGCAATGGAGACTGCCGGGGAATAGCAACCACTCTCATTCCAGCAATGGAGACTGCCGGGGAATAGAAACCACTCTCATTCCCGCGAAGGCGGGAATCCAGGCAAGGTGCAAGAATATAACACGTTAGCAATTCAGCACCAGAATAGGATTCAACGTTCAGTTTCCATAACTAACATGATGTAGTGTGTGAACTTACCTGGATTCCTGCTTTCCAGACTGTCGCAGAATCAAACCCACTCTCATTCCAGCGAAGGCTGGAATCCAGGCAAGGTGCAAGAATATAACACGTTAGCAATTCAGCACCAGAATAGGATTCAACGTTCAGTTTCCATAACTAACATGATGTAGTGT
>CAZYOC010000138.1:0-11511 GCA_964648415.1 uncultured bacterium | reverse complement strand
GAAGCCCTGATACTACTCGCTACTCATACCACATAAACGCATAAACCGAGTCTAACACCTGTTTCTATTTTCACTTTTTTCACTTCAACAGGGTCAGCTTCCGGACGGCGTTTTTCGAGCCTGCTGTTGCTCGTACGAAGTAGACACCCGACGCCAGCCGGGAACCATCAACAGTAAAGCTGTAACGGCCCGCCGGGAACGCACCTTCGTACAGCACCGCCACCCGTCGACCCAGCACATCCACCAGCTCGATACACACTTCGCCCGGCTCGGGCAACGCCAATCGCACCTCTGTGGTCGGGTTGAACGGGTTCGGGAACACGCTTTCGATGCCGAAACTCGCCGGGAGCTGGTCGAAGGCGTCACCCAGTTCCGGGGCCGCCAGTTGATCGAAGTAGTACGCGCCGATGTCGGAAAGGGTGCCGTCGGGATCGTTGGGCAGCCAGGGGCTGCCGGCGTCAATCAACGGGCTGTCTTCACGCAGGTGGTAATTGCCTCCAGCGTGGTTCACGAAACGGGGATCGGTATCCGCCAGCATGTGGACGCCCTCATTGATCATCCCCACAAAAGGTTCATCCTCCAGATTGAAATAGGAAGAATAGTCGATTGTGAGCGGGCCGACGCTTCCAATCAGGGTACTCTCGCCCCAAAAGCACGCGTTCAGCATCTCAACGACCTCATTGGTCACCATGTTCTGGAATTGCTCGTTTGCATCAAACACGAACGTACAATTGTAGATATGGTTGAAGCGGCTATGGATGCGGCCGGTGACTTCGGAATAGCTGAGCCGGCGGAACCTCTCGGAGCGGCCCTGGTTGGTTTCGCTCATATGAATCTGATCGGCGTGGAGGCGCGCGTGGTCGATGTCGATGGGGTTGTCGGCGCCCTGCCAGGAATGATAGGATTCCAGGATCAACTCATTGGCGTCCACCTCCAGCCCGGTGACACGGTTGGCGAGGGGTAAGCGGACTTCGTCGCCGATGACATGGAGGTATTCCCACAGAGTATCTGCGGTGAAGCCATAACCTGAATCGGCCCAGATGCACTCCCAGGGCTGCACAGGATCGTTGTCATGGGAGGTGATTTCAATCACGGCGGGATCATCGCTTGTGGCCTCCACGTGCAGGTCCGCACCGTAGAAGGTCATGGGGATGTCCGCCGCGCCGTCTTCGATCACCACATGAGCTCCCGGCCCCAGGAAAAGCGAACCGAAGATCTTCAGCTCCTCGTTGTCGCCGTTGATGGTGATTGTATTGTTGACCAGGATTTCGTCTTCGAGTACATTACCGCCCTCAACCCAGTCAATTTCGGGAAACTCAGGCGGCCAGTCGGTCTGGAAGCGCTCGTCATAGCGATATTGCTTCGCGTAGCCGGTGCCGCTGCAATTGGAGCGGTGAACATAATTGCGACGCTTTTGGGCGAGCGAGCCATAGAGAAAGATCGTGCCGCGCTCGTCCGATTCTCCCGGATGCTCGCCTTCCGGATCGCACCAGATGTAGTCGTCCCATACGTCGTTCTGATCTTCCAAAATGAAGCTTTCATCGAGCGCCAGCAGGGCCGCCATGATGACCACATGGGCGCTGTCGTGGTTGTTGCCATCCGCATAGAGACCGTTCCCGCGGCCGTTGGGCTCGGTGTTGGCGATCCAGATGTGACCTTCCGACGCCAGCCCCAAGTTGTGGGGAACGTAGGAATCGATGTTGTCGGGGAGATTCTCTGTGGTGTACGGGTGGAGGAGCAGATTGTCCATGATGCGGATGTCGCCCGCAGTACCGATGGTCGTGTTGCCCTCGATGCTCTCGCCGAAGACCTGCAACGGTCCCTCGAAGAAGAGGACATGTTCGCCGAATTCCACCTCACCTTGATCGCTGACGTCGGAGCTGTCCCATGGCTGGTCTGCGTCCCAGGCCCACCAGACCCAGCCGTCCTCGTCCGTCGTGCACCGGAATTGCAGGGCGCTGTCGGGGTTATGGAAAAAGGTTCCCTGAACATTCGCAGCAGTGCGTAGCCCCTCCAGCATCTCCGGGAAGTCAATCTCTGGGAAGTTGAACTGCGGCGGGTAGGCGAACCAGGGGTAGTAACCGGCGCCATGATACGCGTCGCCTGCGGAACAGAAGATAGGGCCGTGGAACTGAGGCGAATACTTAATGCCGAACTGCGAGTTGAAATGCGCCGCGCCGTAGATAGTGTCAGGCGTCCAGAACCAGACGATCTCGTCGAATACGGTCTCTTCCTGGTCCGACACGTACATATAGTCGCTGAATCGCCGGAACAGGCCCGCGTGGGCCGGTGATGCGACACTCAGGACAACCGCAGCCAACATCAGAGTAAACAGTGCGCGCTTCATGGCAAACCTCCCTTGCTCTGAATCAGGAACTAGATAAAAACGAATATTTTCTCTCTTGTCCGTTTGATTTATAGCATCACATTGTTACAAACTACAATTGGTTTCTTTTTTCACTTTCTTTAGGTTTTTCACTTCAATAGAACCACCCTCTTCACCGCCACATCCGTCCCCAGCTTCGCCTTCACAAAATACGTTCCCGACGCCAACCGGCGGCCATCCAGGGTCAAGGTATGAGTCCCGGGTTGCAGCGAGCCGTCGTGCAGCGTCGCCACTCGTTGTCCGAGGACGTTGAGCACTTCCACTTCCACCTGCCCTCGCCGCGGCAAGTGCAACCGGATTTCGGCGGTCGGGTTGAACGGGTTGGGATACACCCCGGCGATGCCAAACGTGGCGGGTAGATCGCCGCCGGATTCCGTGTCTTCCGGCGCGTCGAGCTGGTCGTAATAGAACGCTCCGATGTCGGTTACGGTCCCATCCGGATCGAGGGGCGAGTCCGGGTCGCCGGCGTCGATCAACGGGCTGCCGGGCTGCAGGTGATAGTCGCCGCTATCCGGTTCGACGAAGAGCGGGTCTACATCCTCCAGGACAGGGCCTTCGACAATGACGTAGCCGTTATACGGCTCACCGTCATCAAGGCCAAACCACCCGCAATAGCTTGCGAAAACAAGCGCACTATCCTGCCCGGCCACGAGGGAGTCATAGCCCTGGAAGAAGCTGTTGCGCAGCCTGAGGGCTCGTTGGGACTGGAGCAACGCCTGCCCGGTTGAGCAGGCGAATGTTGCATGATCAATGACTTCAAATCGGCTCTCCATTCGTCCAAGGACTTCGCACCGTTCGAGCCGGTCGATACTTCTGGAATATGGGTATGGACTTGCGAAGAGATCTCCCGTCAGAACACCCTGCCGCATGGTGGTTGTCACGCTATCCGGCAGGTCCATCCCCTCATCGAGCCCAAGCGCTACCTGAGCCGCCTCGAAATCAAAGGAGTCGAGGCAGACGGGCAAGCCCAGAGACAGGTCATTGGCGTCCACGGATATCTGTTCCCATCGGCTATCGACGATCGAGGTGTCTTGCTGGTAATCCAGAAGTTGAAGTGTTACATCCTCACCGCTAACATGAACATTTCGCGCTTGTTGGGGCAGTTCGATGTTGAGGTTCCGCCCTTCGACGACGAGGTCGTGGACCAGCGAATCGGCATAAAGCCCTCCCACATGGGCGGCATCATGATACTGGACGAGCGCAAATGTGGTGTCGCTTTCCGGCATCTGGATGGTGACTGGATTGTCCGGAGTACCCTGGATAAACAGTTTTCCACGACTATTGGCCTGGAAGGGGGCGTAATAGTACTGTTCGAGGCCCTCCACGGGATCATACTGGACAGTTGCGCCGGGACCAAGGATCAGCTCGCCGCGGTAGATCGTAAAAGGCCTGTCCAGAACGACAGTAGTGTCTTCCCAAGTCTGGTAAAAGCGTTCATAATCGGGTTCCGGGAGCAGGTCGAGAGGGTGGTTGGCGAGACGGTCATCGTAATGGTATTGCTTGGCGTACCCGGTACCGCCGCAGTTGCTGCGATGGACGTAGCCACGTCGATACATCGCCAGACTGCCGTACAAGTAGATCGAACCGCGTTCATCAGGCTCATTGGGATTGGGTCCCAGGGGATCACACCAGCGGTAGGTATCCCAAGTGTCATTCTGGTCTTCGAAAGTAAAGCTGCCTTGATAAGCGCGAAAACCACCTTGAGATGGAAAAGCGCGAAGCGAGGCGGTGATCACCACATGACTCGAGTCATGGATGCCGTTATGCCGGTTCAGGCCATTCCCGCGGCCGTTGGCCCAGGTATTCGCCACGACGATGCTGCTGTTGCTGACCACGCCCAGGTAATGAGTCAGGCTATCGGGCAGACGGTCGGGGATGGAGGTGATATCCAGGCCGTCATACATCAGGTTGTCGACGATGCGGATGGTGCCGTGAGCTCCGATCACGGTGGTGTCCTGAATCCGGTCGCCGGAGAGTTCGATGGCACCGCTGAAGAAGAGGGCGTCTGCTTCGCCGTACTGCACCATCTCGACCAGTTGCACGTTCTGTTCATCGTACGGCGTCGCGCGGGGCCAGCCCTCGATCAGCCAGCCGCTGACATTGCCGGTGCAACGGAACTGGAGGTTTTCCTCATCGCCCAGGTAAAAGGTTCCTGACGCTACTGCGGTCTCTTCCAGGGTAGCGGTGCTCTGAGGGGGGAGCCAATCAGGGGCGTTTACAACCGGTTCGACATCGAAAATCGGGTCGTACCCACCGCCCTGCAATAGCTCGTTGGCGGTTGTGAAAACCGAATCGGTAAAGTGGGGAGATCCTTTGCACCCGAACTCGTCGTTGATGTAGACTTTGCCATCCAGGAGGTCGGGCGACCAGAACCAGATGATTTCATTGAATATGGTCTGCTCTTCGTAAGTGACGTAGAGAAAGTCCTGAAACGAACGGAGTTGTCCGTGCGAAAGGGTGGGGAAGAGGACCGCACCGAGTACGGCCAGGCAAATAACCAGTCGTGTTGCTTTCATGTCGCCCCCCTGGGCATAGCACCGTTGTTCGTACGTGGGGATGCGTGTGAACGTGGTGGCCAATAATACAATTGTATAGTACGGAAGCAGGGCGTGCGGCGCAAGCGAGGGCGCAGCATATTTATAATTTCATGGCGATGTGAAGTTGACGGAACGGAGAAGCGAAAAGGGAAAGCGAGTTGCAACGTTGGAAAGTGCCACACACCTCACCACCTTGTTCATTGCTTCCATTGTCGTTTCTGATTCAGCTTGCGCCCTTGAGATCCTGTCATCTTGTGGATCAATTCTGTAGCAGCGAGAGGCGGCGGATCTGAATTTGAGCGGGTTTCGGTTTGCGTCTGTAGAGATGAACAGTCTAATTTAACAATGAAGGGGAGGGAATGAACTGTATCATCTGATCGGGGGGAACCATGTCACAGCCACGTCATCTCCTGACGACGGTCACGCTGTTCTGTCTGCTCGCGCTGCCCGGCTACGCCCAGGACAGCCTCAATCTGTCCATCGCTTCCTTCGCCCGCAACGACTGGGCGGGCGGAATCTGCGGCCTTGCGGCGCTCAACGATTCCTTCCTGCTGGCCGACATAGGCGGTCACGGATACGCCGTCATCGACGTCTCCGATCCCGCCAACATGGTGCAGGTCGACACACTCATGGAGCTATACGGCGGACGCGGGATCGTCAACTTCTGGGGAGCGGATTATACCCAGCCCCTGGCGCGTCTCGACACGCTCTTCTACCTGGAACGCCCGGATGACTATTCCGCGATTGTCAACCTCGCGGACCCCGCCACTCCCGAGATCCTGAGCTACACCTCGGACCTGCCGAGCGATTTCTCGATCCTGTGGAACGAGATCGAAAGCGGTCGTCTGATCAACGCCTACTGCTCCGGCCACGGAGGTGCCGGAATCATGAACTGGGTGGCGTATACGTTCGACCTGTACGACCTGTCTGACCCCGTCGAGCCCAGCCTGATCCGCAGCTATGAATATGCCCATGGCGATTTTGTTATTGAACCCCTCGATGCTGCGGCGTGGGATTCCACGTTGTACGTACTGACAACCGACTTCATAACGAAGCTCGATGGCGACCTGGGAGACGAGGAGCTCCTTTACCATGAGCAGCCCATCTGGGAGACGCCCACCAGCATCACGGTGCGAAACACGATTCTGTTCTGGCACATCGATGAACAGGGTTTGCTGGTCTACGACATCGCTGACTTCGCGAACTGGGAGCTGCTGGATTCCATTCCCGACCCGCCGCCATTTGACCAGATCCACGTGATAGGCGATACGCTGTATTACGGCAACCGTCCCGCGTATAATGTCAACAACCCCCTCAGCCTGGTCCCGCTGGAAACTCCCGGCCCGGTGGACAGCGCGAACTGGGCACGCATCGGCAACACCGTGTTCACCTCCAGCGAGCAGCCGCCGACCATCCAAGCTTTCGATGTCAGCGACCCGGAGGAGCCGGTGCTGGTGGGCAGCCTAAGCCGGGAGGGGCATTCTTACCAGTACGGCGCATTCATCAATCACACGCTATACGTGGCGAATGACGCCGGGCAGATCGAGGCGTGGAATGTGACGGATCCGTATGCGCCGCAATACACGGGCGTAGTTCTGGATTCGCTGGGCCGCATCGACGATCTGACCGCATGGGGCTGCAACCTGATCGTTACTCATAACCCCACGAACTACCATGTCTACTCGTTCGACCTGCCCTTTCATGCCATTGACCGGGGCGAATGGGAGTTTCCCGAACAGGTGGGAGGGGAGTATGTGAAATGGGATTGGCTGCGCAACGGGGCGATGGTGGTCGGTTACAACACGGCCAATGAGTACGAAGGCTGGCTGAGGTACTACACGCAGGATGAGGAGGGCGTGATCACGGAACATTCGGCCATCGAGGTCGGCGAAGTACGCAGTGTGCAGGGCATGCAGGAGCGTCTATTGCTCTATGAGGAGACCGAAGAAGGCCGGTCAAGCCGCGTCATGAGCTACTGGAATCCCGAGCATCCTTCCACGTTGTACTCGCTCCAGGGCGGTTTCCGGCATGCGTGGGACAGCCAGGGGTTTAGCCTGGTGGAAACCTTTCATGATAGCCCGCCCGGTTTCCCCGATACATATGGCTTTTTCATGAGCATTTGGGACTTTGAAACGCCTGGTCAGATTACACATGTTGATTCTATATCGTTGGGAGGAAACAACTGGCCGTCGATTGTTCACAAGTCCGGACCGTTCTTCTTCATCAGTGCCGGAGCAGCATTAAGAGAAGACTATAACGGGCGGGCGCTCAAGGTGTATGAAGCGGGACGCTGGTTCCACCAGCTCGGCAGGTATCAACCGATCTATTCCAGTCACTATGACATTGATTTGGCCTATCGTGACGATCTGCTGTGTGGGGTCGCCGACAACCGGATCTGGCTGCTGGATGCGGGGAACATGTTTTATGTGGATGCGCCCGAAGGCGAATCCAGCGAAACCGATCTTGTGTTGCCGCGGGAGTGCGTCCTGGAGCCGGCCTACCCGAACCCCTTCAACCCGAGCACAACCCTGCAGTACGTCTTGCCGCAGACGATGGAGATCGAGCTGGTCGTGTATGACCTGCTGGGACGGGAGGTGGTGCGCCTGGCGGAGGGAATGCAGGATCCCGCACGGCATACTGTCACCTGGAGGGGCTGTGATGCTTCGGGCCGGCCGGTGGCGTCGGGAACGTATCTCGTGAGGTTGAAGACGCAACAGAAGCAGGCGGTCGAAAAGGTCGTTCTGGTGAAATAATCCCTTCCCGGCGCGTCTCCTGGAGTGATGGGGGCAGCGAAAAAAATGTATAAATCCGCTCTATGGCTTGCGATTGAGATATTTCCTGTGTATTCTTAAATTAAAGGGAATCGTATCGAGGTAAACAAATCGAGGCACATACACACGCACGGAGGCCACCATGCACGGGAAGAGCAGACTGTCAGTAGTTGTGTTGACGTTACTGGGCGCGCTGGTTCTGGTGAACACCGGAGCAGCGCGTTTTAACGTCTGGGAGCCGGACAACGGAGTGATGGTCCGGCAGGGGCATCACACCCACTGGATGCACACGGGAGCCGCAACCGACGGCGAGGACGCCTGTGTTGTCGCCTGGTCCGACGCCCACACCGGAACACAAACCATCTACGCTCAGAAGTACGACGCCAACGATGTCCCGCAGTGGGGAAATGAACCGGTGATCGTCTCCAGCGGCGAGTTCGCCCAGCAGAACCCATCTGTGGTGTACGCCGGCGACGGCGAATGGGTGATCGGCTGGCAGGATCACCGCAACGACGACCCCAAACGCGCACAGTACGACTACATGCTCCAGCGGCTGGATGAGGAAGGCCAACCGCTCTGGGACGGGGATGTTCTGGTAAGTACGCCCGGTATCGGAGTATACTACTTCAGCGAGAACATGCTTGCCTGTCCCAACGGCGATGTCGTTGTGGGCTGGCTGTACGAGCACAATAACGCCGCCTTCTACCTGCAACGCATCGCTCCCGACGGGGATCTGCTGTGGGACGAGTACCTGCTTGTCGAGCAGGGCTATGTCGACCGTTTCGACCTGTCCCTGGACAGCGACGGCGCCTTGCTGGTGATATGGCGAGTGTGGGATCAGGCGGTGAAAGGCCAGAAGTACTCGATGAACGGCGAAGCATTGTGGAACGACGGCGAGCCGGTAGTTCTGGTCGATGAAATCGAATCACGAGGCGATCTGGTGGCGCTGCCGGATGGTAACGGCGGCGGCCTGTTCGCCTGGAGCGATGACATTCTTGCGGCGTGTTATCTGCAAAACGTGTCCTCCGCAGGGACGGCTGTATGGGATGACGCCCAGGTCGTTCCCTTTGGAGAATACGAACAGATTCGGAATGTGACCGGGATCTCCGGGGAAGGGGACGCCTTCTTCCTGGGAGCCCGTTGCTATCAGCCTCATCATGCGGCTGTGGTCATGCAGCGTGTGACACTCGGCGACAACGGCCCGGTGTTCGAGTGGGGTGATGATGGAGATGGCCGGGTGCTTGAATTGCCGGACCTGTTTCTGCATGGTCCCCCGCATCTGCTTCCCAACGGCGAGAACGGCGTTCTGGTTTCCTTTTACGCCCATGATGATGGCCATGCTTTCAAGTTGGTCGTTGAAAACCTTGACAGCGAGGGCGCATCACTCTGGTCCGATCAGGCGCCGACTATCCTTGATGTGGGACTTCCCGCCTGTCAGAACTCGCAGGAACCAATCCGGGTAGATGGCGCTCCCCATGTGTTCTGGCGCGACAGCCGGCCCGACAACGGCGGTGTATTCCACCAGGCGCTGGACGCGGAGTCCGGCGAGCCGTTGTACGACCAGGAGACGGCGGTTATCCGGGGGATCGAGGGAAATACCCGGCAGAACAATATCATCCGCTCCGGGATTTCAACCTATGTCGCCTGGACGGATTACCGTCATGCAGATTACGGTAAGCGGATCTACCTGCAGCGTCTGGACCCGGCAACCGGGATTGCGCTCTGGGAAGAACAGGGCGTCAATGTCAGCGCACCGGCTGAAGACTGGGAGCAGGAGGACATCGGCTTGCATAATGTGTATTCGGTCCCCCTCGTCCCGGACGGCCAGGGTGGGGCGATCCTCTGTTACGATGCGACGGATGAGCAGGATCTGACGAATATCAAAGCGCAGCGTGTGGATCCCGCCGGCAATCGCCTGTGGGGAGAATCGCCCATTACCATTACCAACGCGTCATTCCAGGATGTGTTTGAGTATAGCAGGTCCTCGATGTACCCGCTCGAGGATGGCAGCACCCTGTTCCTGTTCAGGGGGCTGTCCGCTGAGAATGACTACATGTATGATCTCCATATCCAACGTCTGGATGCTCAGGGAAACGCCCTTCTCAACGACGGGGAGCCGGTACTGCTCGAGCATACCCGGGGGTTTAATATCAAGTCCGCTGAGCTCGTTCTGCTGGAAGACGAGACCTTTCTTCTCGCCTGCGTTGCCTATATCCCGCATGAGGGGGATGTTCTTCACGTGATGAGGTATGAGCTGGACGGGACTCCTGTCTGGGAAGAACCGTTCACACTTGACGACGCACAGTTTATCAGAAAGGTCGAGGTTGTCCAGAGCGGCTCCAACCTGGTCTGCGCTTATCAGATTGAACAGGAACATGAATCCCTGCACATGCTGGCGGTGTCGATGGAGGGCGAACTGGTCTGGGAAGACACGCTTTCCGTTTCCGAGGATGAGTGGTCGGTTATTGGGGACTTCTCCCTTGTTCCCAAATGGGACGCTGAATACTGGGTGGTCATTCAAGATCGGGAGCAGCACTACTACCAGCAGTTCACCTGGCTCGGCGAGCCGGTGCTCGGACCGGAGGATTGGGTGGAGCTGGAGCTGGCGGAGATCATCGAGGATGGCGGACGAATACAGTTTCAAGCTGTATCCGACGAAACGGGCGGGATCTATCTCCTCTGGAATGAGTACAGCAATTCGACCAACTTGTTGTATACCCACCTCATGGCCGATGGTACGGTCGCGGATCCGGACTACATGGAGACCGGCGTTTTCCTGACCAACGCCCTGTTCCAGCAATCGGAGCTGACAGCGACACCCGATGGCGAGGGAGGCGTGCTGACCGCCTGGACCGATTACCGCGGCTCCGGCGGACTGGAGCTTTATGATGACGTCTACGCCATGCGGATTTGCGACGGGTACTTCAGCAGCACGAGCGAACGCGAGACTCCGCAACCGCTGGCCTGGGAGCTGGAAGGGGCGTACCCGAATCCGTTCAACCCGAGCACGACCCTCGGCTTTACCGCCCCGCGCGCCGGGGAAATGACGCTGAGCGTGTACGATGTGCTGGGCCGGAAGGTGGCGACGCTGGTCGACGGGCATGTCCAGAGCGGACGTCGGCAGGTGGTCTGGCAGGGCCGGAGCGACAACGGTATGCCTGTGGCGTCCGGTACCTACTTCGTACGCCTGGAGGGAGATGGCGTGCAACTGGCGAAGAAGATGGTTCTCTTGAAGTAAAGAAAGTAAAGAAAGTGAAAAAAGTGAAAAAAGTGAAAAAAGTAACAGATGAAAGGATCGAAGGCAGCAAAGTATTGATAGTGATTTGGCAGAAAATGGGACTGCTACGCTTTTCCGTGGGTGGGAATTCCGCTGATGGTTGTAGCTGTTAACATAATGGTTTCAGTGACAAATTCGGATAGAGAACAGCGGAAAAGGTAGCTGTACCAATTTTCTGGAGTATTGCAACAGATGTACGCCATAGAGTTATTTCGTGCTGCAACAGAAAGCGACACAAGTGAGTGATACTTTCTGAAAAAGTGGTACAGTTACCTTTTCGTAAACATATGCGTGATAGTTTACTTTATAGTAATTCTCGAATGAAATGTCCCATGATGTCATTCCTGCGAAAGCAGGAATCCAGAATATAGTAATTCTCGAATGAAATGTCCCGTGATGTCATTCCTGCGAAAGCAGGAATCCAGAATAAACAAGTACTTTTAGTATGTTCGATTCTTTGCAAGAACCACTATAAACAGCGATTTAGAGAATTTTGTATGTCCGATTCCTTGCAAGAAACCCTATAGGGCCTGTTGCACG
>CAZYOC010000137.1:0-11518 GCA_964648415.1 uncultured bacterium | reverse complement strand
GTTAAAGCAGTCATTACGATGCGTTTTTCCAGCGATGGAGTTTCGAAGATCCGATATACACGACCTGCGACGCCGAAACGTAAAAAAGCCCGATGAGAAACCTCCCACCGAGCTCAACAAATCGTTGCCAACCTTCCCGATACTACCCGAGATACGTCCTCAGCGCCTTACTGCGGCTGGTGTGGCGTAGACGGCGGATCGCCTTTTCCTTGATCTGGCGTACACGTTCACGTGTCAGGCTGAACTTCTCGCCGATTTCTTCGAGCGTCAACGGGTGCGCGATGTTCAGCCCGAAATAGAGCCGGATCACTTCCGCCTCGCGGGGCGATAACGTCGCCAGCGCACGGTCCACTTCCTTCTTCAGCGACTCGCTCATCAGGCTGTTGTCCGGCTGAGGCTCCTGGTCGTTGTGCAGGATGTCCAGCAGGCGGTTGTCCTCGCCCTGGTTGAAGGGAGCGTCCATGGACAGATGGCGGCCGCTCATTTTCAGCGTGTCGGTCACCTCGAACGGGGTCATGTCCAAGGCGTCAGCGATTTCTTCCGGGCTCGGTTCGCGCTCGTAGGTCTGCTCGAGATTGCTGTAGGCCTTGCCGATCTTGTTGAGGGCGCCGACACGGTTTAACGGCAGCCGTACGACACGGCTCTGCTCGGCGAGGGCCTGCAAAATGGACTGACGGATCCACCATACCGCGTAACTGATAAACTTGAACCCACGGGTCTCGTCAAACCGCTTGGCCGCCTTGATCAGGCCGAGGTTGCCCTCGTTGATCAAATCGCCCAGCGACAGGCCCTGGTTCTGGTACTGCTTGGCGACGCTTACTACGAAACGGAGGTTCGCCTTGGTCAGTTTTTCAAGGGCAAGCTGTTCTCCCTTGCGAATGCGGCGAGCGAGATCAATCTCCTCTTTCGTCGTCAGCAAATCGACTTCGCCAATTTCCTGAAGGTACTTTTCCAACGATTGGTCGGCACGCACGATGTACGTCTCCGTGGTTGGTGAAACATGCTCACTGTATAGAATAGATGATTCGCAGCTTCGGAAGTTGCGCACCATCTTGTTTTTTCTCGAGATCGCTCGATTCAGTTGCTCAAGAATTCATTCACAGGATGATTAGGATATTAAGGATGACAAGGATAAAAGAATAATAATAAACAAACAACAGCACTGTTTCTTCTAACTACTGACGATCACCATTCTTTTTTCACTTTTTTCACTTTCTTTACCTTCTTTACTTATCAAAAACACCCATACCCCGGCCTGAACCGGGGCATGGCATCATTTTCTTTGAAAGAACCAGTCGCGAACCGTTACATGGTCGCTTCCGCCCGGTCAGCAAGGGTGAACTGGAGATCCTCTTCCTTGCCTTCCCGCAACACTCGCAGCCTCAGTTCCTGCCCGGGCTTGTGGTTGGCGATCCGGACACGAAAATCGGTGACTTCTTTCACCACAGCGCCCTCGACTTCGAGGATCACATCGCCCGCCATCAGGCCGCCGTTATCCGCGGGAGTGCCCTCCTGGACGAACCGGACGAATACGCCCTCTATCTCATCGTCCAGACCGAGGGTTCTCTTCACGTCCGGGTTCAACTCCGCCGGCACCATGCCCAGATAGCCCCGGGTGACATAGCCCTTGTCCAGCAGCTCCTTGACGACCCCTTTGACCATGTTCGAAGGGATCGCGAAACCGATGTCGTTGCCGGCGCTGTTGATGGCCGTATTGATCCCGATGATCTCGCCCTTGATGTTGACCAGCGGCCCGCCCGAGTTGCCGTAGTTAATCGACGCGTCGGTCTGGATGAAATCCTGGAACAGCGGCCCGCGTCCCTGGATCTTAAGATCCTTGCGGCCCTTGGCGCTGATCACGCCCACCGACAGGGTCCACTCCAGCCCGAGCGGATGCCCCATGGCGATGGCCCAATCGCCGATGCGCATGGCGTCGGAATCGCCAAGCGGAGCCACATGCTGCTTGTCCACGTCGCCGATGTCCAGCAACGCCAGATCGGTATCGGGATCGCTGCCCACGATATTGGCGGTGCGCTCGCTGCCGTCGGACAGTTTCACCTGCACTTCGCGCGCGCCGTCAATCACATGGTTGTTGGTCAGCACGTACCCGCGTTTGTCAATGATCACTCCGCTGCCGCTGCCCATCACCTGCGGCACGTTCGGATGCTTGAACCCGAACCGTCGGAAGAAATCGTACATGTCGTCACGACCCTGCGCGGCAAACGGGTCGTTGGACTCTTTTTCCACCATGATGTGTACGACCGACGCTTTCAGGCGATCCGCCACCAGCACAAAGGGGCTGGTGACTTCGCCCTCTTCAACGCCTGTCCGGCCCGGCAGGTACGCCGCCGGAACCGTTCCCGGCTGCTCGCTGAGGCCGCCATTTGCAGCGACCTCCCAGGACAGCGGCTCCTCTTCCGGCCTCATGACCTCCCAGAGCAAGGCTCCGCTGACCATGAGAAGCAGCGCGGAAAGTGCTGCGATTGTTGCGTATAGGATCTTCACACGTGATCTGTTCATCGCAGACCTCGCAAACTTTGAATGTAGTGTCGTTGTGGTGAACTCGCAAGCAGATCCCATAAAAAAACCACCCCGGAATCTGCCTTTTGTACGGAGACCCTCACTTTCTGGTTCCAACACCTTTTCTTCTCCTTGAGCAGTCTCTGCGAGGCAAGTGGACGTCACCACCTGTCAACCGGCATGTGAAATATCTCTCAAGCTCTTGGCATCCGCTCTTTCATCCCTTAAGTTTCCTGTATGCTGAGAAGTTAGCGAACGCTCACGTGTTTGGGACAGTTACAACTTGTGAGGCTAAGCTTGAACTCTCTATTCCTGCTCACCCGATTCCTGCCTTTCCTCGCCTGGTTCAAGGGGTACAACGCAGAGAGATTACGAGCCGACTTTATCTCCGGGCTGACAGTCGCGCTGGTCCTGGTGCCGCAATCCATGGCTTACGCGCAACTGGCGGACCTGCCGGCCTATTACGGCCTCTACGCCGCCTTCCTGCCGCCCCTGATCGCGGCCATGTTCGGGTCCAGTCATCAGCTCGCCACCGGCCCGGTCGCGGTCGTCTCCCTGATGACCTCCACCGCCCTGGCGCCCCTCGCGACTGCGGGAAGCCCCTCCTTCATCGCTTACGCCATCCTGCTGTCACTGTTGGTCGGGCTGTTCCAGTTCATGCTCGGCGTCTTCCGGCTCGGCATGGTGGTCAACTTCCTGTCGCATCCGGTGGTTAACGGCTTCACCAACGCCGCCGCCATCATCATCGCCACCTCCCAGCTTTCCAAACTGTTCGGCGTGGACGTGGACAAGGCGGAGCATCATTACGAAACCGTGTACAACGTGATGGTCGCCGCCGTTCATCACACCCACTGGCCCACGTTCGGCCTCGCGGTGCTGGCGTTCTCCACCATGTATATCCTGAAACGTGTCAACCCGCGCATCCCCAACGTCCTGGTCGCCGTGGCGCTGACCACGGTCATCTCCTGGGCTGTGGGGTTTGAAAAGAACCGGACGGTGGATCTGAATCAAATCCAGGCTCCGGAGATGCACGAAAAGCTGCACCTGTACAATCAGACTCTGGCGCAGATTGATTCGTTGATGAACGCCCGCATTGACGTGGGCGCGCAGATCAAGGAGGTCGAGCACAAGAAGGGCGGCCACTCCGTCGAGGCGATCCAGCTCCACGCTGAAGAGGCGCAGATGGACGTGATTCTGGAGCGGCTGAAATACCGGGCGCACAAATACCGTGAGGATCTGCGCGAGTTCCGCCTCTGCCGGTTGCCTGAGGGGTATGACGGAGCGGTTTATGTGCCGCCCGAACAGGTAAGGGATTCTGACGATGTCGACGGCGGCAACTGGTGGATCAAGGTCCGCAACAAGCCGGTCGACACGGCGGCCATCACCCTTGTTGGAGGAGGGGCGGTGGTGGGCGTCATCCCCAGCGGCCTGCCCACGATTGCTATGCCAAAGCTGAATTTCGGCATTCTCCTCGAACTGCTCCCCATGGCCATCATCATTTCATTGCTGGGCTTCATGGAGGCCATCTCCATCGCCAAGGCCATGGCCGCCCGCACCGGGCAACGTCTCGACCCCAACCAGGAGCTGATCGGCCAGGGCCTTGGAAACATGGTCGGCTGCCTGTCCCAATCCTATCCCGTTTCCGGCTCCTTCTCACGTTCGGCGGTGAACCTGCAAGCCGGGGCGGTCACGGGGCTGTCCAGCGCCTTCAGCAGCCTGGTCGTACTCCTGACCCTGCTGTTCTTCACACCGCTCCTGTATCATCTCCCCCAGGCGGTGCTCGCCTCGGTGATTATGATGGCCGTGATCGGCCTGATCAATGTCACCGGGTTCATTCACGCCTGGAAAGCACAGAAATACGACGGCGTCATCTCCGTGTTAACATTTCTCTTCACGCTCTATTTCGCTCCGCACCTGGACAAGGGTATCATGATCGGTGTGGTTCTGTCGCTGGCGCTCTACCTGCTGCGCAATATGAAGCCGCAGATGGCGGTGCTGTCGCGTACACCCGACGGCCATTACCGTAACGCCAAGCGCTGGGGCCTGGAAGAATGTGAGCACATGTCCGTGGTACGGTTTAACAATTCCCTGTTCTTCGCCAATGTAAATTACCTGGAAGATGAGATCCTGCGGGAAGTCGCCTCCATGCCCGACTTGCGGCATGTGCTGATCGTGGGCAACGGCATGAACGAGCTGGATGCTTCCGGTGAGGTGCTCCTCTCGCAACTGGTCACACGGCTGCGTGAGGCGGGCCACGACATCTCGTTCACGGGACTCAATGACCATGTCATTGACGTGATGAAGCGGACGCATCTGTATGAAAAGATTGGTGAGGATCACTTCTATTTCAGTATCAACCAGGCAGTACATTCAATTCATAAAGGCAGTTGTCTCAAGGTGAAAGACAAAACGTGCCCGCTGCTGGTGGCCAAGTTCAAAGATCCCGAGTCGGGCTGGCACGCGGATGTGGAATTGCAGGTCAACGAGGATATTCCCACGCGCAAGCGTGCGGATACATAACGTGATAAGTTCCGGCTGACTTCTTTCAGCCGCTGTTCAGACGAAGGTGATACCATGGCCGTGATAACCGTTTTCAGCGGACCGTTCTGTTTCGGCGAGGATGTAACCGAGGGCGTGGCTGTAAAGCTGGGCTACCGCCGGATCGACGATGAGCTTTTCTCAAAAGCCGCGTCGACCTATCCCCTGCCGGAAGAGAAACTCCGGCGCGCGTTGTACAAGGATCCCTCCTTCTTCGGCAAGCTGAAGAACGAGCGCGAACGAGCCATCGCCTACCTCCGCGCCGCCCTGGCCGACCTGCTGCAGGAGGACGATCTGATCCTGCACGGTTACGCGGCGCACCTGGTCCCCTTGACCATTTCCCACGTCTTGAAGGTGTGCCTGATCGCGAACAACGATTACCGGGCGCAGCTCGCTGCAAAAGAAAAAGGCATTGCCGTTGAAAAAGGCCTGGAACTGATTCACCGCGAAGACAACGCCCGGGGGGAATGGACCCATTACATCCGCCATAACGATCCCTACGAAGAAAGCATGTACGACATCCTGCTGGCGATGCAATCCACCACGGTTCCCGACGCTATTGAGTCCATCAGCCGGGCGGCGACGGTGGATGAGCTCAAGCGCACGGAAGCCTCGAAGCAGGCGGTGGCCGACTTCGCCCTCGCCGCGGCGGTGGAGATCGCGTTGACGGAAAAAGGACTCGAGGTTACGGTGAAGGCTGAAAAGGGTAAGGTGCACGTCTACCTTGACAAGTACACTAATCGCCTGGAACACCAGAAGCAGCGGGTTGCGGAAATCGCGCGCGGAGTTGAAGGTGTCAAAGACGTCAGCTCCAGTCCCGGCACCCATTTCACACCGCCCTCGCTGATGCCCATGCCGGAACTGTCCGCCCCCTCACGAGTCCTGTTGGTGGATGACGAAAAGGAGTTCGTGCATACCCTGTCCGAACGGCTGTTGACGCGGAACCTGGAGTCGGCGGTGGTGTACGACGGCGAGCAGGCGCTGGACTTCATCGAGCGAGAAGAGCCGGAAGTGATGGTGCTCGACCTGAAGATGCCGGGCATCGACGGGATCGAAGTGCTGCGGCGGGTGAAGAAGTCGCACCCGGAGATCGAGGTGATTATTCTCACGGGCCACGGCAGCGATCGTGAACGCGATATCGCCCTCGACCTGGGCGCGTTCGCATACCTGCAGAAACCGGTGAATATTGATATTCTGGCGAAGAAGATGAAAGAAGCGCAGGAGAAGATCAACCAGGCAAAGCGGGAATCGTAGGAGAACCCAACGGGGGACTATCGCCCATGCAGATGGAGTTTTTCAAACAGATGTTCTTTCCGAGGCGTTACCTCAAGTCGGCGGACAAG
Organism: uncultured bacterium; assembly: GCA_964648415.1. Taxonomy (GTDB): domain Bacteria; phylum Electryoneota; class Electryoneia; order Electryoneales; family Electryoneaceae. The sequence continues at coordinate 5,117 of CAZYOC010000137.1, read as the reverse complement.
ACCGAGGACCTGAAACGCTACCGCCGGCTCTGGTGGTACTCCGTACTCCTCACTCTGTTTGTCGCTCTTGTCCCCTTGTTCATCCTGGCCGGTGTGAACTATTTCATGTTCCGCAAAAACATGCAGACCGAGCTGCGTTACGACATCTCGCGCAACCTGTTCAACATCTCCCGTTCGCTGCAATTCGTCATCGAAGAGCGTCTCGCCGCACTGAAGTTCACCGTCAAGGAACACCCGTTTGAAGAGCTGGTCAGCGAACCGGCCTTGTCCACCACGTTTCGGAACCTGCGCAGCGCCTTCGGGGGCTACGTGGACCTGGGGGTGATCCGCAGCGACGGCGTCCAGGTCGCCTACGTCGGCCCGTACGACCTCAAGGGCGTGGACTATTCCGACCAGAACTCATTCCATGAAGTGGTCATGCGCGGCTTCCATGTCAGTGACGTCTTCATGGGACACCGTCACTTCCCCCATTTCGTCATTTCCGTACGCAATGAAACCACCGACCGTGATTTCTATGTCCTGCGCGCCACGGTGGACATGGAGTCGCTCAACCGGCTGATCTTCATCCCCAACATGGAGCAATCCGACGACATCTTCATTGTCAACCGGGAAGGTACCCTGCAAACGCCCTCCCGTTCCCATGGAAAACTGCTCGAGCCGGTCACCTGTCCCATTCCGGGGTACTCCCCCACCGCGGAGGTGGTGGAAAAGGTCAACGACCAGACTCTCTCCGGTTACCTGGGGTACAGCTACATCGAGAACACGCCGTTCATCCTGATGATCACGAAACGGCGGCCCAACCTGTTCACCAACTGGCTCAGCCAGCAATCCGACCTGATCCTGTTTCTCTTTATCTCCACCGTGTTGATCGTGATCGTGGTGCTGTGGAGTGTGACCAAGATGGTGCATACGGTCCGGGCGGCCGACCAGCACCGCACTCAGTTGCTGCTCAATGTGGAATATACCAACAAGATGGCCACCATCGGGCGGCTGTCGGCGAGTGTGGCCCACGAGATCAACAACCCGCTGGCCATCATCAACGAAAAGGCCGGGCTGCTGATCGACTACGCCGGTATGGCGGACGAGTTCCCGCACAAGGAGAAATCCCTCAAGGCGCTGCATACCATCATCAAGTCGGTGGAGCGGTGCAGTGGAGTAACCCACCGCCTCCTGGGCTTCACCCGAAAGATGCAGACCAAGCGGGAGCTGATCGAGCTGGGTGTGCTGCTGAATGAAGTGGTGGGCTTCCTGGAGAAAGAAGCGACTCACCGCAACATCCGGATCTATCGTGATTACGACGCCGGTACGCCGCCCGTCGAGAGCGACAAGGGCCAGCTGCAGCAGGTGTTCCTCAACATCCTGAACAACGCCTTCGCCGCGGTGAAAAACGGCGGCAAGATCAACCTCGCCATCCAGCCGATGAACCACCAGAAGGTGAGAGTGACCATAAAGGATAACGGCGTCGGGATATCGGAAGAAAACCTGAGCCACATCTTTGAACCGTTCTTCTCCACAAAAGGCGACTTCGGCACGGGACTGGGGCTATCCATTACCTATGGGCTGGTACAGAAATTGAGCGGCGACATCAATGTGGAAAGTACGTTGGGAGAGGGAACGGCGTTTCATGTGACGCTGCCTCTGAAACATGAACCGGCTTCGGAGTAGCTCATGGCAACCTGTCGCGTTCTATTGATTGACGATGAAATCGAGCTGATCTCCACGCTGGTGGAACGGCTGGAGATACGCGGGATGTGCGCCGATGCAGTGACCAGCGGTCACGACGCGCTCGAGCGCATGAGGGATATTGCTTACGATGTGGTCGTGGCGGACCTGAAAATGCCCGGCCTCAGCGGACCGGAGGTGATCGAAATCGTCCGGAAACGCTACCCGGCGACCAAGATTCTGCTTATCACCGGCCACGGCCGCACCGAGCAGGAGGACATTACCAGAAACATCCCCGGAGTGTTCGAGATCCTCATGAAACCATTTAACATCAACCAACTGATGCAGGCGATCCAACGAGCGCTTGCGGGCAAGGCCGAGGGGGGAAACACGTGAGCCGCGAAAAACTCAGGGAAAAGACTCCGTGCGACGATCTGGAGTTCTTCGGCCGCATCACCGCGTCGATCTCCCATGAGATGAACAACGTCATCTCCATCATCGACCAGGTGGCCGGGCTGCTGGAGGACCACCTCGCCGCCGCTGAACAGGGCTTCCCCGTCAAACCGGAACAGTTAAAACGAGTGCAGGAGAAGATCCAGTTCCAGACCAGCCGCGGGGTATACATCATCCGCCGGCTGAACAAGTTCGCCCACAGCGTGGATGAGCCGGTGCTGGAGTTCGACCTCAACGTGGTGATGGAGAACCTTGCGGGCATCTGCGACCGGTTCGCCGACCTGAACCGTGTCACCCTGCTGCGGGAGTGGCAAGAGGGCGAACTGAAGCTGGAGGGATCGCCCTTCCTTACGCAACAGGTGGTGTACTACCTGCTGCGGCACGCCTTCGCGGTCACGGACAACGAAGCGGAAGTGTGGATCCGGACGCTGCTGGTCGGCGACCTGCCAGCGGTGGAGGTCACCTTCCCGGTGAGCACAAAACCGAAGGAGGACGAACCCGAGGACAACTGGCTGGGCCGCGCCGCACCGCTGGCGGATGTCATCGGCGCCACCCTGCAGAGAGAGATCGAGACGGGAAAAAGTGAAACCCGCCGCTGCCTGTTCCCTCTCTCCCTGCCGAAACCGTAGTATATTGTAGAAACGACCACGACTGTACGAGGAGGACCCATACATGACCCCGATTCGAGTGTTGCTTGTCGACGACGAGAAAGAGTTCACGGAAGTCCTGGCAGAACGGCTGGAGACCCGCGGCATGCTGGTGGAGGTGGCGGACAACGGCCCCGACGCCCTCGAGCTGGCGAACGAACAAACCTTCGACGCCGTGGTGCTGGATCTGCAGATGCCCGGCATGGACGGCATCGACACGCTGAAACGCATGCTGCGGCTCAACCCCGACCTGCAGGTGATCCTGCTGACCGGCCACGGCACCCTGGACAAGAGCGTGGAGGCCATGAAATCCGGCGCCATGGAGTTCCTGGAGAAACCGCCGGACATGAATGTGCTCATCGAACGCCTGAGCGAGGCCAAATCCACCGCCCGCAACCTGACCGAAAAACGCATGGAAGACACCCTGAGTTCCATCATGAAGAAACATGGGTGGTAGAAGGCCGGAAAGTCTTGCGATAAGGGGAGTAGGCATCTCAGTTCGTTGCGATTTTAGCTTATTTGTATGCGGGGAGATGCGCTGGCCGGATTTCTTCATTATTTTACCTTTTAGTCTTGACTCGAAGTGCAAAAAAAAAAATTAGCTTACTCAATGTTACCGTTCAACCACCCCGGAGATGCCGGGGCATCAATCCCAATTCAAGGAGGTCGCCATGAAGCGATCACTTCTCATCGTCACGCTGGTCGTACTGGCCGGTATGCTCCTGTCCACCTCGTCTTTCGCCTGGTACTCGTTCACGGCCTACCTCGAACGTGGTGAAAGCGTCACCGACAACCCGACCATGTCCAACAGCGGTACAGATTGTTTGAGTTTAATCGACACGTACGGCTTGTCGGGTGATCAGGACGCGGTAGAAGCATTTACGCGTGTCCAGGTCATTGGACCCGACTTCGACGCTGTTCATACTGTGCGAGCATATGATGTCTCGCAAGAAGCCGACATTGATGATGTGCCCTGGGACACGGGAACCGCCATCCGCAACGTAGTCCACCATGCACTCGTAGAACCCGGCCAGGAAGCCATTTTGACGGGGGAGGCTTATTTCAAGTTCCAGGACCCGAACAATTGAGAAAAGTCCGGGTTTCCCATTCCCACCAGATGACCTGCTGTGGTGGCAGGTCATCTGGCGCTTTTTCTATGGAGGAATCATGTGTCGATCTACACACCTTTTACTCAAAGTTGTGTTTTTTGCATTACTGATAACGAATAATAGCCTGTCTTCAATTCTACGTGTTCCGGGGGACTACAACACCATACAGAATGCGATCAATCAATCCAGTCCGGGCGACACAGTGCTGATAGGAAGAGGCCAATACGAAGGCCCTGTTCTGATAAACGAACATCATTTAACGCTGGCGAGCAATTACATCCTCACAAATGACACACTGGATATTCTCTTGACCTCGATTCATGGTGGTGAGGGCATCAGACCACTAACGGTCGAGAATATGCCTGTTGGTGAAGTGCGCATTTCGGGACTGACTCTTTGTGACGGTGAAATGTTATCTCCTTATACTACCGGTGGATTCCTAATTAGTTATGTCAGTGATTTTAGATTTGATCACAATATAATAAGAGATAATTTAGCCAGTTATAGAGGTGCCGGCAAATTTGAATATTCAAATGGCGCTATAGAATGTAATATTATTACTAATAATATGTCTCTAAATGCTGTCGGTGGCGTTAATTTTTGCGAGGGCATATATGAAGTCATAAATAATATATTTATAAATAACACATCGATGGACACAATAAATGGATCTAGTGGATCAGCACGTTTTTGGAATAGTAGTTCGACTATATCTAATAATATCTTTTTGAACAGCAGCGCTGGCGCGGATGCTGGAGCCTTGCTTGTCTATCATGGAACCTATATCCACTTTCATAACAATCAAGTGATCAACAATCATGCTCTCGATTGGGGCGGCGGTATGACTCTTTGTGTACCTGATAGTGCATTCATCCTTAATAACTTGTTTTCCAGGAACGGATCCCGATATGAGGGTGGTGGCCTCATCCAGTTTGCGTACGGCTATTCAAACCATAATACTTACAACATCATCGCCAACAACACCTTTTTCGACAATGTGGCAGAGCGTCGCGGAGGCGGGCTGGCGATCGGCGATACCTGTATCGTATCGAGAAACATCTTTCTGGACAACTCGGGCCTCATATCCTCCGCCTTGGGAACCGTCTTGTATAACCTCTGGGATGCGCTGGTCACAGGATCACACAACTACTTCTCGAACAATTACAGGTGGCAAAACTACCAGAACTACCGCGGCGCCGTCGAATCCAACAGCGGCTGTAATGTGATTCTTGATTCCTGTGATTTT
>CAZYOC010000136.1:0-11608 GCA_964648415.1 uncultured bacterium | reverse complement strand
TTCCAGCCTTCGCTGGAATGAGAGACATCAGAATTCGTGCAACAGGCCCTATAATCCTCTAAATCGCTGTTTATTCTGGATTCTCGGCTGTCCCGAACTGCGGGACACCGCAAGCTACACTTCGTTCCGGTTCCTGCTTCCGCAGGAATGACATTCGCAGTACGCCCTGATACGTCTTGATCCGTAGATACTACTTCCGCACGATTCTGTTGCGTCTACTTCGCGAGGATCTGGATCGCGATCCCGCCGCCGGGCGCGTAATGCACGGGGAGGGTGTCGCCGTGCTTCACTGTGATTGTCTCGATCGTGTAAGCGTATGGATTCGTTACCCAGTCCGCATCGCGTGCGTCGGCGTAAAGGGTCGCACGGTATGTCCGGCCCGGTTCCAGGAAATCCAACACCAGCTTGAAATCCCGCGCCTCTTCGTTGGTCACGCCGCCGATGTACCAGTTCTTCGTGTCCCGCTCCCGCCGGGCGAAGGTGACATATTCCCCGATCTCGCCGTTCAGCACCAGCGTCTCCGACCAGTCTACGGGCACATCCACGATGAACTGAAAGAAAGGATGGCCCTCGTAATTCTCCGGCAGGTCGGCCGCCATGTGCAGCGGCGAGTAGAGCACCACGTAAAGCGCGAGCTGGTTGATCAGCGTGGAATTAACTCGGTTTTCCGGACGCTCTTCTTCGTACAGCAAGTCGAAAATGCCGGGCGTGTAGTCCATCGGCCCGCCCAGCAGGCGGGTGAAGGGCAGAATGCAGACGTGGCCGGGCGGGTTGCCGCCTTCCGGCCCCCAGGCGTTGAACTCCTGCCCGCGCGCACCCTCGCGCGTCATCATGTTCGGCCAGGTGCGGCGGATGCCGGTCGCCTTGATGGGCTCGTGGACATCCAGCATGATGTGATGCTTCGCCGCCGTCTCCACCACCTTCCGGTAATGGCGCACCATGTACTGACCGTGATGCCACTCGTTGCCCAGCAGTTCGCCGGTTTCGGGATCCAGGCGGCGGATCCCGGCGCCATGCTGCACGTAGCCGGACTTGATCGTGTTCATGCCCAGCTCCCGATACAGGGCGAAGGCCTCCTCCATCTGGTTCTCGTAGTTGAGGATGCCGCCGCTGGTCTCGTTGTGGGCGATCAGGCGAACACCTCTCGATCGGGCGTATTCGGCCATTCCTTTCAGGTCGTAATCGGGATAGGGCTCGGTGAAGCTGAACGTGTCAGCGTTGGCCATCCAGTCGCCGTCCCAAGTCAGGTTCCAGCCTTCCACCAGAACGCCGTCGAAGCCGTGTTTCGCGGCAAAGTCGATGTAGCGCCTGGTGTTTTGAGTGGTGGCGCCGTGTTTTTCGCCGCCGCCCCAGGTCGCGGTTCCCAGGTGCATCGCCCACCAGATGCCGATGTATTTGCCCGGTTTGATCCACGACGTGTCCTCGATCCTGCCGGGCTCGTTGCAGTTGAGGATCAGGTACGATGTGATGAGCCCGCCGGGTGTGTCGGCGATTTGAATGGTCCGCCAGGGCGACCGGATGGGCAGCTCGCCGCGGACCTTGATCCCGTCGGACCAGGGCACAAGATCGCATGCCAGCAGGTTATCGCCACGATTGGCGAGGGTCATGCTCGCAAAATCGGTCAACGCCGCCTCGTGGATGCTGAGGTACAGGTCGCCCGCAGTCTCCATCGTCACGGGCGTGTGCACCGTATCCACTTCGCTGATGGGCGTGTTCTCGTAGAGGTACTCGTACCGGTTCCACTGGTAGGCGGGAATCCACCAGGCGCGGTGGTCGCCGGCGAGCCGGAATTCAGTGATCTCGTCGAGGATGTGGATTTCGCCGGGCCGCTCCTGTTCGGGGAGCTCATACCGGAACGCCACGCCGTCGTCATAGGCGCGGAAATGCAGGTTCATCCGCCAGCCGGAGGTGTGCCGCAGCTCCACATGCAGCGCGGTGTAGTTGTTCTCGACATGGGCGGTTTCCCCCCAGGGTTGGGTCCAGGTCTCCTCGACCTTTTCCACAAAGCTGTCGGTGACGGTGAGGCTGGAAGTGAGGTCCGCGCCGTCCAGCTTCAGCCCCAGCTGCGAGGGCAGCACGATGGGCGTGTCGCCGCGGTCCACCCGGTACAGCAGGGCACCGTCTTCCAGCACGAACGTGATCGTGTGGGTGCGTTTCGGAGAATGAATGATCATGGGGTCACCCTGTGCGTGGGCGGTTGTGGTCAGCAGCGCGAGCAGGCCGATCAGCAGCCGGGCGTGTGGTCGGGAAGTTCGCATGGTGTTCCTCACGTAGCCCGTCCATGCCTGGCCGGGATGTGCATGTTATGGAACTATGTTCAGCCCGGATATTTCACGAGCAGTGGTTTGTCACCTGAACAAGCCATGATATGAGCACAGTTGGGGCGCATGACCCGAAACGCCCTCCGCAATGCCGGCGCAGAAGACCAGCGTGGGCGGGCGCACAGGGCGAAAAACCTCCTCTCACACCGACCGTAGTAACAAGGAATGACGAAGCAAGAGTCGCCTATTTCCCGAAGATATCCCGCAGCGCCTGAATCAGGAACGTGGTTTCGTCACGGCTGCCGATGGTGATCCGGACGCAATCGGGCAGACGGAACGGGACCATGGGCCGGGCGATTACGCCCCGTTTCAGCAGCTCGTCGCTCAACCACTGCGCCTTTTCATCGCTGCCCATCGGGACGAGGATGAAGTTGGCTACACTGATCGGGATCTCGAAGCCCAGCCTCCGCAATTCGCTGACCAGCCGGCGGTGTCCGTCACGCCAGCAGCGAATCGTGGAGGTGAGGAAGTCACGGTCTTCCAGCGCCCCCAACCCTGCCGCCTGCGCCAGGCTGGTGGGCTCGAAGGGGAGCTTGACCTTCAGGATATTGGAAATGATGCTGTCGTGGGCGATGCCGTACCCGATCCGCACCCCGGCGAGACCGTAGGCCTTGGAGAAGGTCCGCAACGTCAGAATCTGGTCGTGACGGTAGTCCAGGCTGTCAGGATACTCGATCCAGTCGCGGGCGTATTCGAAATACGCCTCGTCCATCACTAAAATCGGACCTTCGGGTAGTTTATTCAGGAACTGCTCGAATTGCAGCATATTGAAAGCGACGCCGGTGGGGTTGTTCGGATTGGCGATATAGATCAGTTTGGTCTTCCTGGTGATGGCCCCGAGGATGGCGTCCAGGTCGTAGGTGTAGTTCTTCAGCGGGACGGTTTTCAGCTTCAGGTTCTGCGCGTTGGCGAGGACATAAAACCCGATGAAGGTGCCTTCCGCGGTGAGGACTTCGTCGCCGGGCTGCAGGTAGGCCCGCATGGCGGCGGCCAGGATGGATTCGCTGCCCGAGCCCGCCGCGATATGGTTGATGCTGATCCCGTGCTTCTTCGCCAGGGCGGCCCGCAGGTCGATCCCGGCGTTGGGATAGATATGCAACGTGCTGATGGCTTCCTTGATGCGCTGCATGGCCCGCGGCGACGGCCCGGCCGGATTCTCGTTGCTGGCCAGCTTGATGATCTTCTCCAACCCCAACTGGCGGCGCATCTCTTCGATGGATTTCCCGGGCTGGTAAGGCGCCAGCTCCTGCACATGCTTCGGTGCGGTCGGCACGTTCATGGTCTCTCGTCCTTACTCCCGCAGAGCCGTTGCGGGGGCTATGGTCTAACGTTCCCGTCTCTTGTCTCTACGCCTGGTCTGGGTGTTTCTCCCGTTTCATCCCGATCAGGAATGAGGTGATGAAACGGTGAAGATCTCCGTCCATCACCTGGTCCACGTTGGAGGTCTCCACACCCGTCCGCAGGTCTTTCACCATCTGGTAGGGGTGGAACACGTAACTGCGGATCTGGTTCCCCCAGCCGATCTCGGTTTTCGACCCCTCCAGCTCGGCTTTTTTCTTCTCTTCTTCTTCCAGCCTCTTCTGGTAGAGCTTGGCGCGGAGGAAGCTCATCGCCTTTTCCTTGTTGCGATGCTGGCTCCGTTCCGCCTGGCAGGACGCTACAACGCCGGTGGGCAAGTGGGTCAACCGTACGGCGCTGTCGGTCTTGTTGACATGCTGCCCGCCCGCGCCGGAGGCCCGGTAGGTGTCAATCCGCAGGTCCGACGTGTTGATTTCGATCTCCACATCTTCATCGGCGCGCGGGTATACGAACACGCTGGCGAAGGAGGTATGCCGCCGTGAGTTGGCGTCAAACGGGCTGATCCGCACCAGCCGGTGGACTCCCGTCTCGGCGTGCAAGTAGCCGAAGGGATGGTCGCCCTCGATCTCGATGGCGGCGTGTTTGATCCCCGCCTCTTCGCCGGGCTGCAAGTCGATCACGTCGAAATCGTAGCCGCGACGCTCCAGGTAGCGCACATACATCCGCATCAGCATCTGCGCCCAGTCCTGCGATTCCGTGCCGCCCGCGCCGGGATTGATGGTCAGGATGCACGGCTTGGCGTCGTTCTTGCCCGACAGCATGGTCTTCAGCTCCAGGTCTTTGACACGGTCCTGAAGGTCATGCAGGGCCTCTTCCGCCTCGTTGGCCGATTCCTCGTCTTCTTCCATCAACTCCAGGTAGACTTCGTAATCGTCGATTTCCTGCCTGAGTTCGTCGTAGGTCTCCACAAGCTGGCGGTGACGGCTGGCGGCTTTCAACACTTGTTGCGCCTTTTCCTGGTCATCCCAGAAATCCGGCGCGGTGGACTTTTTCTCCAGCTCGTCCGCCTTCATGCGGTGAACGTCTATGTCAAAGATACCCCCGAAGCGCCTCGATCTTTTCGACCAGGGATTCCCATTGCTCACGGGCTTCTTTTTCAGTAATCATGGTGGTCTCCGTACACGTCACTCTGTCGTGGGAAGATACACGTTTGCACGGTCTCGCTCAACTCAAACACGGGAGGCGGATGGGGGCGTACCAGCAACACGCGGGCTGGGCGTTGGGAGAGGGTTGCTGAAGAAACGAGATTCGCGTTTTCAAGCTGTATCACATTGGCAAAAACACTCATCCCAGCGTAGTGTTCGGTACGCGGTTTTTACAGCTATAATACCGTAGTATATCAACTTATCTGGATTCCTGCTTCCGCAGGAATGACACTCGTTGCGGATTGTGAGACAGTCAATTTCGCTCGGATGCCACAGGAGCTATAATATCAGATTCCACACCGTACGCGTCTTGCTCTCGAACACCGGCTCAAAGCCCAGTTCACGGTACAAGTTGTCCGGGCCGGTCCACATCGATTCTTCCGTGGCGCCGGTGATGGTGCTGGGATAGGCTTCCACTGAAGTGACGCCGTTATCCTTCAAATCCGCCAACACCGCCTTCAGGAGTAAGCGCGCCAGGCCGCGGCGACGGTATTCCGGCAGGATACGCAGGCAAGAGACGCCCCAGGTGTCCGGTTCCGGCAGACGCTGAAACTCCGTCATGATCTTGGGGATGTCATCGCGCCTCACCACCTGGCACCAGCCGATGGGGTCCTCGTCGTAATACAACAGGTAGCCGTCATACACGCCATTGTCGAACAGCGCCTGGCGATGGCGACGGTTTTCCCGGTCGTTGCGCTCCCGCCACTCCGCCCGGACCTCCACATACCAGGCCGTGCAATAACACCGCTCCCCGTCGGGAAAGTTCTTGTGGAACCGGAAAAAGTCCGGCTCCAGCAACGGAGTCAGCGGGAAGACCTCCAACAACGCTTTGTTCAGCACCATGCGCCTCGTTTCCACCCCCCGGTTTCGATGTGTTATCAATGTAAAGTACATGCAGAAGCCGTGGAATAATAGCGAGGAGAGCGAACATGACCGTGAGGGCTCGCCCGGGCGGCCTGTGGATGGCGCCGGATGTAGCCCGGCCATGCCGGGACGGGGATGAAGCTGACGTCGTTCCCCTGGAGGCGGCCCGGCCCGGTTTGCTGTTCGCTTCGGAGCGGTTTGACGTTACCGTTCTGTCAGGTCCTTAGCGTCGTTTGCGGAGACCTGACAGCGGGTCGAATCTGTGTCTCCTCGGCCCCACTGCACCCGTCCTCCCGTCGTTCTGTCAGGTCCTTAGCGTCGTTTGCGGAGACCTGACAGCGGGTCGAATCTGTATCTCCTCGGTCCCACTGCACCCGACTTGCCCGTCTCCGTTTGCGATGGGTTGGAACGCTTCGTCCATTGCATACGACACAACGTCTACCAAGATCAGCGCACGGCAAATCGGGCCATGCCACCATAGCTACAAACCTCAGTGTCAGATCTCCAGCGCAAACAGACGCGCTTCAGGATCTGACACGACATCTGCAGCGAATCGGGCCATGCCGCCATAGGCAACAAAACCGCGCTATGCTTTCATGACATGACGCGGTTCTCGTGACGTCTGCGGGGGATGCGACGTCTACAGTGCTATCGTTTCCACCTTACTTCACATACAGCATCGACCCGCTCACCTGCGCGTCGCCCGCGTTCAGCCGGTAGAAATACTTGCCTGCGGCGAGCCCGCTGGGACGGAAACTCACTTCATGCCGGCCTGCGGCGAGCACGCCCTGGGTCAACGTCGCCACCTCACGGCCCAGTACATCGAACACGCTCAGCGACGCGAACCCGTCGCGCGGCGTGGTGAACTGGATGGTCGCGCTCCCATTGAACGGGTTCGGGTACGCACTATGCAGCACCGCCGTGGTGGGCGTCGCGTTGCGGACGTCATCCACGGAGCTGGCGGTCACGGTGATCGAGCCGGTCATGCTCGGGTGGATCTCACAGAAATACGAGAACGTCCCCTCGTTGGGGAAGCTGATCATGGCCGACTCGCCGTTGGACAGGTTGCCGGTGTCAAACGAGCCCTCGTCGTCGGTGGCGGTGTGCGTCGCCGCATCGTTGTTGGTGAACCGGACGGTATCGCCTACCTCAACGGTTAGCTCCTCCGGGGAAAACGCGAAATTCTCAATCGCCACATCGTGGACCGCGGCAACCGTCTGTCCGGCGAATCCAAAGAGGATCACGCTGACGGCTGTCAACATCACAGTTTGCACGTGCTTCATGACAGTGCCTTTCGTTGGTGAAATGGTGGTGTTGCGTAGCGCGCCGCCGGATTGCCACGTGAACGAACCCCGGGCAATCAGGATGCTTCCGGGTGAATCCGGGTGCGGCAGGATCCTCCTGATCGACACCCGGGCCATCCGCCGTGTAAGACGGTGCACCCTCTTGTTAAGTAAACCTAACTTCCGGGCAAAGTCAAGCGCGTATTCTGCCTCGCAGGGGGGTGAGCGAGGAGAGCCGCAGGTGTGGGACCGGCGCCCACGTCGGTCAGAGGTGTAATGTGGAAATCGCCTTTGAGGTAGCCCGGCCATGCCTGGCCGGGGACCAAACAGTCCTGTCAGATCCTTAGCGCGGATATTTCACGAAGGAACCACGGCAGTGGTTCTCTGCCATAGCCCAAGGTACGCGCCGTCCGTTTGGCGCGCACCTTGGGAACTGGTACCAGATCCTTCAACCCCGGCAGCGGGTTGCATAAAACGGCAACAAACTGTCATCATATAATTCAAAGCCGAAAACCCTATAACCCGATTCTATAACAAGGGTTAAATTGACGAAACATAAATACTCGTGAAATAACCGGGTTAGCGCCGTTTGCGGAGACCTGACAGACACAACCTGTTGATATTCCCGAGCTTTGACACGGAGCTGTGACACAATTCTCGAAAACATGTCACAGGCATCTTGCGCTCCGCGCTGTCCACGCTCGCCCTGTACACCGCGGGCTATGACTTCAAGCGGCTGTTCACGTTAAGCGAGTTTTACGACCGCGACCGGCCGGCGTTCTAACGGGCGTTGCAGGAGGTGCGTGAGCAGGACATGGACCTGACCGGCTGGCTGGAGTATTTCGTGGACGGCCTGACCACTCAACTCACCGAAGTCCGTCACCGCGGCGCGCAGGCGATCCAACGGGACTCGCTGGTCCGTCGCCACAACCTGAACCCTCGCCAGGCGGCGTCGCTGGACTACATCATCGAGCACGGCAGCCTGAACCATCCAGGACTACGAGGCCCTCTTCCCGGACGTCACCCGGCGTACTTTGCAGCGGGATCTGCGCGACCTGGTGGACAAACGCATCGTCTCGGAAAAGGCCTCCAGTGCGAGGATCCTGCAAGGCTGTACAGCATCAGCAACAACATTAGGAGGGCATCTTCTTACAGGCGGTTCACAGTAGCATTTCTAAAACCCCGAAAGGCAAGCTGCCGGACCACCTGCCGTCACGACACCAAGATGGGCGAACGTACTTTTTCCATAGTGAGTTTCAATCGCCGCCAAGGTGGAATACCTGGTATGCAACAGCTTCCCTTCGGTTACAAACAGATTTGATATAGTCATTCTCGAATTTATTCCGTCATCTTCCTTGGCAGAGAGGCAGCAGTCTAGAGTGTCGGTGTAGTCCCTGTGGGAAGACTGAGTCAAAGTATTTTCACCCCAGCAGGATGGAACAAATAGCTTATGAGCGTATGACGGATTAATAATGGGAATGGCTATATTTTCCTTATTTCAACAACAGCAGCCGCAGAACACGCTGCTGCCCGTTGGCGGTGACACGCAGAAAATATGTGCCCGACGCCCACGCGGCCCCGTCAATCTCCCACTCGGACACACCCGCCTCCCACCACACCGCCGGCCGCTCCGCAACCGCTACGAAATACTGTATGCGACATAAAATAGTTCCAAAAAGGTAACTGTACCCTTTCCCAAAGCCTTACTTTCCTCGCAACACTTCTAAACCGGAAAATTGGTACAGCTTCCTTTTTCATTCTCCAATGATTCTTTTTTCATCGAATACTGTGTGTTCGATAACCTTCCATCAACGCTCTGCAATTCAATGTGAAAAAGGAAGCAGTCCCATTTTCCTTCGCGAGCTTTGCGTGAGATACGAGCCTTCCCGGCCAAACATGACCGGGCTACATCGCTTACAGCTCGTCGTGGAGGAACTCGCCCTTCTTTTCACCGCGTTCTTCCAGGCGCCGCACCACCCGGATCGCCTTGTGCCCCTCCACCGGGCACTTCTCCTCGCAAATGCCGCAGCCGATGCACCGCCCCGTGCGCACAAACGGCTCCAGGTAGGTCCGGTTGGCGACCGAGTTCTCGTAGTTGCCGTAAGGATCACTCCCGCCGCCAGCCCCATACGGATCACTGCCTCCGCCATCCGGGTCACCGCCCGAACTGGCAGAGTCGCCGCCACCACTGTAGGGATCACTTCCGCTTCCGCCGGATGAGGCGTAAGGATCGGACCCACCACCGTAGCCTTCAGAATCGCTCGACCCGTACGGATCCTGAGACCCGGGAGCCAGCTCCCGGGTCACCCCATCACGCTGAGCCTCACCATCGCCCCGGGCCACCCCATCGCTGGAAGCGTCGGCCTGAGCTGTCTGCGTCGCCGGCTCCGTTAGCCCTGAACCAGCCGCCCTGTCCACCGCACCATCGCCCTCCTCAATCGGCCGCACCTTTTCACGGAACTCAATCGCCTTTGGCGCGGTGGGGCAGTGTTCTTCGCAGACGATGCAGTTGATCTTGTCCTTGTAAGGGATGCACAGGTCCTGGTAGATTTCCGCCACGCCCATCTTGGTGGTCTTTTTCACCTCCAGCGGCAGGGGCAGAATCGCTTCGGTCGGGCAGATCTGGCCGCACAGGTTGCAGCTGTACTCGCAGTAGCCGTTGGAGAAGTCGGCCACCGGGGTCCAGAACGCCTGCACGCCTTCTTCAAAATGCAACGGCTGCAAACACTGGCCGGTCATCGAGCAGATGCGTACGCACTCGTTGCAACGGATACAGCGGTCCAGAAACTCCGGTTCCTCCTGTGCGCCCGGGGGACGGATCAGCCACTGGCTGCGGGTTTCGGTGGGGTCGAGAAAATGCACCGCCACGCCCGCGCCCACCCCGCCGGCCACCGTGCCAATCGCGCTCCGTCGGCCCAGGTCCGGGGTGCTTACCTGATTCGTCGGCTTGCGGAAGGTGTAGATGGTCTTGCCCTTCTTGCAATCGTCGGCGCAGTTGAGACACAGGATACACTCGGCTTTTTCCGTGGTCGTGAAATCGTCCTCAATCGCGCCCATCTTGCACCGCTTGCTGCACAGCCCGCACTCGGTGCAGGTGTCTTCCACGACCACCCGTTGCAGGAGGCTGAACTTGCCGGCCAGCCCCAATAGCGCGCCCAGCGGGCAGAGACGGCGGCACCAGAACCGGCGTGAGATGGCCGACAGCCCGAGGATCGTGGCAAACATCACCGCGACCACAATCCAGCCGGTCACGACATGCGTATCCAGCGGCACGACATTGAACGACACCCAGTCGTAGCTCTCGTAGAGCCAATCCCAGTCGGCGCCCCATTTCAGCAGCAGGTCGAAGCTGCCGTTGAGCAGCATGGTCAGGCCAGGGAAGATGAACGCGCCGAAGGTCCGCCAGGTGAGCGGGATGGGGTCGAAGATCCAGACAAATTGTACGCCCGCCAGCGCGCCCAGCAGGAAGAACACCAGCAGCCAGGTCTTCAAGGGTCGCAGGGTTTTACGTTTAATGCGGCCCTGGTTTTTCGGCGCCCACAGCCGGTCGGCCATGTCCACCATGGTTCCCAGCGGGCAGACCCAGCCGCAGAAGCTGCGTCCCAGCACCACGGTCAGCAGCAGCACCGCGCCCCCCAGCAGGAACCAGGGCAGGAAGGTCCGAGCGGCCAGCATGGTGGTAATTCCGGCGAGGGGATCCATCCAGAGGAACAGTTCCGGCGGCAGCCAGGGATTGAACGGGTAAGTCGCCTGGAGGACCGTCAACAGGAAGAAACCGAACAGCACGAGCTGCACGGTTTGCCGGATACGCACTTTCGTGCTGGTCTTGTGTTTTTTCTTCTTGCGGATCTTTATCACGATGCGGTTGTGGTTGTTGTATGGTGCGTTTGAACGATGCGCCTTGTTCTTGTTGATATCCTGATTCTTGAATTCTTATTCGAGGAGATCCCCGCGCGGAAGACCGTCGCAGAATCAAACCCACTCTCATTCCCGCGAAGCAGACTGTCGCAGAATAGCATCTGCTCTCATTCCAGCGAAGGCTGGAATCCAGGCAAGGTGCAAGATTATAACACGTTAGCAATTCAGCACCAGAATAGGATTCAGCGTATGGGTTCCATTGCTAACATCTTGTAGTTTATAAATATGACTGGATTCCTGCCTACCAGACTGTCGCATAATAGAACCCACTCTCATTCCCGCGAAGGCGGGAATGAGATCCATTGGACATTTTGATACAGTCTGGGGGGCATGGCCCGATTTGCCACGTCCGAATCTTGAATCACTGACGACTGCCAGCTATGTATGATGCCGGTACATCTGTGGACCTCTGTGAGAGCAAGTCGGGAAACGTCTCGCCACTGGCAAAGATCAAGCTGACCCAGCTTCTCCCCGACTTGCTTTACAACATCCTCGAGATCTCCAAGCCCAACGTACATGGCCGACATCTGTTGTTACCCGGCAGATGCGACTCAGCAAATCGGGCCATGCAAGTGAGTTTGTGTGCTGCCCGGCAAGAATGACGGCGATTGCACCTTTCTGGATTCCTGCTTTCGCAGGAATGACACCGGTTGTGTCTTGCGATGGGGGCATGGCCCGATTTGCCACGTCCGAATCTTGAATCACTGACGACTGCCAA
>CAZYOC010000135.1:0-12001 GCA_964648415.1 uncultured bacterium | reverse complement strand
CCTGGATTCCAGCCTTCGCTGGAATGAGAGCGGTTTTTATTGTGATACAGTCTGGAAGGCTGGAATGAGATCGGTTCCTATTGTGCAACAGTCTGTATACAGGCTGTTGCAGAATTCTGATGTCTCTCATTCCTGCGAAGGCAGGAACCGGAACGAAGTGAAGCTTGCGGTGTCCCGTTGTTTTGGACAGCCGTGAATCCATAATAAACAAGTACTTAAGAACCCTAGTATGTTCGTTTCTTTGCAAGAACCACTCTATACGACGTCTCTATAACACGTGATTTCTGCTGCAACGGTCTACTTGATTCCATTGAGTCTGACCTTCGATTGTCAAGAAGTGGTTTTTGGTGAAATATTCGGGCGAAAACTTGTGAAGTCGCCGGGTTTGTTCGTACCCTTCATTTTTACATCAACCTGGGAGGGGCGAGGAATATGGCGGGAACGTATCCAGTGTATCGGGACCATAAGGGCGTGTACCCGATCAGTGAGTTGGCGGCGAAGGGGGCGGAATGGTACGGCGATCAGGTGGCGCTGCGGGCGTCGACCGGCAACGGCTACCGTGAGATCACCTACACCCGGCTCTGGCAACGGGTGCAACAGGTGGCGCGCTGGCTGATCGAGCAGGGGATCGCACAAGGCGACAAGGTAGCCGTCTGGGGCGACAACAGCCCGGAATGGGCCATCGCCTACCTGGGCGTACAGGCTTCCGGCGCGGTGGCGACGCCGGTGGACAAGCTGCTGCCCATCTCCGGGGTGCGTCACATCCTCACCGATTCAAAAACCAGGTTGCTCTTCGCCCAGGCAAAGTTCCTCGAGCAACTCGACGAAGTGGAAACCTGCCCCACGCTGGAAAGCTGCGTCAGCTTCGATGAGCCGCTGCACATGAACGCGGTCCCGTTCGCCTCCGTCCTCTACAAGGGCGACGAGCTGGAGCACTCGTTGCCGAAACGCGAGCTCGACGATCTCGCG
The DNA here is from genome assembly GCA_964648415.1 of uncultured bacterium. Taxonomy (GTDB): domain Bacteria; phylum Electryoneota; class Electryoneia; order Electryoneales; family Electryoneaceae. The sequence continues at coordinate 11,032 of CAZYOC010000135.1, read as the reverse complement.
GCGCTGCTGTACACCTCCGGCACCACCGGCCACGCCAAGGGCGTGATGCTGTCGCAACGAAATCTGGGGACGAACATCGCCGACGCCTACCGTGCGCTGCCCCTCGGCCCCGGAGACAACTTCCTCTCCGTACTGCCGGTACACCACAGCTTCGAGGGCACCGCCGGGTTCCTGTTCCCGCTCTATTGCGGGGCGGCCATTACCTACGCCCGCAGCCTGAAATCCAATGAACTGCTCGAGGATATCAAGAATACCAACGTGACCATCATGCTGGGTGTGCCGCTACTCTACGAAAAGATGCACGCCGGCATTGTCAGAAAGGTCAAGAAAGCCGGGGCGGTGAAGAAGACGCTGTTCAGCGCGTTGTATGGTTTGGCGGCGAAGGGCGAGACCGGCGAGAACAAGCTGGGCCGTAAGCTGTTCCGGAGTATGCGCGAGCAGGCGGGTTTGGGCAGCGTGGTGTATTTCATCAGCGGCGGAGGACCGTTGGACCCGGCCACCTCACAGTTCTTCAACCGGCTGGGAATTCACATGCTGCAGGGCTTCGGCCTCACCGAGACCAGCCCCATTACCCACCTGACGCCACCGAAACGAATCCGTCACGAGTGTGTCGGCCAGCCTTTCCCCACCTTGCAAGCGAAGATACACCAGCCCGACGAGAACGGGATCGGGGAGCTGGTGGTGAAAGGCCCGACCATCTTCATGGGCTACTACGAGAACCAGGAAGCCACCGACGAGGTGCTGGAACCCGACGGCTGGTTCCACACCGGCGACCTGGGGATCATCCACGACGACGGCTACCTGCAGATCACCGGCCGGAAGAAAAACCTTCTGGTGACCGGTGGCGGGAAAAACGTTTTCCCCGAGGAGATCGAATACCTGGTGAACCGCAGCGAGTATATCGCGGAGTGCGTGGTGCTGGGTATTCCGCGGACCTCAGGTTATGGCGATGAAGTTGGCGCGCTGATCTTCCCGGATTACGAGCAGCTGGACCTCCATTTCGAAAAGCTGGGCAAGAAAGCCACAGAGGACGATGTCAACGACCTGATCAAACGCGAAATCAAGCTGGCGCAGAAAGAACTGTCCGAGTACAAGCACGTCCGGCACTTCCGCCTGATGGACGAAGAGTTCCAGAAAACATCGACCCGGAAAGTGAAACGCTACCTGTACAACGGGGAAATGGTGAAGGTGAATGGGAAGAAGGTGTAAACCGCATTGTGAGGCAGTGTGCGGCATTCGCAAAAGATGTCTGGGCTGTTTTTCCGGCAGATCAATGATGAAGACCGACGGGGTTTGTTTCAACCGTTTCGAATCATGTACGTTCGCCCTGCTGCCAACAAGCGACCAGGCAACCCTTCTGCCGTCAACCAGCAGATGTCGCTTGCCCGGATCTTTTACAAAAGAAACACGAAAGTGGTTCACTGACATAGCCCAAAGTACGCGCCGTCCGTTTGGCGCGTACCCTGTGGACAGGTTTGCCAGATCCTTCAAGCCCGGCAGCGGTTGCATAAAACGACACCAAGCTGTCGTCATGTGATTCAAAGCCGGAAACCCTATAAGCCGATTCTATATCAAGGGTTAAGTTGACAAAGCATGAATACTCGTGAAATATCCGGGCTTGGTGCTTTTTCCCCGATTCGTTGAACTCGGCGCGTATGAATAAAATGAACCCCACCGGGCAAACCGATGGGGCCACAACCACACGAACTGCCGGCCACATTGATACCAGCCAATGGCAAGCAGAACAACTCCAATCGCCTGGACCACTAATTGAATTTCAGCTTGAAGGTCGCTGCGCAGTCGGTCTTCGCACGTCCGAAGTCCCACTTGCCGATGGCGCTGGTGACGCAGCCTTCGATGCGTTTGCCGTCGCCGCTCCAATTGGTCTTGCCCTTGCTGATATCGGCGGTTTTACCGTTGGAGCGAACCGTCACGGTCAGTTCCATGGTTCCGCCGAACTTTTCGCCGCGCGGTTTGTTGGCGTTGAAGCATTCCGCCAGTTCGCCGAACTTGCCCTCGATGAAGCCCTGGATGTCACCGCCGCTGCGAGAGGGAGCCGCACCCTTGATGCCCTGAACATTGGGACGGCCCACCAGCGAAACTACTTTCGCGCCTGATTTCGCGCCGCGATCCTGGGATTTGTCGCGTGTCGATTCCTTGCTTTCACGCGCGTCGCCCATAGCATCCGCCTTGTCCTTGCCGCCGCGCGGATCCACTTCTTTCTCCTTTTCCGGCGCGGGAGCGTCGCCAGCCGGTGCGGCCTGATCCTTTTCCTGATCATGCTGCATCTTGCTGCCGCCGTGATCCTCACGCTGTTCCTTCTTCACCTGCTTGGTCTGTTCCTGCGGTTGTTCCTTTTTCCCACAGCCAATGGCCAGCACGACGACCATCACCATGATTACCGCGAGCTTCCACCACTTCATGGCGTTCCCCTTTCCGTAGCCTTTTCCCGAAACTCCGACCTTCTTCTTACTGTCAGCAAAATAACCCCGTCGTTTAGCTCAGGCAAACATGCAGCGCTGCCCTATTGAATAGAAATACCCATGCTCATTAAGACATTTAACGGAGGAGATTCCTGCCTGCCAGACCTTCGTAAAATCGCATCCACTCTCATCCCCGCGCAGGCGGGAATCCAGGCCAATCTCAAGCTCTGACCCCGTTGCCGCCGCCCTCATCCCATCCCCGCGCAGGCGGGGATCCAGGCCAATCTCAAGACCTGACCCCGTTGCCGCCGCTCTCATCCCCGCGCAGCAGACTGTCGCAGAATCAAACCCACTCTCATTCCCGCGCAGGCGGGAATCCAGGCCAATCTCAAGCCCTGACCCCGTTGCCGCCACTCTCATCCCCGCGCAGCAGAAGGCGGGAATCCAGGCAAGGTGCAAGAATACAATAAGTTAGCAATCAAGAACCAGAGTAGTGTTCAATAGGGGTCTTTTATGGTTAACATGTTGTAGTATATTAACATGACTGGATTCACGGCTGTCCCACACTACGGGACACCGCAAGCGTCACTACGTTCCGGTTCCTGCCTGCCAGACTGTATCACAATAAAAACCGCTCTCATTCCAGCGAAGGCTGGAATCCAGGCAAGGTGCAAGAAAATATAATGTTAGCAATTCAGCATCAAAGTTGTGTTCAACGTTTGGTTTTCATGGTTAACATGTTGTAGTATATTAACATGACTGGATTTCAGCCTTCGCTGGAATGAGATTCCTCTCGCATTCTGGGACAGTCTGATGCGCGGGAATGACACCCGGGCACAGGATCGAGATACAAGACTCGTCCTTGAATGCCAGGTATTGCAATGCCCGGTATTATTCAGAGCTATGTCACACAGAATCGCCTTCGAATGCTACGTCCCGCAGCAGCCGAACTCTCACGCGCCGAAGACTTTCAGAATCTGGCGTTGCATGGTTTTGACGTTGGCGGCGATGTCGCCTTTGAACAGGGCGCTGCCGGCCACCAGTTCTGTGGCGCCGTTGAGGGCCAATTCGCCGGCGTTGTCCGCGTTCACCCCGCCGTCCACCTGGATCTCCGCCTTCGAGCCCAGCGAATCCAGCAGCTCACGGACCTCGTAAACCTTGTCCATGCCTTCTCTGATGAAGGCCTGGCCGCCCCAGCCGGGATTCACAGTCATGACCAGCACCCGGTCAATCAACGGCAGCGCGTAGCGGATCACCTCGTTGACCGGCGTGGCGGGATTGAGCGAGACACCCGCTTCGCAGCCCGCCTCCCGGATCTGCCAGAGCACACGATGAAGATGGGGGCAGGCTTCCACGTGGACTGTGATGGCTTTCACACCGGCCTTGGCGAAGGCTTCGATGTGGCGCTCGGGCTCCACGATCATCAGGTGGGCGTCCACGCGAGCCTTCGTGGCGTTCACCACGGCTTTCACGACATCCGCGCCGAAGGTGATCGGGGGAACAAACCGGCCGTCCATCACATCTGCATGAAGGCCCTGCGCCCCGGCCTCCATCGCCTTGCGGCCCTCATCGCCCAGCCGGGCGAAATCCGCCGACAAAAGCGAGGGCAGAATACGGACTCGCCCTCCAACACGCTCCACTTCCCTGATCTCATCCATCGGCTCGCCCTTCCGAATCAATCCGTATCAATCCGTGGTGTTGGCTTTGTTGGCTTCTTTCTGGTTGATCACGAGCGAGAGCTTCGCGCCCTCCTCGAGAACCGTCCCCGGTTCGGGCGCCTGCTGCAGGATCACTCCTTCGGGCTCGTACTCCAGCCGCTCGAACGAGACCATGCCAAGTGTCAGGCCCGCTTTGCGAATCAGGAAGCGAGCGTCCTCCTCCGCCATGCCCAGCAGGTTGGGAGCTTCGAAGGATTCCGGTTTCCCGCCGAGGCTGATGGTCAATGTTGCCACACGGTTCTCGTCGGTCAGCTTCGTATCGGGCGGCGGGTGCTGGCTGATGACCTGTTTCTCCAGGTACGTGTCGCTGAAGGCGTAGCGCAGGTCATTCAATTCCATACCCATGCGTTGCAACCGGGCGATGGCGTCCTGCCGGATGGAGCCGCGTACATCCGGCAGGTAGGCTTCGATGGCTCCGTCCGAAACGATCACGTGAATCCGCCGGCCGGGCTTGGTCTGTCGCCCCGGTTGCGGGTGCTGCGTGATGATGTGGCCTTCAGGAACGGCGGTATCCAGGCGACGGTCATCCACGACAAGACCGAACCCGGCTTCGTCCAGCTTTGCCTGCGCGGAGTCCTCCGCCAGGCCGACAATGCCGGAAGTCGCCACCTCCCTGCCGGTCCGCACAAACAACGGCATCACCAGGAAATAGACCACCGCACCCAGCAGGCCCCAGATCAGGACCATGACCGCCAGCCGCAGCAACCACCCCCAGGCGGTGGCGAGCTGTTGCCGTCGCTTGCGTTTCATTGAATGCGCCGCCAGCGTGTGACAAAGGCGCCGTCCACCAGGTCCCTCGGCGGCCAGGTACGCGCCATCCCTTTCTCCGTGCGCCACTGCCCCGGAATGGTCTCCGGCAACGCTTCCCGTGCAAACCGGTCGCTGTGCTTCTTTTCAAACAGCGCCACGATTTTCTCGTTCTCCTCCGGCTCCAGGCTGCACGTGGAATACACCAGCACCCCGCCGACCCGAACCATGTCCGCCGCTTTCTGGATCAAGCTGCGCTGGAGTTTAGGCATCTGCAGCGCTTTCAGGGGCGGCCGGCGCACCAGCAGATCGGCCCGGCGATGCGCCACGCCGGTGCCGGAGCAGGGGACATCCACCAGCACACGGTCAAACGGGCCGTCGCTCCAGGACGTCACATCGGCGGTGAGCACCTCCACACTGTCATGTCCCAACCGCTTCAGGCCCTCGCGTGTCAGGCGGTTGCGCTTCATGCTCTTGTCCACTGACAGCAGCCGCCCCTCACCCTGCATCAGTTCCCGGATCAACGCCGTTTTTCCGCCGGGAGCGCTGCACAGGTCCAGGATGTTCTCGCCCGGCTGCGGCTCCAGCGCCATCGGAGCGATCCCCGCGGCCGGGTCCTGCACCGTGGTCTTGCCCTCCTGGAATGAGGGCAGCTCCTGCGGCGAAACGCCCTTCGCGTAGGCGTACCCCGGCCAGTGCTCCAGGGAAACCGCCTCCACGCCCTCCGCCCTGAGGATTTCCAGCCACTCCCCGTCGCCTTCCGTCTTCAGGCGGTTGCGACGTAAGCCCACCGGTGGGATGGAGGCGAAGTGTCGGATCAGTTCGTCAGTCTTCTCATCGCCAAAATTCTGCCGCCAGTGCGAACGCCACTGCGCCAGGGGACCGCTCTTGCTGTAGAATGCCGTGACCGGACGTTGGCCGGGCTGATGAGGAGAAGGTGCGCTGTCGGTGCTCATGGTATCTGCTTTCGTGTTTGCCTGTTTGACCGCCCGGCGCAGGACGGCGTTGACCAGCCCGCCCGCCTTCTCGCCGAACACCTTGCGGGCGTGGCCGACCGCTTCATCCACCGCCGCCGATGCCGGAATCCGGTCCAGGTGGCGGATCTGGTACAAGCCCACCCGCAGGATGGCCAGCAACCGGTGCTGCATTTTGCTGACGCCGGTCTTGACAAGCTCATCCAGCTCGCGGTCCAGCTCGGTGACCTGCCGGACAACGCCAAAGACAAGCTCCGTCACCAACTTCCGGTCTCGGGGATCCCAGCCCTCTTCCGGGCCGAGTTCGGCGTCCCGGATCTGGTCGATCTTCCCGCCGCTCTTTTCCCATTTGGTGATGATCTCGGCGGCGATCCGGCGCGGGTTGTGTTTTACCGGGCTCACGATGCTGCTCCCAACCGGTCCCCCACTTCCAGCGTTGCGCCACGGAAGAACGCCTCCGCCGGCATGCGTTTCTTGCCCTGCAACTGCACTTCGCCGAACCTTACCGCCTCGGTTCCGCACGCCACCACCAGCGTATCGCCTGTCTCCAGCACTTCGCCGGGCAAACCTTTGCCCTCGACGGGACGCGACTGGAAGAGTTTCAGCGTTTTGCCATCCGTAAAGGTGTAAGCTCCAGGCCAGGGAGTCACCCCACGCACGCGGTTGTGAACAGCTTCCGCCGGTTGGGTCCAGTCCAGCAGGCCGTCTTCCCTGGTCAGCTTGGGGGCTTTGGTGACCTGGCTCTCGTTTTGGGGCAACGGTTTGAGGGTGTCGCGCTCAAGGCCTTCCAGCGCCTCCAGCACCAGCTTGCCGCCTTCCGGGGCCAGGCGCTGAGAAAGATCGGCAACCGTCTCAAGCGGGTCGATGGGATAGGTTCGTTGCAACAATACACCGCCCGCGTCAACCTTCCGCGTGATGCGGATGATGCTGACGCCCGTCTCGGTCTCGCCGTTGATCAACGCCCAATTGAGGGGCGCGGGGCCACGGTAGGCGGGGAGAAGGCTGGGATGGATGTTCAGCGTACCCAATCGCGGCAGGTCGAACACCTCCGGCGGGAGAATGCGGAAGGCTACCACCACCGCAGCGTCGGGACGCCACTCGCCGTAGGCCTTCAGGAAGTCCGGATTTTTGAACTTGTTCGGGGTGAGGACCGGCAGGCCGGCCTTTTCAGCGACCTGTTTTACCGGAGTGGGGAGGAGTTTCTGTCCCCGGCCGGCGGGTTTGTCAGGCCCGGTGACCACGCCCACGACTTCATGCGCGCCAGCCAGAAGCGCCTCGAGCGCCGGGACGCCGAATTGTGCTGTTCCCAGAAAGGCAATGCGCATGCCGTCCTTTCCATCTCGGTTTCAGGTCGCATCCTACAATTCGCCCAGCTCCCGGCGCAACTCCCGGCTCTGCTCCTCGATCTTCTTCAGCCTGCCCTTGAGCAGCCGTCGCTTCAGCGCGGAGAGGTGGTCGATGAACAGGACACCATCCAGGTGGTCGTACTCGTGCTGGAAGACGCGCGACAGCAGGTCGTCCGCCTCGATCTCCTGCGATTCGCCTTTCAGGTTCTGGAAGCGGATGGTCACGAGCTTGGGACGAGTGACATCTTCCGCGATCTCCGGGATGGAGAGGCAGCCCTCTTCCATCACCTCTTCCTCGTCGCTTTCGGCGATGATTTCCGGGTTGACCATCACAAAAATCTTGCGTGTGGTCCGGTCGTCTTCGCCCTTGACCGGCATGCCGATCACGAGAAAGCGTTTGGACACGCCGACCTGCGGCGCGGCCAGGCCGATGCCGTCGCCCTCGATCATCGCCGCCACCATCTCGCCGGCGAACTCCTCGAGGGCCTCATCAAAGGAGGTTATTTCATCGGCCACCGCCCGCAACACGGGATCGCCCAGCAGCCGGATGGGGTACTTCGCCATGGTTTGTTCTCCACGAAGCGGTATAACGTGAAACTCGCCCCCCGCTTGTGTTGTTCTATGCCATCATCCCGGAGAGGCATCTCCGGGCTACCTGCTGTCTGGTCACCGAACACAACGCTGACGATCTGACGAAGCAAGTTAAGTCGTGTCAGATCGTGAACGAAGTGGAGATCTGACACAGAATCAGGACGCCAGCCTCGCCCGGACAAGCATGTCAGGGTTACCTGCTGTCAGCTCTGATCCGAGCCGTCGCCCTTTTTCACCACGCGCGACACGGCGGCGCGGTCGATGGTAATCTTCATCTGGTCGTTGAGCTTGACGATCAGGGTGTTGTCCTGGTCGCGGATGCCGGCGATTTTGCCGTGCAAACCGCCGATGGTGACAACTTCATCGCCCTGCGCCAACGAAGAGAGCATGTTGCGCTGCTCTTTCTGGCGCTTGGACTGGGGCCGGATGAGCAGGAAATAGAAGACCGCGATGATCAGGATAAACGGCAGAAACTGCATGATCATCGCCGCGCCGCCCGGAGCCTGCTCCGCGCCGCCCGCACCGCCGCCGGCGCCCCCGCTGGCCATCAACAGAATCAATGGAATGTTCACAGTCAATCCCTCTACAATCGGTTCACTTGTTGTCGTATTCTTCAATCTTGTAATATAGCAGTTACCCCTGGCACTTTGCCACCTTGGGGTCGCCAGTCGAGTTCCAAGAAAAGTCAAGCACTTCCGTCGGCCACGTCACTGGATTTCATCACCGCTGTGGTTCGTTTCCACCACTTTATACAAATCCGCCCGCCTGTCCATCCAGTTGCGGGTGGCGCCCCAGATCCGGTGGCGGCGCAGCAGCTCCAGGTCCACGTCATGCACCACCAGCGTCTCGATGTTTGGCGTACATTCCGCCGCGATGCCGTCGCGCGCGAACATGAAATCCGACGGCGTCAGGATCGCCGATTGGGCGTACTGGATCGCCATGTTCTCGACCTTGGGCAGGTTGCCCACGGTACCGGCGATCACGGTATATACCTGGTTCTCGATGCAGCGCGCCTGCGAGCAGTAGCGCACCCGCCAGTAGCCGTGGCGCTCGTCCGTGCAGAACGGCACAAACAGGATCTGCGCGCCTTTCTCCACCGCGATCCGCGCCAGCTCCGGAAATTCGATGTCGTAGCAGATCAGGATGGCCACTCGTCCCCGGTCGGTCTCGAACACCCGCATCTTTTCGCCCGGTTCGATCCCCCACCAGTGCTTCTCGTCGGGCGTGTTGTGCAGCTTGTACTGCTGCTGGATCTCGCCGTTACGCTGGAACAGGTAGGCGGCGTTGTACAGGTGGTCGTCTTCCAGGGTGAAGTGGGAGCCGCCCACGATGTTGATGTTGTACTCGATGGCCAGCCGGCTGAACAGCTCGAGATATTGCGGGGTATACGACGCCAGTTTCCGCGCCGCCGCCGAGGGCTGTTTCACGTCCATGAACGACAGCAGCTGCGTGGTCAGCAGTTCCGGGAAGAGAATGAAGTCGGCGGAGTATTCGGAGGCGGTGTCCACGAAGTACTCGCATTGCGTGGCGAACTCGCTGAAGTCGTGAATGGGACGCATCTTGTACTGGATCGCGCTGATGCGCACCGGACGGCTGCTGCGATAGACTCGGTGCTTGTCCGGCTTGAAGTCGATGTTGGTCCATTCCAGCAGCACGGCGTATCCGCCTGATTCACGGTCCTCTTCCAAGTAATCGGTGATGATGCGTTTGATGACGAAATCGTTGGCGAGCTGGGTGGTGAGCACGGGATCGTAGATCGCGCGTGTGGCGACTTCCTTGACATACTCGCGCACAGACAGCTTGTGACGATGTTTGACATAGCCGGGGATGCGTCCTCCGACCACGATACGCATCAGGTTCAGCCGGCGCACCAGGTCCTTGCGGGCTTCATACAGGCGGCGCGCCAGCTTCCGGCCACGATACTCCGGGTCCACCATAATGTCAATGCCGTAGAGCGTATCGCCCTCGGTGGTGTGGTTGGTGATCTTGCCGCCGCCGGAGATCTCGTCGAAGTTGTGCTGTTCGCTGTAGATGTCGAAGTCGAGGATCAGGCTGGACGCCGCGGCCACCACTTCGCCCTCGTATTCGATGCAGAGCTGGCCTTCCGGGAAGGTCTTCACCTGGCTGACGAATTCCTCACGCGTCCAGGGCGCCTGCCCGGGAAAACAGATTTCCTGGAGCTGTTCAATGCGGTCGTAGTCTTCCGGCCGCAGGCTGCGGATCACCAGTTTGCGTTCGAAACCGGAAAGATCAATGTTTTCCATGGTCGAGATGTATCCTCTGCTTGGCGTTGGTAGGGCCGTAAAATACACCCGCTTCCCATGGTATGAAAGGTACGATTGGAGTGTCTCATGTGGAAGAAGACTCTTTGCCCCGGGCAGCTTGTCATGGGGAGCTGGGTTTCCATATGGCGTCACAATGAAAGTATCCGACAATGTCCTGATAGACGGTGCATCGCTGCCCGGCAGACTGTCGCAGAATCGAACCCACTCTCATCCCCAGCGCACAACGATGTCATTCCCAGCGCAGGCGGGTAGTGAAAAGGGGCCTGTTACCTTTTTAAACCTTGCTATCTGTTAATAATCAAAATGATCTGTCCGAATAGGTAACTGTACCACCTTTTCACGGTCTGTTTAGCGATCAATTGTCGGAACAATGGTACAGTTACCTTTTTGATTCACTCTGTACTAAACATAAAACTTCTCGCGAAAAAAAGGTAACAGTCCCTTTTTCTCCGGTTCCAGCTCGAACAAGAAATGATTGCCAAGCATCTGTCTATCCCGGCTTGCTCTTATGCGTTCACCGCAGATCTGTCCGGCGTCATCCATCGCTGTTTGTGAAATATCCGGCATAGTACCGTGCGTCAACGCTGTGATTGCTCTTATCGGGACTCGTGTATTTCAAGGTGTGCGAGCTTCGCGCGGAGTCATCCCAAACAACATGATTTCAAGGGTTTCTGGAGGTCTCGGAAGTCCCCCGCAACGGCTTGACTCTCTGCGAGTCGTTTATTAGCTTTTTGATCCGTTTGGGGGATCGTCCAACGGCAGGACATGCGGCTCTGGACCGTAGAATCGGGGTTCGAATCCCTGTCCCCCAGCAACCATCGACCGTAAGCTTCTTACCGGGTTTGCGGTTTTTTGCTCCCAGTACTGCAGGGGCTTCGCAGGACAGATATAGGGGTTCTTGCAAAGAATCGAACATACCAAGATTCTTAAGTACTTGTTTATTCTGGA
>CAZYOC010000134.1:0-12043 GCA_964648415.1 uncultured bacterium | reverse complement strand
AGCCTTCGCTGGAATGAGAGCGGTTTCTATTGTGATACAGTCTGGAAGGCAGGAATCCAGGCATGTACGACGAGTCTCTTCCCGCGGCGTAGACCATCCCAAGATAACCAACGAGTGTCATTCCTGCGAAAGCAGGAATCCAGGCATGTACGACGAGTCTCTTCCCGCGGAGTCTGGCTGTTTGTGTTGTCGTTGATCAGTCCCAGATCTCGAACCGCAGCCCGAGCATGGCGCGGAAGGCGCTGAAGTCCTTCACTTCGGCCACGCGATCAACCGGCGCATCCGTGTTGCGCCATTCGTACTCGATGGACGGACCTCCGGTAATGCCGGGCAGGATCTCTGTCTGGATATCGAAGAAAAGCCGCTGCTGCAAGTGCTCTCTTCCGGCATGGAACGGGTCCTTGTTCAAAGGCAGCTCGCTGGTGTAATAGCGATGCCGCAGGCGGTGGGTCACGGTAATGTCCCATTCCCGGTCGAGCCATGTTGGAGACTCCCAGGCAAGGCTGTACACCAGCCACTCTTCGCCGTAGCTGCCGTCGCCGTACTCCGCATCCATGTCCGGGTTGACAACGATGACCGCGTCACTCTGTTTGAACCCGACATTGTCGGCGTTGCGATAGCGGACCTCCGCGTTGAATACGAAGTTACGCGGCAGTTTGATTTGCATGTCCGCCCGGAAGCCGTGGGATTCGGAATCGTATTCGGTGAAGTAGCGGTTGTAGTAGACCTGATAGCCTTCGTAGCGTGCGCCGACGCGGATGTTGTCGGTCACGTCGCCCCGGAGACCGGCGGTGTACAAATGATAGGCAAATTCACAGGGCAGTATGGTTCCCAGATCGCGGTCGTAGTAGTCCCTCAGGTAGCGCTGGGGAATCAGGAAATAGCTCGCCACCAGGTCCACCTCGCGGGTGATGTCTTGCAGCAGGAACAGCGAATGGCTGGCGCGGTCGTTGAAGCTGTTGCCTGAATACGTTTTGTAGCCAAGCGTATAGAACAGCTTGGTGCGCCGGTAGCCGAAGTAGCTGGGGGAGTAGATCTTGAACTTGACGCCGAATTCCTGCACCAGGTCATCGTATGTAGAAGGACTGGTGGGGCCGGGCAGGTCGTTGTCCAGAAAGCGGTCAGTGTCGTCATCGCTGAGTTCGAGGATGTTGCCGTCATACCCGCCTGTGTAGGTCAGGTGCAGGCCGGTATCCTTCCGCCAGTCCCAGCTCCGTGCGAGCACGGTTTGCGTGGCCAGCAGCAGCCCCAGCAGAGATGCAGCAATCAGGAAGCGAATACCGTGCGAGCGAACCGTGGCGTCCATGAGTCCTCCAATGGATGTACATCGTTACCGGGAATATACACACGAAAGGCCCGCCGTGTCGCCATGCGGGCCTTGAAAATGTCAATCAATGGTAAACAACGTCAATCGTCCCTACTCCTCATCCGGCTCGTTGGTCAGATCGTCCTGCGGCAGGAAGAAGCGCAGCATGATGTCGAACTGTCGCTCCGGCGGGACGAACTGGTATGTATGCCGTCCCCGGGGCGCCTCGATGAAGAAGGCTTCCCCGCGTGAAGGCAGAACATCGCTACGGTCCAGCACCCTGGAAACCTGCGAGGCAGAGGTTGTCAGCGAATAGGTGTTTTTCAGAGCGCCGTCTTCGTACACCGCCAACGGGAACTTGATTTCGCCGCGCATACTTTCATCGAGCACGAGCCTGGTCAGCACCTTGATCGTTGTGGGACCGTTGACTTCCACCGCCAGTCGCTGTTCATGGTCCACCGCGTAGTAGGTATTGATGTTCTCGTGGGTTTCAACGCTGATGGCGTCACGGTAACTGCTGGGGGTGACGGCGACATACTCCGTACCCGACCGGTAGGCTTTTGCCTCGATCTGCACACGGAAGTAAACAGTATAGGCGGCGTTTTTATCCAGGCTGATGGTCAGCCGCTGGTTGCCGTTTTCCGAAGAGAAGTAGACGATGCGGCTGTTTCCGATGCGGCTCTGCTCCTTGCCGCGCAGATGGGTCTGCTTATCCCGTTTGGTGGCGCGGCTGTAGAGCCGGCCTTCCGGGTTGTCGATCCCCAACCGGAAGGTGTAGGGGACTTCTTTGTCTTTGGTCTTGTTGAGGTCGGCGCGTGTGATAACACGGTACTCGCCGGGCTGAAGCTCAAAGGTCATGCGCTGGCCGGGTTTGAGGCGCCAGTAGGCCCACTCCTTGCTTTTCACCACGATCACCGTGCGTCGTCCGCCCTTGTCGGGGCGGATGACATCCCATTTGGCGGCGATCGCCGCGGTCACGGTCATCATCAGGAGGCTCAAGCCGGCGGCCCAGGTGACGAGCCGGCGAACCGTGCGTGTGCGTGTTGGGGGATGCGTAGTCATCTCAGATCAATGTATCAGGGTCAACCCCCGGCCGATTCAGCCGTTGGGTGCGTCGATCAAACCAGAGTACGACAGCTAAAGTTAGCAAAACAATTGCCAGCGCCGCTACAGCGACCCAGAGATTGTACCGTTTTTCGCTGAACAGGCTGCCATCGCCCGGTTCCGGCAAGGGCTCCGGGATGTAGGGCAGATTGAACTGGTTGGCGATGTCGGCGATGTTCAGGATTTGGAGGACCGGTACGCCCTGGTCGGCGAACTCGTTGATTACGCCTCGCCGGGGGTAATTGTACACCGGCAAACGCTTGGAAAGCCCCGGCGGAATCAGGTCCGCATTGACCGCGCTGCCCAGCGAAGCCAGTCCGCCGCCGATGTTGATATACAGCTTGATGGGTTCGCCACCGGCATGCTCCTGGTAAAGCGCCATGCGGCGCCGGACGGATTCTTCCACAGTAGGCGCTTTGATGAACGGCGCTGCGTTGCGTTCCGCCGCCATACGAATCAATTCACGGCCTTCCGGTGAAAGCCGCCGTCCCAGGTCTTCGCCGCCGCCGGTGGAAGCCGCGATGCTGACATAGTCGATCAGGCCACGCTCGATCAGATGCTGCTCCATGTCGAGCCAGGTGAAGCTGGGATCGTTGGCGCCCCAGGAGGACGCACCGATGGAGGTGATCACGATGGGCTTCACCCCGAGTTCTTCACATGCGGCGTAAAACGCCAGGTTCATCCCGGGCAGGGAGCCGGACATGCCGGCCGCCACCACATCGCCCTCTGAAAGCTCGGCCTGCTTGAGATAAGTTACCATCACTGCGGCCATGTTGGGATTGAGGGCGGTCCACTTGGCCTCCAGATCACCTATGTCGGTTGTGATCTTGGTATACTGCTGGCCGATCAGGGCGGTCAGGTTCGGGTCGTTGATCTCGTCGGGGAAGATGCCCCGGGCGTATTGTACCTGCCGGAGGGTATCCATCATGGCGGCCATTCGTTCGGCCGCATGAACCTTGGCGTCGTAATGCGGCGCCCTCAGCACCACAGTGGCATTTTCCGCCCAGATGTAGCAGAGAATGGATACAACCGCGAGAACGATCAGCGTTCGCTGGGAACGCATGGATGGGCGAAATCGTCTAGGCAATGATCTCCCCTCCGCCAATAATCATGACCGCCAGGCGTACGACGACCGAAGCCGTGGTCACGGCCGCGATAGTGCGCATCACGCCCTGGCGTTCCATCCAGTTTGCAATCAGACCGGGAATAATGTACCCGATCCCCTCGAGATGCAACGCCGTGGTCTCGTAGACCGGTCCGGCGATATAGTTCCTCAGCACAAACCCGAAGATGAAGCCGAGCAGAATCGAGAGCACCAGCCGCCGGCGACCGTAGACGAAGACGAACTGTGCGATGATCTTCACGGAAAAGAGGGTAAGAAAACTGACGACCAGGGTGCCGATCAACATCCAGACGTTGTTCAGGTGCAGCGCCACATAACCGGGCACCACGATGCCGCCGGCGGAAACACCGAAGATCTCGTTGAACAACAGGCTGAACGCGACTCCCAACCCGACTGCAACATCAACCATGTTCAGCTCCTGCGCGCTTTAAACATGTCCGCCACCGCCAGGCCGCCGTGACCGGCGTTGCCCAGCGCAAAGACGAAGGCGCGATCTTCGACTTCGCTCCAGATGACGTCCCAGGCTTTGTCCGGTTTTACTTGTCCAACCCGGTTGATCTTTTCGGAAGGGATGTCAAAGCGCTTGAACTGCTGCGCCAGCATTTCCGTGCTCTCACCCATGGAGATCAACCGGTCAAAGTTCATGTATTCGGCAATCATCTCAGCGAGCTGCACACTGCGGTCAAAACGGTCACCGCGTGTGTGCATCAGGATGATTTGCTTGCCGCTGTTGGGGTACAATTCCTGAGCGCGACGCCAGGCCATCAGGGTTGATTCCGGATCGTTTGCAGCCAGGGCATTCAGGAAGATGATCTTCTTGCCATTCTCTTCCACCCGGTGTACATACAACGCGCCCGGATCGGGATGGCTCTCCACCATGCCCTTCAGCGCGGTTTCACGATCAATACCGACCTCTTCACAGACTTTCAGCGCCAGCGCCACATTGTCCTTATGCTCGATGTAACGGAAAGCGCGCAGATCCTCGTCCGTCACTTCATCGGACGTTACGGCATGAAAGGAACTCTTATTCGCCTTCGCCCGCTTCTCCATAATCTCGATCAGCGGTTGCTTGTCTTCCGCCGTGATTGCGATGGCCCGGGCCGGAATGGTGTTCGACAGGGAATTTGCGATGTTGGTCATCGTCGGCCCCATCTCACGCACATGGTCCATGCGGGCGTTGGTAATCACCCCGATGGTGGCGGTGACAAACTGGTGCTCGCAGATCCACTGGTACTCCGGTTGCACCGCCATACACTCGATCACCGCGGCCTGCGGGCGACGGTTGGCGAAGAAACGGAACACCTTGATCTGTTCAATGATATTGACCATGTGGAGCCGGATGATGGGAATCTCCATCCCGCGTTCATCAATAATGCGCGGGAGAGTGCCGGTCACCTTGGCCAACGTGCGGAATCCGCCGGCGCGCAGCCCGGCGGCGATTAACCGTGTTACAGAGCTTTTGCCACGGGTGCCGTTGACGTGGATGCGGATGGGAATGGACATCACGCGCCTGCGGTGCATCGTGAATTCCCATGCCCCGAAACCGACCAACACCGCTGTGAGCAGAACAATGACAAACATGGATCAAGCGCGCCTGTGCGTAGAATGTGTCGTCTGCTTTGTAAGTCCGAAATATAGTGATCTCTCACTGGAGAAGAAATAGGCTTGAGTGCGTACCAGATTATACAACATTTCGGAATTTCAATAGTTTACCTATTGGTGCAATGGTGTAGCAATACCTGTATTCCCAGTCCTCCGCTTGCATTCGGGAGGAAATGTCGGCACTTTGCTGCTGAGGATACAGAACCGGTCACGTGTTCGAGTCCTGCAAAGGAGAGCCCCATGACCCTTCGCCAAGCCTGCCTGCTGGCCGCATTCGGAACCGGCCTGCACGCTCTCTTCGCCCTCTTCACCATGCTGGCCGGTTCGCCCGGTGGCTGGATGAACCTCGCTGGCGGCAAGCAACAGCTCATCGTGCAGCTCTCCGTGCTGACCATTGTCTTCTACTATCTTTTCTTTGTGGCGTTTTACCACTCTGGAGCCGTAAAGAAATCGCCCGTGCTGAAAGCGGCTACCATCGCCGCGCTGGTGGGGGTGGCGATTCCGGTTATTCTTACCGGGCTCTCCCAGATTCAGCCCGTGGCTCGTTTCCTGATGAGTTCAGCGCTTCTCTGGAGGCTGCTGCTGGCCATTGTCGCCATCGCCTCCCTTGCAGCGCAGGCCGCGTTCTTCGCCCTCTTCACGCTTCACCTCGATCCAGATTACGATACGCTGAAAAGCCTGGGACGCCTGCTCGTGATCAGTATCCTGGCCATGATGTTCGGCATCGTCCTCGCGGCGCTGGCAAGGAACCTCCTGCCAACCGCCGCGTATAGCTGGCAACAAGGCATGAGCAACCTGATCGGGATACTGAGCCTGTTCGTGTATGGCATTCTTACGGTGTTCCTGGTGAAGCTCTACCGGGAAAACCCGTTTGACGATTGGTGATTCGGTCCTATACAGACTGTTGCACAATAGGAACCAATCTCATTCCAGCCTTCGCTGGAATGAGAGACATCAGAATTCGTGCAACAGGCCCTATACTGATGCTCGAAAGTTGTGTCCCATGACGTCATCCCCAGCGCAAAGCCTGCCCTCCTGCTTTGGTCGGGGGCGGGGATCTACTCCCTTTCCAGCTCCGATGAGGCATAATTCTCAAGCATCCGTATAATAACACTACTCTCAGTGCGTCTGTGAGTTGACAGACGCGCCTGCTCGGCCTAACGTGACCGTCGGTTGACATGGAAGGGGATCCCCGATCACGTCGGGCATGACATGGTTGGGTCGGGCATGACATGGTTGGGTCGGGCATGACATGGTTGGGTCGGAACATTTGGCCCGACGGTTTGACGGTCGGGTTCCAGCCGGTCATTACGCATAGAAGGAAGTCGTGGGAGAGGACCAACTCACAAAAGACCGCCAGGCCCGCCGGGTCACCATCACCGGGTCGGTGTTGAACGCGCTCCTGGCGGTGTCCAAGTTCACCGCCGGCTATTACTTCAACAGCCGCGCCCTGATGGCCGATGCGGTGGACTCCACCACCGACCTGCTGACCGACGTGATCACGCTGGTCGCGTTTCCCCTGTCCCGTAAACCGCGTGACAGCTCGCATCCTTACGGCCATGGCCGTGTGGAATCGCTGGCCTCCATGTTCGTATCCGGGCTGTTGATCTTTGCTGCTTCCATGATCGCGTACAAGGCGATTTCGGCTCTTGTGGCGGGCGAAGTGCGGGTGCCGCTGTGGCCTGCGGCGCTGGTCGCGCTGGCGGCGCTCAGCATCAAGGAATTTCTCTACCGCTGGACGAAAAAGGTGGGACGGAAGCTCAACTCACGGGTGTTGATCGCCAACGCCTGGAACCATCGCGGCGACGCGTTTTCGTCCATCGCTGTGCTCATCGGTATCGTCGGCTCGATCCTGATACCGGGCCTGAAATTCCTCGACTCGGTCGCCTCGCTGGTGGTGGTGATCTTTATTTACCGCGCCGGGATTACCATCTTTGTAAGCTCCATGAACGACCTGCTGGACAAATCCCAGGACCCGGAACTGATCAAGGCGGTGATCAAAATGGCGCAAGAGGAGCAAGCGGTTTCCCACGCCCACCGTGGACGAGCGCGCCGGTACGGCCACCTGACCTGCATCGACCTGGACATCGAACTGCCGCCGGAGATGAGTGTGCAGGAGGGCCATGACATCGCGCACCGGGTGCAGGCCAGAATCCTGGAAACTTATGATTTCGTGGGAGATGTCCTGATCCATATCGAGCCGGAGGGCGACCACGAAAAAGGAGAAGGAGAGATACGGATTTGACCGATAAAGACGACACCAACCGTTCAAAAAAAACACTTCCCGGCGAATTTGCCGGCGATGGGACTGTCGGCGGTGAGATGGAGGCGCTGGTCGCCATCATGGCCCGGCTGCGGGCTCCCGACGGCTGCCCCTGGGACCACAAGCAGACCCACGAGAGCCTGCGGCCCTACCTGCTGGAGGAGACTTACGAGGTCCTGGAGACCATCGACCGCGGCGAGTATGATAAACTGGGCGTGGAGCTGGGCGACCTGCTGCTGCAGATCGTGTTCCACGGCCAGATCGGCGCGGAGGAGGAGCGCTTCACCGTGGTGGACAGCATCCAGTCCATCAAGCGCAAGCTGATCGAACGCCACCCGCATGTCTTCGGCGAGGGGTTGAAGCTGGAAACCGCCGCCGAGGTTCGCGACAACTGGGAGAAGATCAAGCTCGAGAACGGCAGGAAGGACGGCAAACGGAAGACCACGCTGGGCGGCGTACCGGAAGCCTTGCCTGCGCTCACACGCGCGTTCCGAGTTCAGGAGAAGATGGGCGGGGTCGGGTTCGACTGGGAAAGCCCCGATGGCGCGCTGGCGAAGCTGAAGGAAGAGGTGGAGGAGACCAGCGAGGCGATCCTGTCGCGCGACCCTGAAGCCGCCGAGGAGGAGATCGGCGATCTGCTGTTCAGCGTGGTCAACGCCGCCCGCTTGATGGGTTTCGGCGCGGAGGAGGCGCTCCGCAAGTCGATCAACAAGGTGATGAATCGCTTCAACGACATGGAGCAACTGGCCAATGACGACGGCCGCTTCCTGCCGGAGATGACCCTCGACGAGATGGACGCCTACTGGGAGAAAGCGAAGCAGCGGGAGAAGGAGGCGAAGAAAGCGTGAGTATTGTCTTTGTCTTCCTCGATGGTGTGGGATTCGGGAAGAACGATCCCGAGACGAACCCCTGGGCGACCGTGAAGCAGGATTCCCTGATCGCGGTGGAGGGGCGCGGGCCTTCGCGTGAGGGTGCGGTCTGGAAGCCGCTGGACGCCTGCCTCGGGGTCGACGGCCTGCCGCAATCCGCCACCGGCACCACCGCCCTGTTCACCGGCGTCAACGCCCCCGCAGAGCTGGGACACCACCTGTCCGGCTTTCCCAACGCCGAGTTGATCGAGATTATCAACCGGGCGTCGATCCACAAGCAGGCCGCCGAAAGGGGCATTCGCTCGACGTTCGCCAATGCGTACAACGAGGCGTATTTCAAACGGCCGCTGAGCCGTCAATCGGTGACCACTCATGCGGTGCGCGCCGCCGGCCAGGCGTTCCGCATGATGGACCAGTACCGTGCGGGTGAGGCGGTGTTTCACGACCTGACCGGCGAGCTGATCCTGCGGCAGGGCAATGGCGACAAGCTCTCTCCGCCGGGGTCGGTGGTTCCGAAAGACGTCATCGAGAGGCGCAGCGAGCTGGTGTTGAGACACGCGAAGAAGTACATGGGCGACGGCGACACCTTCGCCGAGCTGCTGGACGATGCGGATATCCCGATCATCTCCCCGGAAGAGGGAGGACGACGCATCGCCCGTCTGGCGCGCCGGCATGACATCACGTCGTTTGAGTATGTGAAAACCGACATGATGGGGCATTCCCGCAACCGGGAGTGGGCGCTCGCCATTGTCGACGAAGTGATGCGGTTTCTCGGCGAGATCCTGGATCATCTGGACAGTGCGAGGAACACGTTGATTATCGCCAGCGATCACGGCAACAGCGAGGATCTCACGGTGAAATCGCACACCCGTAACCCGGTGCCCACGGTGGGAGTGGGGCCGTTGGCGGAGCGGATTCTGTCGCGCTGCGAACGGATCAGCGATCTCACGCCTGCGATATTGGACGCGCAGTGAAAAAAAGTGTAGCATCGGCGTCTCGCCGATGAATGCGGTGCAACAGTGCAGGACCGGCGCCCGCGCCGGTCGAAATGGTTACCCACCATCCGCAACAACTGGGGGAGGTGTCAGGAAGCCGTCGCTTCCTGCTCCTTTTTCTTGCTTTCCACATCCAGCCATTTGCGGCCCAGGAACAGCATCACCGGGCTGACCATGGTCGTGGCCCCCACGATAATCCACATCAACTCTGTATTCCGTGGACCTGATTCCGGGCAAAGGTTGTACAGCAGCAGCCCCGTAGCCGGTCCCGCCGCCACCTTGGCGAAGAACATGGGCGCTTTCGAGTACGCCATGTAGCTCGACTCCTTGCCCGGCGGCGCCACGTTGGCCGTGTAATCGTAAATCTTCGGCGAATAGATGGCCTCGCCGATGGACAGGAACACCTGGAACAGCACGATCAGCAGAATCGACTCGCCCAGCCCCATGAAGAACACCGACCCCGCAGATATGGCCGCGCCCAGCATGATCACGTTGTACCCCTTCATGTTCCGCGTGATCGCGGTCATGATCGGCACGAGGAAAATGATGATCGCCGGGTTGATTGAGTACAGCTTGCCGGTCCAGTCCTTCAGGTCGATCCGCTCCATGTACAACGGGTAAAGCGAATGGTTGTACTGGAAGATCATCTTCACCAATACCAGCAGGAAGATGAAGGTGATGAAGATCCAGAAGGTCTTCTCGCTGGTGACCTCCTTCATCACCTGCCATGCCGATTTGCGTGGTTCTTCCGCGGTTTCAAGTCCCTTTTCTTCCGGTTTGTCCACCTTGGGATCATCGGCCATGACCGCCGGGACGCCCTCCTTGAACGCCTCCTTGGGGATCTTGTTACGAACGAAGAAGATGACCAGCACCAGCGAGACCAGGGTGGCCACGACCGCCACAAGGAAGATGATCTGTGTGGGACGGACTATCAGGCCCATGCCCAAAAACTGGAACTCGTAGATGGTGGTGAAGGTGGAGCGCAACCAGTCGAGGCTTATGCCCGCAATCAGGCTGCCCACGTTCATTACCACATAATACCAGGAGAACGCGTATTTCTGCGCCTTCTTGGTGGAGAACAGCTTGACCGCCGCAGCGATGAGCGGGATCATGTAAGCGAATCCCACCGACAAGACGAACAGGCCCGGATAAACGATCCACGGCGCTGTTGTGAAGGAGATCGCGACACGTCCCACAAGGGCGATAAACAGGCCGATGATCAACGCTTTCTTGATGCCCAGGCTGTCCGCGATGAAGCCCACGAACAACATGAAGAAGCTCATGGAGGCGGAGAAGACGCCGAAGATGGTCCCGGCGGCGACATCGTCCAGCCCCATGTCCTGAGTAAGAAACGCCATCAGCACCAGGACAGAAGAGAAGTAACAGAGACTCTCCAGCACCTTGATGGTAAAGGCGATCCAGATCTCCCGCGGACAGGAGCCCAGGTTGATGAGCCCCTCCCGGTAATCAATTGCCGTCTCAATGGGAAAACGAACGACGGTCGGCAGGTGCGAGTATTTACTTGCGCCCTGTGCGGCTGCGGCCATCGGCTAACCTCATGTGAAATGTGGACGGTTGAATCAGGAACAGGGAAGATGGAGCTCCCCGGCCTCGTTGTCAAGAGAGCGTAGATTGGGCGTCCTCGATTTTCAGAGCTAGCTGTGTGGCGAGCCCGAGAGGCTCGATCTTGCGCCGCAGACCGGTTTTCTCTATTTTCCGCCTCGCTCGGATGTGATAACGCGTGGCGGGAAGCGAGAGCGCTCCCCCGTATCCGGACCTTCCCCGTCGGCGAGATGTTGCCCTGTATTTCCACCCGTTGAGCCCGTAAAAACCATCAGGGAATCCCTTACCCCGTCTTTCATGAGTCCGCTAAGGACGGCTCGGTGCCCGGATTACGTATACCGTAAAATAGTTAGATTTTAGAAAGTGTTCGGGTGGCCTAAGTCGCATCAGGGAATCCCGTATCTTAAGAACTCGATTTGAGTTGCGTGAATCGCTTGTGAGAGCACTGCGAGCCGAAAGGCTATCTCTTGGGGGGAATTGATCTTATATTTGTCCCCTGATGCCCTGCTGAACGGGCGTGTTTGTTGACAGCAGAATGCTGGCGTGGCCGCCGGTCAGAACACCGGCCTGCCGCGCCGCCTCCATTATGACCGGCTCATGCGTGATTTTTCACAAGTTTTTCGTACGTCTTAACTCTTCTGGAAACAAGGAGTGAGACGGAACTTGCGCGAGGGAGCCGGTAGACGAGTGAAAAGGTCCGTGTAGCAGGCGGCTTACAGAGACCGGACCACTGGATAGATGCCTGAGCAACGTGAAGACCGGCCCGGCGGACGCCGTGGCCCCCCAACAAGAAGGAGTGATTCATGGGCAGTTTCGTGAACGAAATGATGGACCTCGTACGGGCCAAAGACCCGGCGCAACCTGAATTCCATCAAGCGGTCCAGGAAGTCGTCGAGTCCCTCGAACTCGTCATGGAGAAGCACCCGATTTACCGTCAGATGAAGGTTATCGAACGGATCATGGAGCCCGAACGTGCGTTCCAGTTCCGCGTACCGTGGGTCGACGACGCCGGCGACGTACAGGTCAACCGTGGGTTCCGCGTGGAAATGAACAGCGCCATCGGCCCGTACAAGGGCGGTCTGCGGTTCCACCCGTCGGTCAACCTCGGCATCCTGAAGTTTCTCGCCTTTGAACAGGTCTTCAAGAACAGCCTGACCACGCTCCCGATGGGCGGCGGCAAGGGCGGTTCCGACTTCGATCCCAAGGGCAAGAGCGACA
>CAZYOC010000133.1:0-12059 GCA_964648415.1 uncultured bacterium | reverse complement strand
TGGAATGAGAGCGGTTTTTATTGTGATACAGTCTGCTTCGCGGGAATGAGAGTGGGTTTGATTCTGCGACAGTCTGCTTTGCGGGAATGAGAGTGGTTTCAATTCTGCGATGTCTGGAAGGCAGTGATAAGAACGCCTACACTTGGCTGCTCAATGAAAGGGCGCTTCGATACCGTGCTGCGAAAATGGCCTCGAATGTGTTTCCTCACGCCCCACCTCCAATAAGCCGGTTGTGGGTTATTCATACAAGCATTGTGGTCATTTTGCAACAGTAGGAGAGCACTGCAAGAAAAACCCCGCCAGCCAGCGGGGTAATCGATCGTTTCTCAATATGAAGAAGAAATCACATCCAGAACGCCACGCCACCCGCCACATATTTGGCGTGACAGCCCCGGTTCCGGAGGGTCACGCAGGCGTCGTAGCTGCGGGTTCCCAGGGCGCAGAGCAGCACCACGTTATCTTTTGGGAGCTCGCTCAGGCGTTCCCGCAGGTGGCTGTACGGGATATGCAGCCGGCGGCCCTTCAGCTCCGGCTTGTCCACCTCCGCCTCTTCGTTGTCGGACAGGATCGAGACCACGGTCCAGTTCTCATCCCCGCCATTGTGAAGGCTATCCGGCGGCAATTGCCAGTCCGGCCCGCGTTCGATCATGGAGGCGAAATAGTGCAGCGGGTCCATCGCTGCGGCGTAGGGCGGCGCGTAGGCGTGTTCGATCCGGTTCAGCAACCGCGCGTCGCCATCGCCCAGATCCAGCACCTGCGCGAACAGGTTCACCCAACGCACCACCTCCCCCTTGCCGATCACCTGGATACCCGCCAGCTTGCCGCCCGCGTGACAGGTCACCTTCATCTTCACCGTCTCGGCTTCCGGGTAGTAGTGCGCCTTCTCATCAAACGTGGCCCAGTATGCTTCCGGCTCGCCGCCCTGTGCTTTGATTCTGTGTGAACACAGGCCGGTGCTGGCCACATTCAGATCGAACACTTTCACTACGCCGCTCCCGTGAAGGCGAGGCAGTTCGTCATCCTGACCCATGATGCTGTTGGCAACCACCCGCCCCATGCGGTTGGCGATGGAACCGAGCGGCAGCAGGTAGGACCCGTCCTCAAGGGGCAACTCCGCACAGTCACCGGCGGCGTAGATGTGGGAATCTACCGTGCGGCCCCGGCAATCGACCCGAATGCCGCCGTGCGGACCGAGCGGCAGGTCGCAGCTCGTCGCCAGGGCCGCATTGGGCCGGACGCCCGCGGCGAGGACCACGCGGTCCCCCCTGTATTCGCCGCCGTCGCTGTCCTTGACCAAGAGGCCGTCATCGGTCTCTTCAATCGAGGCGACCGTAACCCCGCAATGCACCTCGATGTCGTTATTCTCGAGCTCGGTGCGCACCAGCCGGGCCATTTCCGGGTCGAGGAAACGGGGCAGCACCTGCGCTTCCTTCTCCAGCAGCACCACTTCCGCGCCCCACAACGCCGCAAACGCTTCGCACAGTTCCAGACCGATGTAACCGGCGCCGAGAATCACCACACGCCCGATCTCGCCCTGCGCCAGACCGATCTTGAGCTGCTTCATCTCGTCGGGTCTGGTGAAGCAGCCCACACCTTCCAGGTCGCACCCGGTCACTCCCGGCGGCTGCACCGGATTCGCGCCGGTGGCGATCACTATCTTGTCGTAGGGGATCTCGGTGGTCTCACCGCTGTCCACGTTCTTCGCGGTCACGGTTTTCTTCAGCCGATCCACACCCACCGCTTCGGTCTTGATGCGGACGTCGATATCCTTGGCGCGCTTGAAGTAGCCGGGATCCTTGCGCTCATCCCAGGAGGTGGTCAGCAGGGCGTCGATGGAGTCAATGTCGCCGGAGAGCACGTAGGGCAACCCGCAGGCGGCGTATGAGATCACGTCGCCTTTCTCCAGCACCACAATTTCCGTATCCGCGTCCAGTCTCCGCAGCCGTGCGGCTGTCTTCAGCCCCGCAGCGTC
Source organism: uncultured bacterium (assembly GCA_964648415.1). Lineage (GTDB taxonomy): Bacteria > Electryoneota > Electryoneia > Electryoneales > Electryoneaceae. The sequence continues at coordinate 10,087 of CAZYOC010000133.1, read as the reverse complement.
CCCGCCAATGATCACCACCTGCATGCTTACACCTCCTCGGTTCGAACCCTCAAGAATAATCTCACAGGATAAACTGAAAAGAATCTAACAGGATAATAAGATAAAAGGATGTCAAGGATACTACTTGTTGTGATTGATGTTCTCTTTATTCACTGCCAAAGAGTAGCACTCCTCGTTTTGAAACCCGAAAGTAAGCTGTCGGGCGATGCTTCTCCTCTCATTCCCGCGTAGGCGGGAACCGGAACGAAGTGTAGCTTGCGGTGTCCCGTAGTGTGGGACAGCCGTGAATCCAGGCAAGGTGCAAGAATAAAACATGTCAGCAATCCAGAACCAGAGTAGCTTTCAACGTTTGGTTTCCATAGCTAACATCTTGTAGTATATAGACATGTCTGGATTCCCGCCTACGCGGGAATGAGACTCGTTGGACATTCTGATACAGTCTCCTGCGCAGGAATTAGACTCGTTGGACATTTTGATACAGTCTGCTACGCAGGAATGACACTCGTTGCATGTTCCTGTCAAACGCTGGATCGGTATCACTCTATCGAGCGTCTGGATTCCATCCCACAAATGCCGCCCTACAAGAAATCCTCCAACCTTTCCATCAGCCACACCGCCTTTTCCTGCGCCACCCGGTTCATCAGGCGGATGTCCGGCCGTTGGTCGAGGTCGTACGCCAGGATGCCGCCCAGCAACTCCCGCGCCCGCGCCTCATCAAACTGCTTGAGCGCTACGTATTTAACCTCGAACAGGTCGGCCAACAGGAAGCCCTCACCCGCCAGCTCACGTTGCCGGTCGATGTGCTTTTTCGCTTTCTCGAGGTCGCCTCCGAACATGGCCGGCAGGGCGCCGTAATACCCGCAGTAGAACAGGTGCGCACCGGCGTAGTAGTAGCTCTCGTCGGTCTCCAGCACGAAACGCATCAGGCGTTCCACGTTGGGCAGGTCCGCCACCAGGCTGACATTATCAATGTTCAGCATCACCGCGCTGCCCCAGGCGTTGCCCAGCCAGAATACGCCGGGAACCGCCTTCTCCGGCAGCTCCGCCACCGCGCGCTCGTAGTCGTCCATGGCGGGAATCGCGAGCAGATCCACATCTGCGGTCTCGATCACCCACCGGTTGGCGTAGTCACGCGCCCTCAGGTACAGCGCCGTGGCGCGCGCGGTATCCTGGTCCTCGACAAACGCCAGCGCGTAACTCGTGAACCCCTGCGCCACCAGCAGCAACATCTTGCGGTTCTCCGGGTCGGCCTGGAGCAGCCCTTCCAGCAACTTGAGGTCGGACTCGATGGCGGTCTTCGCCAGCGGCAGATCGTCTTCCATCATCAGCGCTTCAAAGGCCCCGTCGAGAATCCCGCCCGTGGACCGCACCACCAGCTTCTGCATGGAGCAGCCGGTGGTGAGAGTGGTGACGATGGTTGCGACGAATAGAACATTCAGGTAGCGTTTTGGCCTCATCGCACGTATCTCGAGTGAAAAAAGTGAAAAAAGTGAAAAAAGTGAAAAAAGTGAAAAAAGTGAAAAAAGTTGCCGCTTTTATACGTCTGTTGTCAAGCGCATGAACTCCATTGCTCTCTCTTTAATTTAATTCTTAATTTTTAATTCTTAAGCACTGGGTTCGAGGAGTCTCTTTTCAGTTTGAGTACAGTTCAAGCTCATATATATTTATGATTTATGGTGTTTTGCAGCTTTAAGAATTTCAAGAATACATAAAAAGGCGATTTATACTAACCAGTCCCATTCTTAATTTTTAATTTTTAATTCTTAATTTTTAATTCTTAATTCTTAATTCTTAATTCTTAAGCACTGGGTTCGAGGAGTCTCTTTTCAATTTGAGTACAGTTCAAACTCATATATATTTATGATTTATGGTGTTTTGCAGCTTTAAGAATTTCAAGAATACATAAAAAGGCGATTTATACTAACCAGTCCCATTCTTAATTCTTAATTCATAATTGAGTTAATACCATCCTTAATATCCTTGATATCCTTTTCATCCTGTGAATAGCATTCTTGCTCCTGTGAATAGCCAGTGAATATGACTAAAGGCGAATCCCCTGAGCGGCTCGGGCGACTTCAGGGACCGCCGCACGGATCAGCGCGTGGAACTTCTTCTCCACCTTCGCCGCCACCTCCGTGACCTCGTCGTGGGTCAACGGTTGATCGGTCAGTCCCGCCGCCAGGTTGGTAATGCACGAGACCCCGCAGGCCGGCAGTTTCACCCTCGCCGCCGCGATGATCTCCGGGATGGTGGACATGCACGCCGCCGACACGCCCAGCAGTTTCAGCATCCTCACCTCCGACAGGGTCTCATACGTCGGGCCGGACCAGCCGCCCAGGATCCCGTGCCGCAGTTCGATATTCTCTCCTTGCGCCGCTGCCCGGATCGCCGCCTGCAGGTCGGGATGGTACGCACGGGTCATGTCCGGGAACCGTTCGAAGCCCCAGGTCTGGCCGATCAACGGGTTCGTGCCCATCAGGTTGATATGATCAGTGATCAGCATCAGGTCGCCCGCCTCGAAGCCGTCGCCCAGTCCGCCCGCGGCATTGGTGACGATCAGCGCCTTCGAGCCCAGCGCCGCCGCCAGCCGCACCGGAAAGACCACCTGCGCCATCGGGTAGCCTTCATAATAATGGACACGGCCCTGGAAGACCAGCACCTTGACACCATCCACCGTGCCCGCCACGATCCGGCCGGCGTGCCCCTCCACTGTGCTCACCGGGTAGCCCGGAATCTCGCCGGTGGGGATCACGACCTTGTCCTGCACATCCTCGGCGAACGACCCCAGGCCGCTACCCAGGACCAGCGCCACTTCCGGCTCCAGCTTGATGCGGTCCGCCACAAAGGAAACCACGTCCTGAATACCGGGATCTCGTGTATCTCGCATGTATCACCTCGGTGTATCTGAAACAGATAGGTACTAAGGAAGAGGCGCGCCGCGCAACTCACGGGATCTCGCTTCGTGCTGACGGGTGGCGTCGCCCCCGCCGGCATGATACCTTCCCTGCAACATTCACCAACGGCGCAGACCCTCATGAGCGAGCTGTTCGAGATTCATGACGAGAAGGCGGTGATCCCCGGCGGGCTGTTCGGCCCGGAGGTCGGCTGGATCCGTGACGGCTGGACTGTGATCGGCGTGGATGAGGCGGGACGCGGTCCGCTGGCGGGGCCGGTGGTCGCCGCGGCGGTGGCCTTTCGTGAGGACATCCTCATCGAGGGCATCGGCGATTCCAAGCTGGTGACGCCGGAGGACCGTACGCGGCTCGACCTGGTCATCCGTGAATCGGCCCTGGCGTTTGCTGTCGCGGAGGCCAGCCACACGCGCATCGACGAGATCAACATCCTGCAGGCCACACGGGAAGCCATGGCCGAAGCAACTGCAAAGGTGGCGAAGGCGGTCAACAAACCCTCGTTGGGCATCTTCTGCGATGGCCGTATCCCGCCGCTGGGCATCGGACGGCAGGTGAATCTGATCAAGGGCGACGGCCGCTCGTTCACCATCGGCGCCGCTTCCATCCTCGCCAAAGTCCACCGCGACCGCATCATGGTCGAGATGGCCACGAAATACCCGGGCTACGGCTTCGCGCAGCACAAGGGCTACGCCACCCGGCGGCACATCGACGCCATCAGGAAACTGGGCCGCTGCGAGATCCACCGCAGATCCTTCCGCCTGCGCGAGCTCGACGAGAAATAGCCAGCTCCGGCTCGCCTCCGCTTTCCATAAATCCCGGCCCCGCTTCCTCCCGAAACCAGCGTTGACAGCACCGGAATCGCGCGCTTCAGGTACTGCTTTATAACTCCACAGGAAGCGACACTTGTCAACGCTCGCATCTACGAAACCAACTCCTGGCAGGACACGACGTTTCAGTTTATACTGAACAGTCGAAAGATCGGGTTTGAGTTCTACAGCGAGACGCACGATACGCTCTACATGTACTCACACATTCCGTATAATCTTCAAAACAATACGTTATATGCTTCAGCGATCGACAATTATGGCAAACGATACGTGGGATCAAAATGGTTCGAAGTCATCCCGCCGAGTCATATAGAAGAGGGATTCGTCTACATGCCATGGCAACGACATAACGTCGGGAGTTTTCAATACGTAGGCCTGAAAGATACCGTGGCGCTACCCTATGAGATCCGTTTGCGCTGCACCTCGGAACAGGCGGATGTTACACAGGTTCCCGCCCTGCGGAAAGAGTTTGTCCACTGCCCTGTATTTCGGGCGCGAGCAGAGCGAATCTATGTTGGTATCGAGTACCGGTATTGGCACAATACTGTCCCTGCTGATTCACATCTGGTTGTGCCGATCTTATTCTGGAGCAAGAACGTCATGGATATAGGTGTCAACGGTCTCATCCCGGATGTGGAGATTGTGGCTAAACCGGGCAGTTATGGGACCAAGCCACGGTTGAGCGGCGTCGCGCCGACCGATAGCCGAGGTGTTTTGCGTTTCAGCTTCGAGTCCCTGGGCGCGTTCGGGGAATTTGAGATCCTGGCAACATGTGATGCAATCTCCAACAGCACTACGATAACCATTGAGGAACTGAAGCCTTGACACAGATCATGCGGGTGGGTCTGGCGAGGGCACGCTTTGCATAGAGTAATTCTCGAATGAAATGTCCCATGATGTCATTCCTGCGAAAGCAGGAATCCAGAATAAACAAGTACTTAGGGTTTACTGAAAAAGTCGATATTTCAACGTGCGTCTCGGTTTTAGGTGCGCTTGGAATATAAAAAGTGCAAGGTTATCGGCAGCACGATTTGAGCGCTTCGTGAGGCAGAAAATTACTTGCCTATATGCTTTCTGTCTCATGTTCCGTTTCAAATATGAGTTTTAGCAGTTGCCATTGCTACCGCATCCATTTACTTGCGCTTGATGGCTCGGTATGTAGGCATTGAAAAACCTTGCACTTTTAGTATCCCAAAGAGTGCTGAAACCCTCTCGTGGGCTCACAAACAGACTTTTTCAGGAGACCCTACTTAAGAATTTTAGTATGTTCGATTCTTTACAAGAACCACTATAGGGCCTGTTGCACGAATTCTGATGTCTCTCATTCCAGCGAAGGCTGGAACCGGAACGAAGTGAAGCTTGCGGTGTCCTGTAGTTTAGGACAGCCGTGAATCCAGACAAGGTGCAAGAATACAAAATGTTAGCAATTCTGAACCGAAATCGTGTTTAATAGTTGGCTTTCATAGTTAACATATTGTAGTATATAAACATGACTGGATCCCAGCCTTCGCTGGAATGAGAGACATCAGAATTCGTGCAACAGGCCTTCAGTGACTTTTTTCTTGCTTGACTTTTTCACATCTCTTGTCCAGAGGTTGCTTTGAAAGCGATACGGATACAGGCAGCGACGGCTGTCTTGATGCTGGCGGTGATGGTGCTGGGCTGCACAGGGCCGGAGGGGCCGGCGGGACGCGATGCAGTGGGTGTGGACACTCAACCTCCCGACATCTTGATGACCCGGCCCGTCCCCGGTGACACCATTCGATCGGACACCCTGAAAGCCTGGGCGGACGCGATCGACAATGTGGGTGTCGATCGCGTGGCGTTTTACCTGGATGGCAGCGATATCATTAAAGACAGTACCAAAGCCTGGGTCCGCCAGCCGCCGTATGCGTACAACTTTGATCTGAGCGACCTGGGGCTTGTTGACGGGCCGCATACGATTGCGGCAAGGGCCTATGATCTCTCCGGCAATTCTCAGACAACCCCCACGCTGTTGTTCCACTACGATGTGCCCGATACAGGCACAGCATTTCTCCGCAGCTTCAACCTGCGCGATCCGGACTTCACTCAGTGGCAGCTGGTTCAGCACACTGTACTCCAGGACACTTCGGGGGAAGATTCACTGGTCATCACACCCGACTCGTTCGCAGTGCGTTTTGACGCCGCATCTGCCTGCCAACTGCTGCGTGTGCGCGCTTTTATCGATTCCATCCCGGGCGACTCCAATTACACCGGGTCGGAAAACTGGGGCGCCGGGATCACGATTCTGGTAGCCGAATCCAATGGCGCACTGGCGGAACAGCTCGTGGATTCCGGTGCAGTGCGGTTGATTCAGCCCGCGGATACCTTGAGTCCATACGGGTGGCGTGAGGTGAACCTCCCGCCCTCGGAGCCTGCTTTTGACTCCTTGACAACCTTCCACCTGGTGTTTGCGGTCGAGGGGCCCGACTCCATGTCCTTTGTCGCCCTGCGAGCGGAACCGAAGCCGGCGCACAACAGCCCGCCCTACCTCGTTCCCTTGTACAACCATACACACGTGTACAAACGTGATGACGAGGTCTGGGAGAGCTTCCAGGCGGTTTATCCCCAGCAGGGTGCATGGGAATTCTGGGTGGAGGCGGTCGTGGATTACGGGGATGGCTCCTCCGCAGTGCTGCGCCCCGCGCCCATTATCGTGACTGATTCACGGTAGACCAACATGGAACCATGACCATGACCGATCAGGACGACATTCTGCTGACACGAAAGCTGGGAGCAATTGAAGCCCTGCTGTTTGCATCCGATGAACCGCTCAACGCCGATGTGATCGCACGGTCCATCGACGAAGTGCTGGAGGTGGAAGTCGAAAGCCTGATCGAACACTTGAAAAGTAAGTACGGCGCCAATGAGCACGGGATAACCGTGCAGCGTGTGGCGGGAGGATGGCGTCTGGCGACGGCCACCGATTACGCTGATGTGGTAAAAGCCCACTTCCGGGGACGCCTGAAAAGCCGTTTGACCAAAGCTTCGCTGGAAACCGTATCCATCATCGCCTATCGTCAACCGGTCAGCCGAGCTGAGATCGAGCTGATTCGTGGCGTAGACTCAGCCCCGGTGCTGAGAAACCTGCTGGAAAGACGCCTGATAAAAGTGGCCGGCCGCGCAGAGGCCCCCGGACGCCCTTTGCTGTACGCCACTACCGACGAATTCCTGGCCTACTTTGGACTGGACTCCATCCGGTCATTGCCCAAACCCGAGGAGATCCTGGGCGACCTGGATGAAATGACGCCCGCCGAACGGCAGGGACCGTTTGAATAACCGCCCGTCTTGAGCATTCACCCAATAGGATCCCCAGCCAGTTGAAAACTCCTCGACAACGAGCTCACCCGCGGGTTTGGGTGTAGATTTTTGTTATTTGATTCACTATCTTTATTCTCCATCTTATTAAGATATTGAGAATATTCATTTTGCGTTTTTAACGTTTTACTGGTTTTACGGGTGTGTACAGGAAGTTAGTGTTGGATTAGACAGTCGTTACGAGACTGTCATAAAATACGGTTCACCTTAAGCAAGAGGTTTTGTTCATGCGTTTTTCTGTTCTTGTATTGCTAATGATGCTCGTGGCCTGGTCCGGTTTTGCCGCCGGCAAGGATGCTTTCGAGACATCGGGTCTGGATGAGGTCGTTCTCGCCGGGACCATGTGGGAATGCTGGGATGACATTCACGACATCCATGTTGCTGAAGATGGTTCACACCGCTATGTCGCCATCGCCACAGGCAAGAGTGGCATGTACATCTATCGCCACTATTCCACCCGCTTGGAGTACCAGGCTCACGTGCCCGACATTGGCGATGTGCAGGGTGTCTACGCCTACGAAGGCTTCAATACCGAGGATCTGATTATTTTCGCCTTCTCCGGTGAGGATGGCGTTTATGTCATTGACGCCGCTACGCCCACCTCGCCCTCGGTCGTATTCAATTTTGATACGGCAGGCGAGGCGATTGACGGCCATGTGCCGCTTCGTCCGGATCGTCTGCTCTATGTCGCGGACGGAGAAGGTGGTTTCCTCGTGCTCACCTGGTCTGAGTATTCCATGGAATTGAGCCTGGAGTCGACCAACATGGGGGCGGGTGATGTCTATAATGTCTTCAGCGCGTTCGACTATGCATGGGTGCAGGCCAGTGAGTACACGATTGCTGCCTACAACGTGACCAACCCCGACGATCCTTTCATGGAAGAGACCTACGGCCAGGGGTACGATGGTTATTCGACCATGTCCACATACAACACGTACTACTCCCAGGACGGGCGAGTGTTTTTCATGCATGTCATCCCGGATAACGGCGAGATCTACGGTGATGGACATGTTGACCTGGGGACCGAGGAATCCTTTGCCGTCGTGCGCGGTCAGGATGTGGATTACAAGTACGTTTCCGCCGAGGACGGCCTCCACATCATGTACCGCGAATACAACAGCGATCCCTCCTACATCGGCATGATTGAGGAGCTGGCGTACACGAGCCAGTTCAGTGTCCTCAATTATCCGCAGGATCCCAACCTGGTTCTGTCTCTCAGCCCGGCGGGCGTGTGTGAGCTGGACGGCTCCGGGGATCCGGAAGCGCCTGTGATCACCAACCTGTTTGATCCTATTGGCGGTACCGTGTCCATGGATATCGCCGGCGACCTCATGGCGACTGCGCATGATTGGGACGGCGTACTCCTGACCAACATCAGCGACACCGAGAATCCTGAAGTGCTGTCTCATCTCGATATCCGTGATGCGAGGCAGGTCGAGCTGTTCAACGACAGGCTGTATGCGTTTACCAACGATTCGATGTTCATCTACGACCTGACCGATCTGACCGCACCGGAGCAGATCACGGCGATGGAAGTCAACATGTTCTACACAGGTCCCCAGATCGTGATGAATGAGGACCGCATGATCTCCAATAACGGTTCCCGCATGCATGTCTACGACATGGCGGACCCGGACAACCCGACGTTCCTGTACGACATGGAAACCCCGACGGGCAGCATGAACTGGTTTGCACTGCCGACCCTCGACGGTACGCTGCTTTACACCGGTGAAAGCTTTTCGCAAGAGGATACCTACAGCTACTACAAGTACGATGTGTCGGGAACAACGGAAGCCACACTGCTGGGGCAGTTTGATGTCACGACTCCCGATGGTGAATTTCGGGTGAGTTCTGTTCGCACGATCATTCATGGTGACACCATGATCTCCGCTCAGCAGTCCTCCTATTATCAGCCGACCAGTGAAGTCGTGGTGTACGACATCAGCGACTTTGAGGACCCGACTGAGATTGGGAGCGTCGAGATCGAGAACCATGTGGGCAAGTACATGGTCCAGTGGTCCAACTTGATCGCCATGGGCGGCTCGCGGGATGACTATTCGCAATCCGGCATCACCATCGTCGATGTCTCCGATCCCACCAACCCGGTTCAGGTCGGTCACGACCCCGATCTGCTGGCCCAGGACGCCGCGTTTCACGGTTGGGACGAGCTGATCAGCGCCGACCTCATCCAGGTGAATATCTGGGATGTCAGCGGCGACATGGACCTGGAATCGCAGGAAGCGGACCTGCCGGACGAGTTCGCGCTGGCGAATATCTATCCGAACCCGTTCAACCCGACGCTGAACGTGCAGGTGGCGTTGCCGCAGGCGGCGAACCTGCGTGTGGGTGTGTTCAACGTGATGGGGCAGCAGGTGGCGACCCTGGCCGACGGCCGCATGGAAGCCGGGCTGCACACGCTGACCTTTGACGGCAGCGAGATGGCAAGCGGAGTGTACTTCGTCCGCGCCTCCGTGCCCGGCAGCTTGAACAGTGTGCGGAAGGTCATTCTGATGAAGTAACCTCAACACGATATACGCTTTTCCAACCGGGGCGCGCCGCAAGGTGTTCCCCGGTTTTATTCGTCTCTGCCGGAGCAGGTATGGGACCGACGCCCTCGTCGGTCACAGCGAATCGTAGAGTGAATAAGGTGGATATCTGATAAAAGAGGCTCCCCGATCGAGTCGGGGAGGACATGGCATGTAGCCCGGCCATGGCTGGTGGCATGACCCGGTTTGCTGTGTGCTTCAAGGCGGTCTGAAATCACAAACAGCGATGGATGCCGCCGGATGGGTCTGCGGTTTAAAGGGTTTCTTGCAAGGAATCGGACATACAAAATTCTCTAAATCGCTGTTTGTTCTGGATTCACGGCTATCCCAAACTACGGGACACCGCAAGCTTCACTTCGTTCCGGTTCCTGCCTTCGCAGGAATGACACGATGGGACAATGTTTTCGATATAGTCATTCTCGGAAATATGTCGTCATAGCACATATGGATTTTACTTTTTGCG
>CAZYOC010000132.1:0-12159 GCA_964648415.1 uncultured bacterium | reverse complement strand
ATTAATTCTTAATTCTTGCTTCCTGATTCTTAATTCTTAATTCTTAATTCTTAATTCTTAAATCCTAAATAAATCAGTTATCCTTGACATCCTATCATCCTGATATCCTGTTAAATGGTTTTCTTGTTAAGCCTTCTTGACCCCTAGTGAGGAAGTGAGAGTGAAAGTCACATTCATTCACACAGGTTTAGTTCTTCTTGTCACGGCCCTGCTGGCGGGCTGCGCATCTCAACAGCGCTATGTCCCGCCGGAGCCGTTGCCGAGCGACACCAATCCCGCGCCCGTCCCGGAATACCGCGGTGCTCCCAACGATTTCGCCGACGCCCTCGACAAGCAGCTCATCCTGCAGGGCGACCAGATGTGCGACCTGACACGCGCCTACCGTAACGTCACCGATCAGCCCATGCAGGCGTTGAACGTGGACGCGTTCGGCGAGGTCCCCAACTCCACCTGGTTCACCAACCGTAACCGGCGCTCGGCGATGAGCCTGGAGGAGATCGCTCGCGGCCCCAATACCGGCGCCGCGCCCGATCCCACCACCACCTGGACCATCACACGCGCCAAGGCGGAAGGAGTGACGCCCGGCTTTCACATCGTGGACGGCCACGGCGAACGCTATGTCATCAAGTTCGACCCTATCGGCTATTCCGGCCTCAATTCCGGCGCGGACGTGGTAGGCGCGAAACTGTTCTACGCCGCCGGGTACAACACCCCGGAGAACTATATCATCCATTTCGATCCATCTATACTTGAGATGGGCGACGGCGTCAAGATTGTCGACGAGAAGGGCCGCAAGCGACTCATGACCGAGCAGGACATGGAGGAGATCCTGGCGCGGGTGGAATACCGTGAGGACGGTACAATTCGCGCGCTGGCCAGCAAGTACATTCCCGGCGACCTGCTGGGACCGTTTCATTTCGAGGGCGTTCGCAAGGACGATCCCAACGATTTCGTGCCCCATGAACACCGCCGCGAGCTGCGGGGTCAGAAGATCTTCGCCGTCTGGGTGAACCATATCGACGCCAAGGCGGCCAACTCCATGGACACCTACCTGGGCGAACCGGGCGAGGGGCATGTGGTCCACTACATGATGGATTTCGGCACCACGCTGGGCAGCGGCGGTCGAGGTCCGCATCCCAGATACCGCGGGCATCAGAATGAACTCGACCCGCACGGCATCCTGTTCAAAATGCTGACCCTGGGCTTCTGGGTGGAGGAGTGGGAGAAGCCGGATACCGTGGAACACCCCAGCGCCGGCCGCTTTTCGCCGACGCGGCTTGATCCCGACGGGTTCAAGTTCATCTTCCCCAACCCGGCCTACGACAATTGCACCGACTTGGACGCCTACTGGGGCGCGAAAGTCGTGATGGCCTTCCGTGACGACCAGATCCGCGCCGCCGTCGCGACCGGCCAGTATCCGAAAGATGCGGAGGACTTCCTGGTCAACACACTGATCAGCCGCCGTGACATCATCGGCCGCTACTGGTTCGATCGGGCGCCGCCCATGGACTGGTTTGACCTCGGGCGAGGTGACGACGGCTGGCTGCTGACCTGGACCGACCTGGCCGTGGAGTACGATCTGGCGGCAGAAGGCGAGACCCGTTACAGCTACGTTCTCAGCATGTCCGAAGAGGAAGACGCCATCCAGGCGGGCGAGATAAAACAAACTGAACTGTCGCTCGGAGAAGAACTGCGCCTGTCGGGTGATGAACAGCTCGAGATCACCCTGCGCCTGCGCCGTCAGGGCGAGAAGGACTGGAGCCGCTGGGTGAAGGTGTATGTGGAACGCGACGAGGAGACGGGTGAGCCGGTGTTGGTGGGGGTGGTAAGGGAGGAGTAAAGAAAGTAAAGAAAGTGAAAAAAGTGAAAAAAGTGAAGAAAGTGGAAAAAGTGGAAAAATCATCATAGTGTCATTCCTGCGGAAGCAGGAATCCAGATAGAAAGTGGAAAAAGTGGAAACAATCATCATAGTGTCATTCCTGCGGAAGCAGGAATCCAGATAGGTTGATATACTATATCGTGTTAGCTATGATAACCAAACAGTGGATGATACTCTGGTGCTGAATTGCTAACATCTTATATTCTTGCACCTTGCCTGGATTCCAGCCTTCGCTGGAATGAGAGCGGTTTTTATTGTGATACAGTCTGCTTCGCAGGAATGACACGATGGGACATTGTTTTCAAGAAACCCTATAGCGACTTTTTACAAGCAATCCTTGAAGCACGAGCTGGATCACACCGACGCCAGCTTCTCAACATCTTCCTGCGGTCCGGAGATCAGCAGCACATCCCCGTTTTGCAGTACCAGGTCGGCAGTGGGAACAATCCCGCTGCCGCCGCCTTCCATGTGATGCGTGTGGCGACGCACCAGGATCACCGTAACCCCGTACTTGTTTCGCAGGTCCAGTGTTCTCAAGTCCTTGTCCGAGAAATGGGCGGGAACTTCGATCTCGGCCATGGAGTAGCCCGGTGCAAGCTGGGCGTGGGAGAAGCGGTGGGATTCGGACACCGACTCGGACACCGTTCCCAGCAGATCACGCTTCATCACCGCTGTGTTGTAGGCTTCGGTGACATCGCCACGATAGATCGTGCCGATCAGACGGGTCGGGTCAACGGGGTCGACCACCGGCAACTCGTCGAGGTTCTTCCGTGCGAACAGGCGGGTCACCAGGTCCAGGTTGTCGTCGGGAGTGACACCCGCGATTTCCAGATTGGCGATGTCGTTGGCCACCAGAACCGGTTCCAGCGCCTCCACATCAAACAACACCGCCCGGATCTCGTGGTAGGAGATGTAGCCCTTCAGTTTGTCGTGCTTGTCCATCACAAACACCGTCTGGTGCTTGGTGGTTTCCGAGATGGAGTCGAGCAGGGGACGCAGGCGCATGTTGTAGGGGACGGCATGATATTCGGGCCGCATCACCTCATGCACCTTCAAGTCCCGCAGGATATTGATTTCCTTCCCTTTCCGCAACACGATGCCCTTGGCGCGCAGCTTGATAGTGTAAATACTGTCTTGCATCAGAATGTTGCCCACGACCACCGCCAGGATGGAAGAGAGCATCAAGGGCAGGATGACTTCGTAGCCGCCGGTCAGCTCGAACAGGATCAGGATGGCCTGCAAGGGAGCCCGTGTAGTGGCTGCGACCACCGCCGCCATGCCTACCAATGCATACGCGCCGTAGTTTTCCACGACGAGGTTCGGCGTGACCGCATGCGCACCGTGCCACACCACCCCGCCCAGCATGGCGCCCATGAACAGGGAGGGGGCGAAGATTCCGCCGCTGCCGCCCGAGCCGATGGTGGCCGAGGTCGCCGCGATCTTGGCGAAGACCAACAGCGCAAGCAGGCTTAACGGCAACGCGCCCTGAAGCGCCAGGTCGATCATGTCATACCCAACACCGAAGACATGCGGGAGGCCGATTGCGCCGAGTGTTCCCACAAAAAGACCACCGATAACAGGCTTGACGCCGCTTGGGATCTTCAGCTTCTTATCAAAGAAATGCTCGGTGGAATGCAGGGAGAGGGTAAAGAGCACCCCCACGAACGCCGCCGCGACTCCCAGGACAGCGTAAGGGATCAGTTCAAACGGGCCGGCCATGGTGTAGCCGGGGATCTTGAAGGCCGGTTCGTTGCCCAGGTGCCAGCGGCTGACCGCGGTGGCCATCACGGAAGCGATGACGATGGGGCTCATATGAGCGATGCTGAAGCCGCCGAGGATGATCTCCATGGCGAACAGCATCCCGGCGACTGGCGCATTGAATGTCGCGCCGATCGCCGCCGCCGCGCCGCAGCCGACAAAAGTCCGCATCCGGCGCGGATTCAGCTTCAGGAGTTGGCCCAGTGTGGAAGCGAAGGCGGAGCCGATCTGGACAATAGGCCCTTCACGTCCGGCGCTGCCGCCGGTGCCGATGCAGATCGCCGACGCCACCACTTTCGCCGCCACAACTCGCGGCCGGATTACACCCCCGCGCACGCCCACCGCCGCCATGACTTCCGGAACGCCATGTCCCTTGGCTTCGCTGGCGAATTTCGTAGTGATGGGGCCGATGATGGCGCCCCCGATCACAGGCAACAGAAAACGCCAGTACCAGGGTAAGGTCAGCAAATAGTCAACGGTAGGATCCAGCGCCTGGAAGGAAACCCACTGCACACCGAGGATGGCCCAGCGGAAACCTACGGCCCCGTAACCTCCGACAATCCCGATAAGCACCGCCAGCAGCAAATCGCTGCGATACTCATGGGACGTGTAATCCCGCATCGCATCTTTACCACGGCTGCCGTAGAAGATGCGTTGGAACGTCGGGTTCGTTCGCAGCGTTTCCCAGTTCATGAGCCTCGGTTCTGAAGGCCCTCCCCGCAGGGAAAAGGTCCAGCGATGTTAAGGGTTGTGGGTGTCGCCCAAGATATTCGTGAATTGTTTGACTTTCACGTCAAAGGTGCGAGCCGGAGTCTTGATGGTGACTTTTTCGCCCGCCTTGGCGCCGCGTAGCTGCTGGCCGATGGGGGACCGGATCGAAATCATCCCCTTCTTCACATCCATCTCTTCGGGCAACACCAGTTCGTAGTACACTTCCTTGCCATTGCCTGTTTCTTCCAGTGACACTTTGGAGTACAGACCGACGGTGTTGGGGTCGATTTCCTTCAGGTTGATGCCGGCCAGTTTCTCGTGCCGTTGCTGGAGTTGCGCCAACCGGACCACCAAGTAGCCCTGGCGTTCCTTGGCGGATTCGTACTCCGCATTCTCGGACAGATCGCCTTTGGAACGGGCCTCTTCGATCCGTACCGGCAGATCGACTTCCAGTTCATGCCGGGCGGCTGAAATCTCGTCTTCAAGCTGCTGCTTCACAGCCTGGATCCGGTCCAACATGCGGTTTTCCTTTCCGTGAGGATTAAAAAAATCGCATCGGGACCGAACTCCGGTCCCGATGCACTCAGCTAACGTACACTTTCCCAACAGCAAAAGCAAGGCTTCCCCAGGGAGTCGCCCTGTGTGTCAGGGTCTCAGCCTTTGGAACAGAAGTGGCCCTCATACTCCATTGTTCGTTGCGGCTTCGGTCAACGGAGCATCATCAATCAGACGCTTGCTTACACTGACCACAGGATCGCGGGAGTACCCAATGGCCTGGGCAAATCGAATCAAGCCTGCATCGTTCTGGTCAATCTGAATATTTATCATAGGACAACCGAGCGAACGTAAGCGCTGTTCCACTTCGGCCATCATGGTCTCCCCGAGCCCGGTTCGCTGCAACGCCGGATCGACTGCGAGGTAATCCACCCATCCACGATGGCCGTCAAAACCACCCATCACGGTCGCAATCACGCGGCCGTCTTCCTCGCCCACGAGGAATAGTTCAGGATGAGTTTGCATGGTGCGTTTGATATCAAGATCGGAACGGCTCAGGGAAATCGCCAGGTTGCACCGCTTCCAGAGGTCCAGCACAGCAGCGTCGTCCTCAACAAGAAAGGTTCGTACAAACATGAGCTTCCTCCTTGCAGCAACTAAAAACAGGTCCATGTGGACCCGTTGAGGGTCAGTACTTCACGTCAAAGCCCCCCGATAATCCTCCCGGGTCTTTCCAGTCGGCGTCCACATCCTGAACCAGGGAGTACGACGGTCCCTTATGCAGGTAGTCCAAAAGGGTCTCGAGGTCACGCTTGACGCCCTCCGCCAGGACTTCCACCCGGCCGTCGCTCAGGTTGCGCACCCAGCCGTTGAGGCCCAGGGGACGCGCCTGCTTGATCACGTACCAGCGAAAACCGACACCCTGTACTCTGCCGGTGATGAAAGCGTGCAGTTGTTTCTGCGTGTTTTCGGCCATACGAAAACACCTCTCGTTGCGATTGGTTCTCGATGCGATTGGCCGCTCGCTGTCAGGTCTCCAGCGCAAACTGACGCGCTTCAGGACCTGACAGGACCCGATTTGACCGGCGAGGGCGCCGGTCCTACACGCTGGTCAGTCGTGTCAGATCGTCAGCGTCGTTTGCGGAGATCTAATCAGTCGTGTCAGATCCTTAGCGTCGTTTGCGGAGATCTGACACACACACCTTATGGCCGGATCCGATGAATCATCCGCGGGAAGGGAATCGTCTCCCGCAGGTGATGAATCCCCGCCAGCCAGGTGATGGTCCGTTCCAGCCCCAGCCCGAAACCGGCGTGCGGCACGCTCCCGTAACGCCGCAGGTCCAGATACCACTCAAACGCTTCCTGCGGCAGGTTGTGCTCGTGAATCCGTTTCAACAACGTATCATAATCGTCTTCACGTTGCGAGCCGCCGATGATCTCGCCATAGCCCTCCGAGGCGAGCAGGTCAAACCCCAGCACCTTGCTCTCGTCGTGAGCGTCGCGCTTCATGTAAAACGCCTTGATATCGGCGGGGAAGCGATGCACGAACAGAGGCTTGTCGTAGCTCTCGCCGAGGATGGTTTCGTGTTTCGCGCCGAAATCGTCGCCCGGCTCGAACTGCACATCGGGATCGTCGGGGTGCTCGGCGGCGTACTTCACCAGGATCTCGCAGCACTCGTCGTAGCTGAGACGAGGGAACGGCTTCCTGATCGCTTCCAGCTTGCTGATGTCGCGTTCCAGGGCCTTCAGCTCTTCCTGCCGTTTCTCCAGCAGGCGCTCGACGACGTACACGATCATATCCTCGGCGAGCTGCATGTCGGCCTCGAGGTCCATGAAGGCCACCTCGGGCTCCAGCATCCAGAACTCGGTCAGGTGTCGCCGTGTCTTGGATTTCTCCGCGCGGAAGGTCGGGCCGAAGGTGTAGACCTTGCCCAGCGCCATCGCGCCCGCTTCCGCGTAAAGCTGGCCGGACTGGGTGAGATAGGCCTTGGTCTCGTAGTAGTCCATCTCGAACAGGGTGGTGGTCCCTTCGGCGGCGTTCGGGGTGAACATGGGAGCGTCGAACTGGACAAACCCGCGGTTGTTGAAGAAGTCCCGCAACGCCCAGATGATCTCGTGACGCACCCGTTGCAGCGCCGTCTGCTTCTTGCTTCGCAGCCAGAGGTGACGGTGATCCAGGAGGAACGTTGCGCCGTGTTCTTTGGGCGTGATGGGGTAGTCCGCCGCGTCGCCGACCTTCTCGAAGCCGGTCATGGTCAGCTCGTAGCCCCCGGGCGCGCGTTTGTCCGCTCGCACCGTGCCGCGCACGATCAGCGACGATTCCTGCGTGAGCGCCTTGACCTGTTCAAACGAGTCCTCGCCGATATCGTTGATGGCGGCGACGGTCTGCACGATGCCGGTGCCGTCACGCACCAGCAGGAACGCGATCTTGCCGCTGCTGCGCATGTTGTACAGCCAGCCCGCGACTTCCACCTCTTCGCCGACATGATCCGTGAATTCTTCGATGTATACCCGTTTCGTACTCATGAATGCTCCACCTTTAGCCTTCGAGTCATCAGTTTCATCACCGCTTGTCTCGGTGATACGTCCTCAAACAGAATCCGGTACACCTGGTCCGTAATCGGCATTTCTACGCTGGACTTCCGGGCCAGTTGATAGGCCGATTGCGTGGTCGCCACCCCCTCCGCCACCATGTTCATGGTCTTGAGGATGTCGTCGAGCGAACGTCCCCGTCCGAGCTGTTCGCCCACATGCCGGTTCCGGCTGTGACGGCTTGTACAGGTCGTAATCAGATCGCCCATGCCGCTGAGTCCGGCGAAGGTCTCCTGCCGGCCGCCAAAATGCATCCCCAGGCGTGCGATTTCCACCAGCCCGCGAGTCATGAGAGCCCCGCGCGTGTTGTCGCCGAACCCCAGGCCGTCGCATATACCGGTCGCCAGGGCAATGACATTCTTCAACGCGCCGCTGAGTTCCACACCGACCCGGTCATCGCTGGCGTAGACCCGGAAGGTCGGCCCGCTGAACCAGTGCTGCACCGTACGCGCCAGCTCCAGGTTCGGGCAGGCCGCCACCACGGTGGTGGGCAGATTCTTGGACACCTCTTCGGCGTGGCTGGGGCCGGAGAACGCCACAAAACGCTCCGCGACCTCCGGACCGAGCACTTCTTCGGCGAGCTCGGAGACCCGCTTCAGGGACTTGTTCTCGATCCCCTTGGATGCGCCGATCCAGATGGCGTTCTTCGGGGAGTTGGTCACGTTTTCCAGGGCGGAGCGGACAAACTGGGTCGGCACGACCATCAGCACGGCGTCGCGTCCCTCCAGCGCCTCTTCCAGGTTGCTGGTGACGTTGAGGCCGTCGGGGAAGGGCATTCCCGGCAGGAACTCCCGGTTGATCCGGTCCTTCTTCAGCCGCTCGGCGGCGTCGGGCCGGAACTCCCACAGCATGACCTCATGATTGTCCGTATGGTTTTTCAGCAGGATGGCCAGGGCGGTACCCCAGCTTCCCGCGCCGAGTACCGCGAAATCAGCCATGATCGGCCTCCGTTTTGTTCGCCATGCCAAACTCCTGCCCTCGCCTCAGGCGCTGCAGGTTGTGGCGGTGTGTCGCTCCCAGGATCATGGGCGCCAGCAGCCCCCAGCCCAGGCTGGCCGTACTCCGCTTGCCCTCCAATAAGTAGAGCGCGAAGGGGAAGACCAACGCCCCCGCAAGCGAGGCCAGCGCAAAGGTGCGTGTCACTCTGAGTATCGTCGCCCAGGCCAGCAGTGACATGGATGATGCAAGCGGCGCCATCGCCACCACCGCACCGGCGGAGGTGGCTACGCCTTTGCCGCCCCGGAAGTTGGTGAAGACAGGCCAGAGGTGACCGCTGACCGAGGCCAGCCCCAGCATCACCTGCATGGTCTCCCGGTTCAGGCTCCGGTCTTTGGGCCTCAGTTTGGCTTCATACGCTTCCGCCAACCGTACCGGGAGGTAGCCCTTGATCATGTCCAGGGTGAGGACCAGGACCGCCCAGCGCGCGCCCATGCACCGGTAGATGTTGGACGCGCCGGGGTTGCCGCTGCCCGCGTAGAAGATGTCCATCCTCCCGAAGACACGCGCCACCAGCCAGGCCGTCGGAAACGACCCCAGCAGGTACGAGCCAATGATGGAAAGCAGTAGACGCATGGATATCCTCAAGAATTCTTAACAGGATATTCAGGATGTATAGGATATTAAGGATGAAAGAAGTAAAAAATGTAAAAAATGTAAAGAAAGTAAAGAAAGTAAAGAAAGTAAAGAAAGTGAAAAAAAAAACCGATAGTATAGTTTTTGAGAGTCAGTTGCTGTAGTGGCTATTGACTTCAGGTCTGGAACTTTCCGTAGATTAATTCTTAATTCTTAATTCTTAATTCTTAATTCTTAATTCTTAATTCCACCAAGTGCGCTTCCAGTTTTTTCAGCTTCGCCTCGAAGTCGGCCTGTTTGTCGCGTTCTCGCTGCACCACCTCCGCCGGGGCGTTGTTCACGAATTTTTCGTTCTTCAGCTTGCCGGTGATGCCTTTCAGCAGGCCGTTCAGCTTGCCGATCTCCTTCTCGACACGCGCCTTTTCAGCGTCGAGGTCAATCAGCCCGGCGAGGGGGATGTAGATTTCACGGCCATCCACCACGGTCGTCGCGGCTTGAGGCGGCTTGGCGTCCACCACCCCCGGCGCGTCGCCTTCCAGTTTCGCCAGGCGGCTCAGCATCCCCCATTCCCGGCGCATCAGCATCAGGCGCGGTTCGTCCTTTGTCACGGCAATCCGCGCCTCCTTCGAGGGCGGCACCTGCAACTCACCCCGCACGTTCCGCACCGCGCTCACCAGTTCCTGCACGTAGCCGAACTCGTCCACGGCTTCACGGTTGATCGCCTCGGGGTCGGTTTTCGGGTAACGCGCCAACGCCACTGACTCACTCCGGTCTTCCGGCCACGTCACCCCATCCACCTGGCCCAACAGGCTGTAGATCTCTTCCGTGATGTAGGGCATGAAGGGGTGCAGCAGGCGGACGATCTTGTCCATCATCGTGTACGCGAAACGCAAGGTGGCGTCGCCTTGTTCTGCGTCGGGCGAATCCTTGGAAATGCGCGGCTTGATCGCCTCAATGTACCAGTCGCAGAAGTCGTTCCAGGTGAACCGGTAGATCGCCAGCAGCGCCTCGTTCAGCTTGTACCTTCCGAGTCGATCCTTGACCTCCGCCACGGTATCGTTGAAGCGCCCCTCGATCCACTTGTCCACGAGTTGCGGCTGGAACTCGGCTGCGGTTGCCGGC
This sequence comes from uncultured bacterium, assembly GCA_964648415.1. Lineage (GTDB taxonomy): Bacteria > Electryoneota > Electryoneia > Electryoneales > Electryoneaceae. Next base: position 2,030 of record CAZYOC010000132.1, on the reverse strand, counting down.
TCGCGGAAGTTATACGTGGTCAGGAAGCGGAACGAGTTCCACAGCTTGTTGGCGAAATTGCGGCCCATCTCGAAACGGGTCGGGTCCAGGTTGATGTCCTGGCCTTCGGTCGTGAGTACCACGAGGCTGTAGCGCACCGCATCGGCGCCGTACTGGTCGATCATCTCCAGCGGGTCGATGCCGTTGCCCAGCGATTTGCTCATCCAACGGCCCTGCTTGTCCTTGATCATCCCGGTGATGTACACGGTATGGTAGGGGATCTGTCCGGTGAAGTGCAGATCCGCCATGATCATGCGGGCGATCCAGAAGAAGATGATATCGTAACCGCTGACCAGCACATCGGTCGGGTGGTAATACTTCAGCGCTTCGGTCTTGTCCGGCCAGCCCAGAGTGGAAAAGGGCCACAGCCAGCTCGAGAACCAAGTGTCGAGCACGTCCTCGTCCTGCCGGATTTTTTCGCTGCCGCACTTCTCGCAGACGTTCACGTCCTCCCGTGACACCGTCACATGGTCGCACTCGGCGCAGTACCATGCCGGAATCCGGTGACCCCACCAGAGCTGACGGCTGATGCACCAGTCCCGGATGTTCTCCAGCCACTGGTAGTAAACCTTTTTCCAGCGCGGCGGCACGAATTTGATCTCGCCCTCGCGTACGACCTTCAGTGCAGGATCAGCAAGCGGCTTCATCTTCAAAAACCACTGGGTGGACAGGTACGGCTCAATCGTAACCTTGCTCCGGTTGCAATACCCGACCGCGTGTTCGTGAGTTTCCGTCTTCACCAGCAGGCCCAGGTCATCCAGTTCTTTCACGATGGCCTTGCGCGCCTCGAAACGGTCCATGCCGACGTATTTGTCCGGCGCGGGCGCGCATACTTTCGCCGTGGTGTCCAAAATCACCGGCATGGGCAGGTTGTGCCGTTTGCCGACCTCGAAATCGTTGGGATCGTGAGCGGGGGTGACCTTCACGCAGCCGGTCCCGAACTCCCGGTCCACGTACTCATCCTCGATTACCGGGATGCTGCGGCCGGTCAGGGGCAGCTCGACTTCGCCGCCCTTGAGATGAGTGTAGCGTTCGTCCTCCGGGTGGATCATCACTGCGGTGTCGCCCAGCATGGTCTCGGGGCGAGTGGTTGCGACGACAACCCCCTCGCCGCCGTCCTTGCCCGGATAGCGGATGTGCCAGAGGTGGCCCTGTTCATCCACGTGGTCCACTTCTTCATCGCTGATCGCCGACTGCAAGGCGGGCGACCAGTTCACGATGTACGGCCCCCGGTAGATAAGGCCCTCTTCATAGAGCTGCACGAAAACTTCTCGTACGGCCTTTGATAAACCATCATCCAAAGTGAAGCGTTCATGGGACCAGTCCGCGGAATCCCCAAGCGCGGCTTTCTGCTTCGTGATGGTGTCGCGGTTGCGTTCGACGACCTTCCAGACCTCTTCCACGAACTTCTCACGTCCCAGCTCGGCGCGGGAAGGCTTGCCCTGTTTCTTCAGCTCTTTTTCCGTCACGGTCTGTGTGGCGATGCCGGCGTGGTCCTTGCCCGCCTGCCAGTGCGCTTCGAAGCCCAGCATGCGGTGGTAGCGGATCAACGCGTCCTGGATGGAGTCCTGCAGGGCGTGCCCCATGTGCAGCACGCCGGTTACGTTCGGCGGCGGCATCATGATGCAGTACGGCTTCTTCTCCGGGTTCGGTTCAGTCTTGAAGGTGTTGTTCTCGAGCCACCACTGGGTCCACCTGGGCTCGACCTGCCTGGGATCGTATTGTTTCGGGATGTCCACGGGTATCTGCTCCAAACGCCTTGGTTTTGTTCACGTACATCGTAAGATTCTCAAGACTCAGAAGATAAGCAAACAGGGGGGAGGGAAACAGGGCTCCGATGAGCATGGCGAGGACCGGAAAGCCGCCGTCCAATACAACCCGCTGCCGGGGTTATAGGGCCTGTTGCACGAATTCTGATGTCTCTCATTCCAGCGAAGGCTGGAACCGGAACGAAGTGAAGCTTGCGGTGTCCCGTAGTTTGGGACAGCCGT
>CAZYOC010000131.1:0-12170 GCA_964648415.1 uncultured bacterium | reverse complement strand
TGACTGGATTCCAGCCTTCGCTGGAATGAGAGACATCAGAATTCGTGCAACAGGTACTATAATATGCCTCTCGCCTCAGAGCCGGCCTGCATAAAAGTGATTTTTTTTCATAAAGCTGGCAATCTCCCGAACTCCTTTCGTACGTTGATAGTCTAGTTACTCGTTTTATTCCGTGTTGATGAACGTCAATTCACCAGGGGGCTATCATGTGTACTTGTTATCTCCGCACGGCAATCCTTGGCAGCCTTGTGCTGGCGCTGATGGCAGTGCTCCTTCCCGCCCACGCCGGGTACATCACTCACCAGACCGAGCAGATGTTTGATCAGCAGCAGGGCGAGGAGTCCTTCCGGACGGTGCTGTTCATGAAGGAACGTCCTGATGTCGAGGGGCTCCGCCATGCTGTCCGTGGCATGCCGCGAAAAGAGCGCGCCCGTGTGGTCTGGCGGCAGGTCAACCGTCTCGCCGAGCAGAGCCAGCAGGGTCTGCTGACGCAGGTGGAGCGTCTCTACCGGACCGGCGAAGTGCAGCACTATCGGTCGTTGCGAATTCTGAACGCCGTGGAGGTGGTCGCGCCGGAAGAGGTGATCCGAAACCTGGCCGCTCGGCCGGATGTCGAACGTGTAAACCGTTGCGCGGCGATGGTATTGCCGCAGGAAGAACCCGAACCGCTGGACGGGCACGAGCTGGACGAAATCGTATGGGGCCTTGAGCAGATCAATGCTCCCGAGGTGTGGGACGAAGGCTACACCGGCGAGGGTGTGGTGGTTGCCGACATCGGATCGGGGGTGGCGTACACTCATCCCGACCTGGCGGACCATCTCTGGGATGGGGGGGAAGAGTTCCCCAACCACGGATACAACTTCGACGATGAAAACAACGACACATGGGATGATCACGGACACAATACTCACATGGCGGGCGCGATCCTGGGCGACGGGACCAACGGGACAGCGACAGGCGTAGCGCCGGACGCCACCCTGATGATCCTTCGGATTGTCATGACTGTGAATCCTTCTTTTGAACCTTCGGTCTGGGCGGCGTTGGATTTCGCCCTTGAGCATGAAGCGGATGTCATCAATTTCCCGATTGGCTATCTACACGATTGGTATCCCGACCGCGCCTCGTGGCGGGAAGCATTTGACGTGGTCGATGCGGCGGGGATCTCAACGATCGCCGCATCCGGCAACGAAGGTTACTTCGACCAGCCCTATTCGGTACGCTGCCCGGCCGGAGTCCCTTCCCCTTGGGCGAATCCCGATGAGACCGGGGAAGGATCGCGCGGAGGTGTGATCACAGCAGGCGCGACCAACGCGTCCGATACCTACTGGAATTACTCCAGCCGGGGGCCCTGCACCTGGGAAGATGTGGAAGAGTACGGCGACTGGGTGTACGACAACGGTGACGAGGAAGGTCTGATAAAACCGGACTTGGTCGCGCCCGGCGTCAATATTGTAAGCTGCTGGGTGGACGGAGACTACACGAGTTTCACAGGCAGCAACCACGCTACGCCGTATGTCACCGGCCTGGTGGCGCTCATGTTGCAGAAGAATCCCAACCTGCTGCCTGTGGAGATCGATTCGATTCTGCAAACCTCCGCTTTGGACTTGGGGGCCGACGGCAAAGACGTGTACTACGGCGCGGGGCGTGTCCGGTGTGATGAAGCGCTCGCGATGACTCCCGCCGAGTGCGGGATTCTGGCCGGGAACGTAGTTGACGGCAATACCGGCGAGTCGGTGGAAGACGTACAGATTCAAGTGCTTGACACACCGTATGCCACTCAGACCGACGCCTCCGGGAACTACACATTTACGGTCGTAACCGGTGTCCACACCGTCCAGATCAGCAAGCCGCCGTACCACGATCAGCAGCAGGAGGAGATCACGATTCTGGTGGACGAGACCACCACGCTGGACATCACGCTGGCGGTGGGGATCTACGATGCTTCGGTGGACAGCCTCGCCGCCACCCTGGTGGATTACCCGGTGGAATCCGATGAATTCACGGTGTTCAACGAGGGCAACGGCCCTCTGGCGGTCGCGTTGAATGCCCGACCTTATGTGGAGACCGACGACTTCCGGGATCCGCTGATCGATCTCAATGTCACCTCGACTGTTAATGACACCCGGCTTCAGGGAGCGGCCTATGGCGAAGGCTATTTCTTTGTCGCCGGCTCTAACAACTTTGACAACCCGAACTACATTTACGTCTTGAATGAAGAAGGTGAGATGGTGAATTCCTACATTCAACCCGGCAGCGATGATGAGAATGCCGGCCCCACGGGCATGCGGGATCTGGCCTACGGTGAGGACAAGGTGTGGGGCGGAATCGACGGCGATATCGTGGCCATGGACCCGGGCACGGGCGAAGAGATTCGGCGTTTTGACGGCCCCTACAACCCCAACCGCGCCATTGCTTACGACGATATCCGGAAACTGGTCTGGGTGGCCACCTACGGCGAAAACATTATCGGCCTGGACGCATACAGCGGTGTGCAAGTCGAGGAGATTGAGGCGGATCTGGATATCAACGGCATCGGCTTCCATGGCCCAAATCTTGACGGCTTCGATTTGTGGTTGAGTGTGCGTGACGATCCGGAAATGGCCGCCCTGTACAAAGCCAATCCGGAAACCGATGAGATCGTCCTCGTGGAAACCATGGAGACCAACAGTGAAGAGATCGAAGGCCTCTCGTTTGCTGATGGCTATCTGGACAGCTATGTCGCTGGCATTGGTATGGTTAATCAGGCGGGCGACGATCACCTGCTGGGCTGGGAATGGGGAGCGTTTCTGCCCTGGATCGAGCTGGATCCTGTGACGTTTGCCATCGCGCCGTTCGACAGCCAGGTCGTAGACGTTCTCTGGATTGGGGGACACTTGGAACGGGGAACGTACACCGGATACATCGATGTCGAGCACGATGGGATAAACGAGGCTGATATCATCCCGATACAGCTGACAGTGGAATACAACACGGCCACTCCAGAAGCCGGTCCTTCAGATGTCCCTCGTGAGTTCGCACTGGATCCACCGTATCCGAACCCGTTCAACAGCACCGCCAGTGTGCGATTCGCGCTGCCACAAGCGTCCCGGGTGACATTGACGGTATTCGATGTTCTCGGACGGGAAGTGGCGCGTCTGCAGGAAGGCATCATGCCGCCCGGTTACCATGCCGTGACATTCGAAGCCACGCAACTGGCCAGCGGCGTGTACTTCCTGCGCATGGAAACGGATCACGGCTTCAACAAAGTGAACAGGCTAATGCTATTGAAATAAGAGCCAGGCAGCCCGGACCGCCCCCGGTCCGGGCTGCGATTTGCCAAGACTCAAGCATGCTCTCGAAGTGGAAGCTGGTGACCCATCTGAACGCCCACAGCCCCAAAAGACGAGGGGGAGTTTATACAGGCTGTTGCACGAATCAGCTTGTGTCTCTCGGGGTCAAGGATAGCACAATAAACTGTTGTGACTTGATATGATAGCATTGACATTCGCATCTTACGGATGCGTAACAGCCAATAGATGCTAATTTCGCGGGTGATCAGTATGAACATCATTCCTTACGACTCGTTCCGGTTCCTGCTTTCGCAGGAATGACATCATGGGACATTTCATTCGAGAATTACTATATACTCGTTTTCGAAAGCAAGACTCGATAGATGTCATCCCGACCATTATTCGCGGGAGTAGATTTTCGCCTTGAGTTCACGGCTGTGCTTCGCACACCGAAACCTTGCTTCGCTGCCATACTGATTCTTGAAAGTTTTGTCACATCAGAGCCGGCAACGGAGGAAATCCCCGCCTCCCGATAAAACCGATCGAGGGCAGGCGCTACGCTGGGATGGCATCATGGGACATTTCTTTTGAGGAACGGCATACTTGCGAGAAGCCCATAGGCTGTACATCGTGTCTGGCGCACTCACACAAAACGCCAGACCGGAAACCCGGCCTGGCGTTGGATTTTGCGTCAGAATCAAGCTTAGATGTTCAGCAGGCCGCCCAGCGTCAGCAGCGGGCTGATCACCAGGGAAACCACACTCATCAGCTTGATGAGGATGTTGAGCGAAGGCCCGGCGGTGTCCTTGAAGGGGTCGCCCACCGTGTCGCCGACCACGGCGGCCTTGTGCGCTTCGCTGCCCTTGCCGTACTTCACGCCGTCGCTGGCGGTAAAGCCGCCTTCGATCTGCTTCTTGGCGTTGTCCCAGGCGCCGCCGGCATTGGCCATGAAGATCGCCATCAGCACACCGGCAACCGTCACACCCGCCAGCAGACCGCCCAGCATCACAGCCCCGAACAGGAAGCCGATCAGCGGCGGCGCGATCACCGCGATCAGGCCCGGGGTGATCATCCGCTTGATGGCGGCGGTAGTGGAAATGTCCACGCATTTGGCGTATTGCGCCTTGCCGCGAGCCTGGTCGATGATCTTGTGGTCCGCGTCCGTCCACTCATCTTTCTCGCGCACCTTCATGATCTCGAGAGCGGCTTTCAGTTCGGGAATCGTGGTGAACTGACGGCGCACTTCTTCGATCATATCCTTGGCCGCGCTACCCACTGCGCTCATGGCGAAAGAACTGAACAGGAACGGCAGCATGCCGCCGATAAACATCCCGGCCATCACCTTCGGATCAAGAATGTTGATGGTGACGTCAACATTCGGGTTGTTGGTCTTGACCACGGTGATGAACGCGCTGAACAGGGCCAGGGCGGTGAGGGCGGCGGAACCGATCGCGAAGCCCTTGCCGATGGCGGCGGTGGTGTTGCCCACAGCGTCGAGGTTGTCGGTACGTTCACGCACTTCCGGGGGCAGCTCAGCCATTTCGGCGATCCCGCCAGCGTTGTCGGCCACAGGACCGTACGCGTCTACCGCGAGCTGAATCCCGATAGTGGACAGCATCCCCAGCGCGGCGATCGCGATGCCGTACAGGTTGGCCGACAGATAGGCCAATACGATGGCTACGGAGAGCACCAGCAGCGGGAAGGCGGTGGAGAACATCCCTGTGGACAGACCCGCGATGATGTTCGTGGCGGGACCGGTCAGGGACTGGTCGGCGATCTGCATCACCGGCTTCTTGTCCTTCGCGGTGTAATACTCGGTCAGCATCCCGATCAGTACACCGGCGATCAGGCCGACAACGGTCGCGATGAAGATGCCCATTGCGGTCAGTTCAAACGGCTGGCCGTTGATGGAATCCGTAATCGTAGCGGAGTTGGGCAGCAGCCAGGCGATGATGAAATAGGTGACCGGAATCATCAGGATGGCGGCGCCGAAGGTGCCGATATTCAACGCGGCTTGTGGGTTGCCGCCTTCCTTCGTGCGTACAAAGAAGGTGCCGATGATGGAGACAATGACACCGAGACCGGCGACCACCAGCGGAATGAAGACCAGGCCCAGGGCTACGTCCTTGCCGGCGAAGATCCAATAGGACGCGCCGATGACCATGGCGCCGATGATGGAGCCGACAAAGCTTTCGAACAGGTCGGCGCCCATGCCGGCCACGTCGCCGACGTTGTCGCCCACGTTATCCGCGATGGTCGCGGGGTTACGGGGATCGTCTTCCGGGATCCCGGCTTCGACTTTCCCGACCAGGTCCGCGCCCACATCTGCGGCCTTGGTGTAGATCCCGCCGCCGACACGGGCGAACAGGGCAATAGAGGACGCGCCCAGCGAGAAGCCGGACAGAATCTGGATGGTTCGCGCCAGATCGTTTGCGTTGTTCATCGCGTCCCCGCCAATCGCGGTCTTGACATACAGCAGGAACAGCACGCCGAGGCCCAGCAGGGCCAGGCCGACGACATTCATACCCATGACGGTACCGCCGGAGAACGCGACCACCAACGCCTTGTTCAGGCTGGTGCGGCCCGCCGCCGCCGTGCGAATGTTGGCCATCGTGGCGACACGCATGCCCAGAAACCCGGACAGGCCGCTGCACAATGCGCCGACCACGAACGATACGCCGATCCACCAGGAACTGCTTGCCTGGCCGGCGTTCGATACCGCCAGGAGAATCGCGACGATGACAACAAAGATCGACAGTACCTTGTACTCCCGACCCAAGAACGCCATGGCGCCTTCCTGGATGTGCCCCCCGATTTCCTGCATGTACTCGTTGCCCGGATCCTGCTTCTTAACCCATGAGGTCTTGAAGAAGGCAAACAGGACAGCGAGCAATCCGAAAATCGGTGCGGCATACAACAACATCGATAGATCCATGCTCACTTCCTCTGGTTTGTCCCGTCGATGCGGGAGCCTCCCTTACCCAGACGATCCCTATGTATCTGTGTTTTGCTTTTACTCCCGGTCCTCAGACTCGCCCGGCTTGTGAATTTTTTCGCGCTCCGGCGACTGTTTTCCCCCGTCGCCCGGCGCGTTCACCCGAGTGTTATTATGGCGATTCATGGCTTCCACCACCCCTCGGCCCACCCAATCCTGCACGACTCGCGCCGCGGCAACCGTGATCGCCTCCACGTGCTTTTCTTCACAAGTGGTCAACGGCGTCAGGACACGATCCGCCAGATCGGCGTACCCGCCGGCCTCGGGATCTTCGCTGTCATCCCGAATCCCCAGACGCAGCCGGTTCACAGCGTTGCCGCCCACTTCGGCCAGCACGGACCTCATCCCCCGGTGGCCTCCGTCGCCCCCCGAAGGACGCAACCGCAGCCGTCCCCTGGGTAGATCATGGTCGTCATAGACCACCAGGATCTCATCGTCGTGCAGGTTCAGCTTCCGAGCCCAGCGAGCCACTTCGCGGCCGCTGAGGTTCATATACGTCAACGGCAGCAGCAGGGTGATTTCCCTGCCGCTCGCCGAACCATGTCCCACAAGGGCGTCACCCTTCCGGTGCAGCCCGATTTTATGCCTGGCGGCCACCTCGCGCATCACACGGAAGCCGAGGTTGTGCCAGGTGTGCTCGTACTCGGGTCCGGGGTTGCCCAGGCCTGCCACGAGCCGGCGAGACACTCCTTACTCCTCGCTCTCGCCTTCACCGGCGCCTTCTTCTTCCTCGGCGCCTTCACCCTCCTCACCTTCTTCGCCTTCGAGGCCTTCTTTCTCTTCTTCGGCCACCATCTTCGGCGCGACAACGGCCGCGATGGTCCGTTCCGGGCTGGTCACCCATTCGACACCTTCCATCTCGATGTCGCCCAGGTGAACCGCGTCGCCGATGTTCAGCTCGGAAACATCTGCTTCCACAACTTCCGGAATGTCTTTCGGGAGGCTGCGGATATCGGCCTCGCTCATGGCCACGTTCAGAATGCCGCCTTCTTTGACGCCGACCGGGTCGCCGACCACACGCACCGGCACCGTCGCGTAGATCTTCACGCCGCGTGTAATACCCATCAAATCCAGGTGGATGACTTTCTGGGAAACCGGATGGTATTGCACATCTCGCAACACACACTCAAACTCCTGACTCTCGCCGTCACCCCAACGCACCTTGAACAGCGGGGGGCGGTTCTTCAGAAACTTGGTGATGTCGCGCGCATCGAACTTCAGAGCTACCGCTTCTTCGCCGCCCTTATAGAAAACACCCGGGACGAACCCAGCTTTACGGAGATCTCGAACGTATGCTCTGCCCTGTTCCTCACGGATCTGGCAGTTAAGGGTTACTGTTTCAGCCACGATGTACCTCGTTACACAAATAGACTACTGATGGACTCTTCGTGGTATATGCGTTGAATCGCATCCGCGAAGATTTCGGTTATGCTCAACCTCGTCAGCCACGGCGGATCTTCACGATCGTCGCGTGACGGGATGGTGTCCGCTACAAACAGGTTGTCAATCGGGCTGGCGTCGATCAAGTCGTACGCCTGTCCGCTCAGCATGGGATGGACCGCGGCGGCCATCACCTTCTGCGCGCCGTGATCCGATAACGCCCGGGCGGCTTCGCACAACGTACCGGCGGTGTCCACCATGTCGTCCACCAGCAGCACGTTCTTGCCCTCAACATCGCCCAGGACATTCATCGCCTTCGCCACATTGGCCCTCACCCGGCGCTTGTCCACAATCGCCAGGTTGGCGTTGAGACGGTTGGAATACGCCCGCGCCAGCTTGATCCCCCCCACATCCGGCGACACCACCACCAGATCCTGGATCGGGTTCTTCTGGAAATAGGGCACAAACACCGCCGAGCCATACAAGTGATCCAGGGGGATGTCGAAGAACCCCTGGATCTGAGCGCTGTGCAGGTCCATGGTCAGCACCCGGTCCGCGCCGGACGCAGTGATCAGGTTGGCCGCCAGCTTGGCGGAAATCGGCACCCGGGACTCGTCCTTGCGGTCCTGACGGGCATAGCCGAAATACGGGATCACTGCGGTGATGCGCTTGGCCGACGCCCTCCGGCAGGCGTCCAGCATGATCAACAGTTCCAGCAGGTTGTCGCCCGGCGGAAACGTCGGCTGTACCATGAAGACGTCCCAGCCACGAATATTCTCGTGGATCTTCACCGAGATCTCACCATCACTGAACCGTCCAACCTCAGCAGCTCCCATCGGAATGCCGATGCAGTTCGCAATGGAGCGGGCCAATTCCGGATGGGCGGTGCCGGTGAAAATCTTGATCTGCTGACTCAACCCGGAAATCATCGTTCCTTCCCTCTGCTGGGGTGGCTGGATTCGAACCAGCGAATGGCGGCCCCAAAAACCGCTGCCTTACCACTTGGCGACACCCCAAAGCCGTCGCAAACCCGGCCCGTGAGCCTGTTACCAGACCTGGGACATCAGCCGGGGGCCAGGATGTCCTAACGCGTCTGTTCCCGCGCTGAATCAGATGAGTGACCGGAGCTACAAATCCTGAATACGGTGCATCCCGGTCTTGTTCTCTTCGCGCAGCTTCCGGTAGACCGCGAGGATCTGAGCCTCGATGTCATTACGAAAATCGTTGCTGATGGGATGGGCGATATCCTTGAAGGTCCCATCCGGCAGTTTTCGTGACGGCATGCAGACAAACAACCCCTGTCCGCCTTCAATCACTTTCAGCCCACGCACTACGAAGACATCGTCAAACGTGATGTTCACAAATGCCTTCAGCTTCTCCTCGTCCCGCAGGTTGATGTTAATCTCTGTGATCCGCATAAGCAGCCCCCTGACGCCCGTTTTTCCGACCTGCGCTCCTCCCGAACTGAGAAAGAGCCTGCCTGTTTCGGTTGCTCTCCGTATGGTTTGGCTTTCAACCCACGTCCCGCTACGCACAGCCGCCCCTCAACGGCCTGTGAAAAGGACACACTCTTCCTCTGGCTGAAAGCGTAACAAAGCATCAAAGTTAGAACTTCATTGAAGTTGAGTCAAGAGCTCATGTGGGACGGAACCGACGGTCTCCCCACCTCTCGCCAACACGTCAAATGTCCGGTCCGGCACAGTTCATTCACCCCTCTCCACGAGCTCCGTCTCCCGGGAAAGATAACCCGGCGACGTCCACTCGCGCTACGCTCAGATCCGCCTCCCCTGATTCACTATCACCATTTGACTCGGTAGGAGGCACGTGGAATGAAGGGATCATTTCGCTGCTCAGACCTGAAATATCTTGGCAAAACCCACGTCTTACTTCTTCTTGTCCTGCTTTTTTAGAGCCACCTTGGTTTTACGTTGTGATTTATTTGTTACTCTCTTTGGCAGGGCTGTGCCGGGACCATCATGCTCGACCGCTATTATTATGAAAGGGTAATGCAGGGCCTCCCGGAATTCTTCCTCGATATATCTAACAGCATCCTTATAACATGGCACTCTATCGGTTAAATATGTAGCCAGTAAATCGTCATTAACAACGACTATGCCTATATCTATTTCGCCTTTATCTATACTACTTCGTAAGTGTACAATATCTCTGACTAATAAATCACTACGTGCAGAAACCTGTACTTCAACACCAATTCTAACTAATATTGTCTGATTATATCGAATCTTCTTCTTCCAATCAATACCACCAGAACTAATTTTTATCTAATCAGACCTTTTTTCAAACTCGATATCGATCATTTCACGTAATGCTCCTGCGCCATTCCTATGTTATTCTTCTAATAGACATACCTCACAGTTTAACAGTATTTCTTGAATCTCTAAATATAGATCCGCTAACCCTAGCCTAGAGATTTTCTCCTTGGCTCCGTCGAAATACCTGATCTTTGTGATCTTCATGTTCTTTAAAAACCTTTCGTAAATCTTTAATGGGGTCACTTGCAACTGACAAAGGAAATCTTTCTGTAAAACGCTTTTCAATATATGCGCTATCGAAAAGTTCAGTTCCAATCCAAAACCTATTATTTATTTCAGCAGCTTGATATGTACTCCCTCCACCACCAAAAGGATCGAATACAATATCATCCTCTTCGGTAGAAATTTGAATTGCTCTTTCCGGGATAATTAGTTTAAGCTCATTAACACCGGGCCTGACTTTGAACTTACTATGACGATTTGGTGATGTATCTTCCCAAAAATCCGTAAGATTTAACCCTTTTGGATTTAATTTATTTCGATGTCCACCATAATCTTTAATTTCACCACCACAGTGGCGACATATTGGAATTGGTACACGAATTTTGTTAAAAACTTGTGGTTCTCCACGCGTGTAATACAAGAGGGCATAATGTGCCGGATATAGTTTTTTCCCACGACTAAATGTACCTTTCATTGTTAAAGCTATCCAATGTCTAAAGTTTACATATTTATTCAGAATATTTCCAAACTGTATCGCAAGCTCTGGAGTTGCATAGATAAATATAGCTCCTCCAGGTTTTAATATTCTGCAACTCTCCTCAATCCATTTTTCTGACCATTGTAAATATTGATGAGCTGAAAGTTTATCCTCATATCCATTCTTGTAATCTTTCCCTATATTGAAAGGCGGGTCCGCGAATACACAATCTATGCTTTCCGATTTCATGAAAGATAAGATTTGGAGGCAGTCTTTATCAAAGAGCATGCCTCTCGTCGTGGTCATATATGGAACCATGTTTAACCTCCTAAAAAACTTGTCTTTCCCTACAATCCCTTCGCAAACATCCGGTACGTCTTATACCGCTTGCCGCCCATCATTTCCGCCGCCCGGTTCATCATCGTGTTCGTCTCCAGAATCCAGCTCATCTCGCCCCAGTAATACCCCTTCCTGATCCCCTGCATGAAATGGTCGTAGTAGAATACGGCGTCCACACCTCGCCCCCGATACTCATCCAGCACCCCCATGATGATGATGCGCACACTCTTGATCGCTCCTTTGCGGGTATGCCACAGCAGCCTGGGCAGGCCGAACGGAAACAGGCGGCCGTTACGAATCTTCCCGATGGCTTCGTTCAGATTGGGCAGCGCCAGCGAAAATCCCGCCAGCCGGTCATCGTCGTCCTCCGCCAGGAAGATGATATCGAAATCGGCGACGGTTTTCAGGTTTTTGACCAGGTGTTTGAACTCCTCTTCAGTCATGGGCGCGGCGCACCAGTTCTTCTCCCACGCGCGGTTGTACACGTCCCAGATCTTCAGTGCGTCGCGCATCAGGTTTTTCTTGTCGAAGGTTCGGTAATGCAGCTTGCTCCGCTTCCGAATCGCCTCCGCACTGCGCTTCAGCTTGGGCGACATGGACTCCTGGTCCACGTAATAACAATACAAATCCATGGCCTTTTCGTAGCCGCTGGCCTCCAGCAGGTCGGCGTAATACGGTGGATTGTAGGGCATCATAATCATGTTCGATTTATCGAACGCGTCAATCTGAATGCCGATGTCCTCGTTGATAGACGGGTTGAAGGGGCCGCGCACCAGGTTGTGGCCCCAGTCGCGGGCAGTCTGCTCCACCGCATCCAAAAGCGCGCGAGCTACCTCGGGATCATCCGCGCTCTCGAAGAAACCGAAATGGGTCGAGGTCTCGTGGTGGGTTCGGTTGTGGACATCATCGCTGATGGCGCTGATGCGTCCGCACAGCTCGCCGTCCCGGTACGCCACGAAGCGGCGCTCCTGCGCATGATTCCAGAATGGATACTTTTTCGGGTCGTGTACTTCCTTCTGCTGTACCCTCAGCGGCGGAACCCAGACCGGGTTGCCGCCCTGGATACGGTATGGCGCATCCAGGTAATGTTTGTATGCTTTCCCTTCCTGCGCCTCTTTCACCTCGATACTTGCCATGATGCCCCAGATCCTCCCCACTGGTGGATCGTTTCACCTGAATTGGGTTGTTGTATGAGTTTTGCCCCGGGCAGCTTG
>CAZYOC010000130.1:0-12209 GCA_964648415.1 uncultured bacterium | reverse complement strand
CGCCTTGTCCTGAAACAAATGACGCAGCTCAGAAAGCATCATAGCTGGTGCAACGAAGCATTAGTGTTTTTCACGACTCCAGCCGCCCATCATGTACACCCATGTGGTCAGCCAGTTTGAAAGAATTGTGGCGGCTGTGAAGATCAACAGCCCGACACTCATAAGAGCGAGTCCGGACATGATGTTGCCAACGACACAGCCTCTGGCAAAGGCGGCGCCTGCCCCAACCAGCACGCCTCCAAAGAACGCTGTCACAGTCTGCTCCGGCGGTTTGGGCAACAATCTGGCTTGACCGGACATCCGCCCGGACACCCATGACCCGGCAACCAGGCTGACAACGCCCAGGACAAGCCACCAGACAATCTTCTTTCCGCCGCCGGGACGTGAGGGCTGAGCCAGTGTTTCAGCCGGCGCTTCCTGAGGCGTGGATACGGACTGCTGCGACGACCAGACATGCTTGTGTTGAGTATCCGTCAGCAGCAGTTCCGCCTGCAGGACGCCATGCGTGACCCCGAGAGGATAATTCCGTCCGCTCATTGCAGAGGAGAGATACGCGGGTGCGGCGAGCAGCCCGATCATCAAGCCCGCCTGCCAGGGTTTCCAGGACCGGGTCAGGATTCGTTGAAGCACCGGCAGGTCTTCCTGTGTTTTCTCGACCCGGGCGCCCGATTTCTTTCTGCGGAGAACGAGAACGAATACGAGCGTGATCACTGAAAACAGGATCGCAAGAACCCAGAAGGGCAGGCCGGAAACTGTAGAGAAGGTGATCGCCCCGCCATCCGCGGTGGATAGTTTGAAGGACTTCATGGACGAGTGCAGGGCAAGCAGGGGGCCGTACTCCACGGCCGCAATCCCAAGTGGAATGCCGACGACAGCCGCCATGGAGTTCAGATTCCCGGTCCCTGCTTTGTACAGACACCCGCTGATGCAGCCGCCGGCGAGCACCATTCCCGCGCCGAAAATCACCCCGCCCACCAGATAGCTTAACCAGAGCATCGGCTTTGGATTCAGCTTTACAAGATGCAAGACGTCGAACAGGGCGAACCCCAGCATGGAGACGACAATCAACACCCAGAGTCCCGCCATTTTCCGGGTGTCCTTTGTCAGGATGAATTCGCTGAAAGCGGAGGCGCCGCAGAGATCGCCTTTTTGCAGAAAGAAGCCAAACAGGAAACCGACAGGAATCGCCGTCAGCACCCAGACGCGAGTTATAATCGCGAGGGTGACAGTCAGCAAGAGGAGAATCAGGCTGACCAGAAACCAGGACTTCCAGTTGCGATTTGACTGAGTTTTCATGCTTCCACTCTTTGGTAGCTAGCGTTTCGTTTCTCAAACCCAACCGTTCCACTGTGAATGCAATTCAACAAAGTCCGCCTCCTTTCGTCACTTATTTTTGGATATGTTTCTACGGTGTAACAGAATAAACAGGGCCGGAAGTAGAAGCAAGGCAACCATCAACTCCATAACCAATCCCCCGATCGCACCGGCTGCCATCGGCTGCAGCATTTCGCCCCCCTGTTCAAGATTGAACGCCAGGGGGAGCAGCCCGACGATGAGCGGGGTTGTCGTCATCAGGATGGGTCTCAGGCGGAGGCTTGCAGACGATGTGATGGCAACGAGGGGCGAATCACCGCTTTTCATCCGATCCATCGCAAATGTCAGCAAAAGAACTCCGTCATTGGCGAGAGCCGCGATCACAACAAGAAGACCGATCAAAACTGTAGCGCCTTGCGGCAAGCCCGACAGAAACAGCGAGAAGACAAGGCCCGTCAGCGCGAACGGGATACACAATAGAATCAGGCCCGGCAATTTGAGTGCGTTGAACTGAACGGTAAGAACAATGAAGGAAAAGAAAAGGGCGAACAGGACAACGAGAATGGTTGACTGCCGCATTTCCGCCATCATCTGTGCCTGTCCACCGAAGTGGAGATTGTAGCCGGGCGGAATGGGCAGAGAACGTAGCGCACCTCGCAGGTCCGCCATTGCAGCGCCCACGCTTGTGCCTGCGGCGTCCCCCCGAACGACCACGGTTTTCACCTGGTTTCGTCTGACGATTTCAACCGGCCCCACGGCCTGAACCACCGTCGCGAAATCACCCAGCCGGTACATCCTGCCTTCCGCGCCTGTGAAAGGCAGGTTTTCGACAACACTCCGGGAAGTCAGGGTACTTTCCGGAATGACGACACGAATGTTGTAATATTCGTCACCATCCCGGAAACGTGACGCAATGGCGCCGGACATCAGTGACTGTAGCGATCTCGCCACAGTGGACACTTGAATGCCTAAAGCCGCGGCCTTAACACGGTCGATCCGCACGTTATACTCCGGCTTCGTCATATCAACAGAGACATAAACATTCGTAATCGTATTTAATTTCTTCATTATCCCTGAAATAGCTTCCGATAGATTGAAAAGCTGGTTCATATCCTGACCGCTGATCTCTATCTCGATATCCGCTTCTCCAATCCGTCTGATTCCTTTCACTTTCATCTGACTGACCATAATTTTGCTGTCTGATGTTGCCAGCTTCCCCATAACCGGCCTTAATCTTTTTATATACTCGGAAGTGGACACTCGCCGTTCCGCTCTTGGCGTCAGTTGAATGTTCACTTCACCTTCATTGGCGATTTCGTAGGTATAGAGCCCCCACACCTTGCCACCGATCAGGGAGAACGAACTCGCAATTAACTCATCGCCTTCCAACTGTTGTTCTATCCTCTGGATAATCCGATTGGTGGCCTCGAGGGATGCGCCAGTCGGCATCCTGACCTTCACCATAATTCGGCCATCATCCATTTTGGGAAGGAATTCGCTCTGAAGGTGCGGTAAAAGAACGATCGCCATAACGAGAAGTGCGAGGAAAACAGCGACAACTCGCAACGGCTTACGGAGAAGTTTTATCAGGAGGTGTTTGTAGGATTCAGTAATGCGTACCACACTTTTTTCAAAACGGCTCAGCTTGTTACTCGCAGACGACCGCTGATTCAGCAAGACAGCGCTGAACATGGGCGTCACACTGATCGCCGCCAGGAGGCTGATGGTGACAATTCCGGCGATAACCAGGATCAATTCCCGGAAGAGCAGGCTCGT
Organism: uncultured bacterium; assembly: GCA_964648415.1. Taxonomy (GTDB): domain Bacteria; phylum Electryoneota; class Electryoneia; order Electryoneales; family Electryoneaceae. The sequence goes on along the minus strand of CAZYOC010000130.1, from coordinate 9,119 downwards.
CAATCCGGGAACCAGGAGAAACGGCAACAGCAGAGCGAGAAATGTCAGAGTGGCGGCCAGGATCGGTACGCCCACTTCCTGAGTCGCGGCGAGAACGGTGTGCTCGATAGACGAGCCTTTTCGTTCGTTTCGCCAGCGGGTGATGTTCTCCACCACCACAATAGCGTTGCTGAGCAGCACTCCAATGGCGATGACCAACCCGCCCAGAGAAAAGATGTTTAATGAAAACCCGAAAATCTTCATCAGGCCAAAGTTGAGGATAAGGACCAGGGGAATCACCATTCCAATGATAACGACCTGTCTCCAGCTGCCAAGGAACAGAAATACCGTGAGTACAATCAACAAAAACGCTTCCAGCGCGGTATTGCGGACACCATTCACCGCCGATCTGACATAATCCGCCTGGTTTTCCAGAATCCCCAGCTTAACTTCCGGCGGCAAAGCAGGCTCAAGCTGTTGCAGCATGGCCATCACACCATCCGCCACTGTGACGGTATTGGCATCGGCCTGTTTCATCACACTGAGCTTGACGCAGGGTTGACCGTTCAGGCGAGTGATGACTCGAACCTCTTCGTGAGAATCCTCTACCGTCGCAATATCACGCAGGTAAAGCTCACCATGATCGGTTCTCCGAATGGTAATGTTCCGGATGTCATCGAGATTGCGATATTCGCCATCGGTTCGTGCGATAAACTCTCGTTGTCCAACGGTGACTCGTCCTGCAAACTGTTGAATGTTTTCTTCTCGAAGTCTCTGGATAACAGTCGCAAGAGGAAGGGAGTATTTTTCGAGCGCAACTGGATCGAGGTGGACGCGGATCTCCCTTTCCAGTCCGCCAACGATTTCTGTACCGGCAACTCCCGGCACTGACAACATTTGATCCTGCAACCACTCATCCGTCCACGTTCTCAGCCTGACAAGGTCCCAGCGATCGGAACTGATGGTGAGCTGTGCAATCGGTAATTGGGAAGGATCCGCCTTGATTACAATGGGCGGGTCCATGTCCACAGGCAACTGGCGTGCAGCGCGCGCCATGGCCGCTAAGGCGTCCTGATAAGCGACATCGACATCGACACCATATTTGAAATTCACGAGGAGAGTATACATTCCTTCGATGGCGGAACTTTCGATATAATCCAGTCCGTCAACAGTAGCCATCTGTCTCTCGACAGGGTCGGCGATGTTCTTGTCGATTTCTTCCGGTGTCGCCCCACGCCACCAGATGTGGACCTTGATCATGGGATAGGTTACATCCGGGAGAAGATCGACCGGCAGCCCCGATAAGCCGTAAAAACCCAAAGTGAGGAGAGCAATCAGGATGGCCAGGGTCGCCAGTTTCCGTCGCACCGCAAGGCTGGTGATCTTCATTGGCCCACCGTCCTCGTGCTTGATGTATCCGCTGAGCCCGAGTTATTCGATGAACCTTGTGTTACCTTTGCGCTCTGGATCTGGACATCCATGCCATCTCGAATCGATGCGATACCGGCAACCACGATCGACTCACCCTCTTCAACACCCGTGAGAATCTGCACTCGCTGCTGCTCGTCGACCCCAACTGCAACCGGGTTTTTGTGCACCTTTCCATCGCGATAGACAAACACGAAGGACGTACCGTCCGGAGCGACAACAATCGCCTGACCAGGCACAAAAATCGCATCGGAAATCTGTTCTGTCCGAGTCTGTACACGTGCGAACATGCCAGGGAGAAGTGTTGGGGGGTTCGTAAGGCGAAACTCCACGACTCGTGTTCTTGAACGCTCATCCAGACGAGGGTACAACCGAGAAGCAGTCCCCGCGAAACGTACTCCTGGATACGCGTCAAGCTGAACAGAAGTTTCCTGATGCAGTTGAAGATGAACAGCGTGCTGTTCTGGAATAGAAGCCCTGATAACCAGAGATGTCGGGTCAAACATTTCAATAATCGGGTCTCGAGGAGCGAGATAGTTACCTTCCTGTGCAAGGAGGTTTGAAATGATCCCCGACCAGGGGGCTATGATGTGATAATCCTGATTGGATTCATACGCCTGGGTCAATTGGGCTTTGACCCGTTCATAAGAAACGCGTGCCTGGTCGAGCTGTTCACCGGGAATTGCGCCGCTTGCGACGAGCTGCTCGACCCGCTGGAGATTCAACTCCTCTTTGCGTAATTCTTCACGAAATGAAGCGATCAACGATTCGACAGCTTCACGTCTGCCGAGTATCGCCAGTGTATCTCCGGCGCGAACCCGGTCCCCTTCCCTGACATTTGCACGGATGAGTGGACCTTCCGCAGGAGACCGGAGGATGATGGACCGGACCGGTACAACGGTTCCGGTCACGTCCAGGCTGCGGGTGAAATCTGCTTTTTCCGCCCGCATTAAGCGTACCGAAGGGGTGCGTTTTTGTCGGGTCTGGGGAGCATCCTGACGACAGCCTTGCAGGAAAGATCCGGCAACGACAAAAAAGGTGATGATGGCAACCTGCACTCGAGGTATCCGTTTCCAGGTCATATTGACACGATTCACTCTGTGGTTCCCCCTGATGCAAGCACCAGCCTCGCGTGGGCGGTATGGTAGTTGGCCAGATTGTCGTAGTAACTTGCTTCCAGCTCCATCAGTGTTGATTGAGCATCGAGCACGTCCGTCACAGTTCCCCTTCCGAGAAGATGTTTTTCCTGTTCGATCCGTAGCCCTTCCCGCGCCAACTCGAGAGCAGACTCAAGCATCTGAAGCCGTTCAAGCGCCGTTTCCATCGTGGAACGTGCAGATTCCACCTCATAGGCAACCTGTAGTTTCAGTTGCTCGAAGCGATACCTGGCGGAATCATAACGCAGTTTATTCTCTTCCCAGCGTGCTTGATTCTGTCCCCCCTGGAAAATGGGAAAGCTAAGCTTCAGGCCTGCCTGTCCGACCATTTCCGGGTTGTCCAATCCGGCCGGGGAGTACCGGGGTGATGGCATCCATCTGGAACCATAAGCGCCAACGAGCGACAAGCTGGGAAGAAACACAGATCGTGTTCCTGTCATGCGGTGTTTCAGAGCCTCGACCTCTCGCTGCGCTGCCAACAGATCAGGGCGCGTCGTGAACACCTCCGCTTCGGACCAGGCTTCCCGTCCCTCATACTCTGTATACTCTGAAATGGTTTCCAAGTCGCCTGTAACCACCATATCTGGTCGGAAGTTCTCGAATCCCATCAGGTTCTCAAGCAACCGAAGCTGCAGATCGCGCATATTTTTTGCCTCAATTAATCTCTGTCGCACGTCTGCTTTTCGCACCTCAATTCTCATCCGGTCGACAACAGCCGCTTTCTCCAGCTGAATCAACTCGTTTACCCGGCTTTGATGTTGAACCAAGGTACTGTCAGAAAACTCCAGAGCGCCGATTCGTTTCTCCTGGGCGAGTATCGTGTAGAAGACCGTTGTTACATTATATATTAATTCATCCCGGAATCGATTGAAACGGAAATCGGAAGATTCAGCGAGCAGACGGCTTGCGGACCATTCGTGCTTCAGCCGTCCGCCTGCGTACAACGGAATGTTCAGCACGAGATCACCCGTAACGAGTTGATCGCCGTAGATACCAGGTTCCCCACCATAGCGTGCGAACAGCAGACGTTTATCGTCTTCGAACCACGAGGCCGTCGCTTCCATCCCGATGTGGGGTAAGCCAGCCCCCCGCGCCTGAATGCTGCGAGCATGAGAAGCCTCGGCGTCCGACCTCGAGGCACGGAGGCCGGGGTTGTTTGCCAAAGCAAATTCAATGGCGGCTTCAAGTGTCAGATCCGAATTTTGCGCAATGCGAGCAGATTGCAGGACTGGGTCATCAGTTTCTGTAGAATCTTCAATCATCTGTCTGTGCCCGACTACTGCCAGCTCAGGTTCGTGACCGGTCTGTGCTGAGGCAACACTTAGCACGATTCCGAGAGAAAACAGAACCGGTACGAGCAGAAACGGGGAAATTCCGGGTTCTGAGCGAAGCATTCGTAGCACGTTGACAACCTCCCGAACGGTCTTGTTTTCCTGAGCATGCACCCCATGTGACGAGCGAAGAGTCGCAACGATTAATGGGCCGTCTCTCATCCCCGCTTGACTTTGTGAACAACGGCACATAATTTATGCACTGTCATGCATGAACGCAAGAGGCGAAGGGAGTGGGTAATGGTTGATCCGAAAAAACTGGAGTGGGAATCCAGGCTGTTCGTTGTGCTCGGTCAGCCCACTCGCCTGAAGCTCCTCTACATGCTTCGAGATGGCGAGAAGTGCGCCTGCGAAATCACGCCCGCCATGAAGGAGGACCAGTCCGTTATCAGTCGCCACTTGATCAAGCTGCGGGAAATGGGGCTCCTGGAATGGCGGAAACAAGGAGTATCCGTCTATTACCGCATTTCTGAGCCCAGGGTGTTTCGCTTGCTTGAACTGGCCGATGATATTCTTCATGACCTCGCCTACCGGCAGGCCCGGGAGATGACCGGAGCACTGTAAAGATCTTCTCTTGTTTCATGCACATTCATGCATAAAGGCACGATGTCATGTTGTTGGATTTGTTACTTGCGGGCTGGGGAGCGCTTACGGAATACCTCTCAGCCCATGTGTTGACCTGCCTGATCCCTGCGTTTTTCATTGCCGGCGCGATCGCTGTGTTCGTCAGCCAGCAGGCGGTGATCAAGTATTTCGGGCCGGACGCGCCTAAACCGCTCGCTTACGGCACAGCATCGGTGTCCGGCACGATTCTCGCCGTCTGTTCATGCACCATCCTGCCGCTGTTCGCCGGGATCCGCCGCAACGGCGCCGGGCTCGGCCCCGCCACAGCGTTTCTGTATTCCGGACCGGCGATCAACGTCCTGGCGATCATCTATTCCGCGCAACTGCTGGGGCTTGACCTGGGGGTCGCGCGCGCGGTGGGCGCCATCGTCTTCTCCATTGTGATCGGGCTGATCATGGCCGCGCTGTTTCGCTCGTCCGAAAAACGCCTGCAGGCGGAGAACCCACAGTGGGCGTATGGGAGCGAAGAGGAGGATTCACACCCGCTCCGCCAGGTGATCCCGTACTTCGCGGCGATGGTGGTGTTCCTGGTGGCCGCCTCATCAATCAGCCTTGTAGTTGAATTAACACAGACCGAAGCCGGGCGATGGGCGATGGTTTTTGAAGGAAAGCCGATCCCAACGCTGATCGCACTGGTGTTTCTGGTGGCGGTGATCGTCATGGTCGTACGCTGGTACACGGGACAGGAAGTTACTCAGTGGATGCTGGAAACGTGGGATCTGTTCAAGAAAATCGTGCCCATCCTGCTGGCGGGTGTGTTCATCGCGGGTATGATCAAGGTGTTGTTACCTGAGCCTGTCGTGCAGAAATGGGTCGGTGGAAACAGCATCTGGAACAACCTGCTGGCGAGTGTGTTCGGAGCGTTGATGTACTTCTCCACCCTGACCGAGGTGCCGATCGTACGAGCCCTGATGGACCTGGGGATGGGGCGAGGGCCGGCGTTGACATTGCTGCTGGCCGGGCCGTCGCTGAGCCTGCCCAACATGATCGTGATCAGCCGGGTGATGGGCATGAAACGGACGGCGGCCTATGTCGTGCTGGTGGTGATTCTTTCCACCTTCGTTGGTATGATCTTCGGGAGGCTGATCTGATGGAGACAGCGGAAGGGCAATGGAGCTCGATCGGCGTGATCCGAACGCCCCACAAGGTTCCTGAAGGGATGCCGATCCAACCCTTCAAAGCTGCCGGTATCCGGGGAACGGTGGAAGTGGCCCCGAGATTCGGTGAAGCGTTGAAGGATCTCGAGGGGTTCGACAGGGTGTGGTTGATCTATTGGTTTCACAAGAGCAAAGAAGCGGAACCGGTTGTCATTCCGTACATGGATGATACTCCCAGGGGATTGTTCGCAACCCGTGCGCCAAGCCGGTTTAACGCAATCGGGATCTCGGCTGTCACATTGCTCAGTATCGACGAGAACCGGCTTGAAGTCGAGGACGTTGACATGCTTGACGGCACTCCCCTGCTGGATATCAAACCCTATGTCCCACGGTTCGACTGTTATCCGGACAGTCGTTATGGATGGCTTGAGGGGATTGATCCGGACGCGAACGAAGGCCGTGCCGACACACGGTTCTCCCGTAACAAGTAAAACGAGGTGAAGTCCATGCCTTGGTTTGCCGGAGTTGAACGTAACCAGATAACGTGGAACCCTTCCATTGATTATGACCTCTGTGTTCAGTGCGGTATGTGCATGAACTGCGGGAAAGGGGTGTTCAGTTGGGGAGAAGACCACATGCCGCACGTCGTAAAGCCCCGGGACTGTGTTGTGGGATGCACGACGTGTGCGAATCTCTGCCAGGGGCAGGCGATTCAGTTCCCGAATCTCGATGGTCTGCGCAAGACTTACAAAAAGCACAACATCTGGGGACACGTCAAGAAGGTGATGCTCGAGAACGGTAAGATATCGTTGAAAGATCGCGCCACTACGTAAAGTAAATCGTGTGGCGAAACATTGTTTTCATAGATTTTCACTGGAGGATAGCATGAAGAAGATTGAAGTGTTAGGCGTTGGTTGCCCGAACTGCAAGCGAGCGGAAGCCATCATCCGCCAGGTAGTGGAAAAGAAGGGCTGGACCGAAGGGCAGGAATACGTGATCGAGAAGGTGACGAATCCTTCGGACATCGCTGCGCGCGGTATCCTCGCGACACCGGGGGTTGCCGTGGATGGGGAGATCAAGTTCAGCGGCAAAATCCCCTCTCACAGTATGGTGGAAGGATGGCTTTGATCATAAGTGGTAGCGCCTCCTCCTTCGAGTAGGCGCTATTATCTACAGCTGGAGTGTTTGATGGTCGCCAGTGAAGAACACGCAAGGATTATGAAGAGTATTCTTGAGTTGAAAAGTGAACCGGTAGCCGTCTGGTTGGTCAACTCCAGCGTGGTCCCCGAGTCCTTTTCAACGTGGGAACAGTTATCCTCGCACCGTTATTGCCAGGCCTTGATGCGTGCACGGCAAGGTGAAAGCGTGATACTTGATGGTGATGGTCTTTCCTGTCCTGCCGCCGCTGCCGCCTTTGGCTTCAAACCCCTTCCAGAAGGATTGGCCAATGGTCACGGACTGGTTGGATTCGGAATCGTGCCAGAACCGAATACTGGTGTCACCATGTTCCAGGGGATGACAAACCTCTCTCCACATTCCATCCATACGATTGCCGTATCCCCACTCGCGAAGAGTCCGTCGCTTCCCGATATCATCGTTGTCGAGGGAGAACCGGAACAATTGATGTGGCTGCTACTGGCGGATCAGAATCTCGACGGCGGCAAGCGTCGGGCTGGAGATACCGCAGTACTCCAAGCGACATGTGTCGATTGTACGATCATCCCTTACGTGGAACAGCGAATGAATTTCACTTTGGGGTGTTATGGTTGCCGGGAAGCGACCGATCTGGCAACCTCAGAGGCAGCGCTGGGATTCCCCGGCAGTCGGCTGGAGGGAATCATTGAGCAATTGATCCTGCTCGAGAAAAAGGCGATGCCCCGATCCAGATCGAAAAACGTTTACTCGCGATTGGCAAGTAAGACAATCGCGTCACCTTTTGCAGACGGAGCAGAATGATGGAAGCCGGGAAAACACCGATGGACCTCCTCAACATGGTCAGTCCTGTCGGGGCGAAGACTTATCTGGACAGCAAAGCCGCTATCATGGAGAACCCTGACCTGCAGGCACTTCCCCAAAAAACGAAGCTGCTTGTGGGACTTGGGGTGGCATCTGCTCTTCAGTCATCAACCTGTACGCTGATGTGGACAAAACTCGCACGAAAAGCAGGGATCACCGAGGAAGAGATAGTCGAAGCGGTTCTGGTTGCGAGGCTGATGAAATCCGCAACCGTAAATGATACTGCCGCGGATGCTATCGCCTGGATGATTGAACAGCGTCGAAATGAGGAGTAACTCTGAACCTCGATTCAGGAGAGTACTCGCTGTTGTTTCATCTGTCCGCCTTCGTTAATTTCACATTTGCGCAAACGAGGGAATGGGAATATGGAACCGATGCTGAAAGCCGTCAAAGCGGTGGCGGATACGCACAGGCTACGCACCCTTGCCTTGCTCCACACCGCAGGTGAGTGTTGTGTCTGCGATGTCCAGATGACGTTGGATGTCAGCCTCTCGACAGCATCGCGAGCGTTGAAGCAACTTGAAGAGGCCGGCTGGACACAAACCAGGCGAGATGGACGATGGATCTATTCCAGGCTGTTCGAGAGCCTGTCGCCCTGGCAACGCGAATTGATTGAAGAGTTGACGGCAAGCCAAACTGCCACAGAAGATTATACTCGTTACAAAGCGAAAAAGGCAAAAAACCCGGTCTGTGAAACGAATTGAATAGAAGGGGATTCTACGATGTCGTCATGTGTTGATAGATCGCAGTGCGAACGATTGGCAGAGCTGTGTCCGATCCCGTAAAGCAATTCGCGCCCGCCGACCTGGCGGAACGGTTACAGTTGAATGGTGGCGCGCTGGCCCTGCGAACGTACAGGTTGGTGGCGCTTGCCGGTGAGTTGTGTCAGTGTGAGCTGGCGCATCTTCTGCAAATCGAGGAATCAGTCATTGAAGAAATTCTTGATGAACTGGAAAAGAAACAATTCTTAATAAGACTCACGCAAAACGACAATCGGTACTACTCGCTTCCAACATCTTTGACTGAAGGGGAAAGCATTAGAAAGAAAATCTTCAAATCGTTATCAAAAGCAGAAGAGGGATGGCCGGATCTGGATCATCTCGCAAGGAATATGACTGAACCTTTAGAGTTCGAATGTTGATTGAACCCGATATTGCCATTTCTGAGCAGGCAGAAGGTTCAAGAATACAAAATATTAGCAATTCTAAACCGAAATAGTGTTTAATAGTTGGCTTTCACAGTTAGCATATTGTAGTATATCAACATGTCTGGATTCAAGGCTGTCCCAAACTACGGGACACCGCAAGCTACACTTCGTTCCGGTTCCAGCCCCCGATCACAGCATTCGAGGGCAGGCTCTTCGCTGGAACGAGAGACATCAGAATTCTGCAACAGTCTGTATAGTGGTTCTTGCAAAGAATCGAACACACTGAGACTCTTAAGTACTTGTTTATTCTGGATTCCTGCTTTCGCAGGAATGACATCAT
>CAZYOC010000129.1:0-12210 GCA_964648415.1 uncultured bacterium | reverse complement strand
TTGACTCATCAAGAAACAAGCAGAAACAGTCATAGCTGGCGCAATGGAGCACTAGGCATCTCCTGGAGTAGGGATTGATTAAGGAACAGACCTGGAAGGTGGGGAAGATGATGAAGATGTTGTTCGCAAGCATAAGCATTCTGCTGCTGCTGGGCGCTGCCGGGATGGTTTGCGGGCAAGATTTCACGGTGGACATCAAGGGCGAAATTCCGGAGCCCAACGCCATTATTCAGTTGTCCCGGACGCCGCCCGAGTTTGAGTCCATCAGCATTGACAGGGTCGCGAAGGATTACGGCGAGACGGCATTTGCCTTGATTTCGGACCTGGTGGCGCCGGCTCGCGATGAGTTGGAGCCGATGCCGATGGACGATTTCAAACAGATGCTCCGGCGTGAACGGTTGCCCTCGCGCTGATACCGGCGGTCCAGACTGTATCACAACAGTGTAGCATTTACCCGTTTGGTTTCCATAGCTAACATCTTGTAGTATATAAACATGACTGGATTCAAGCCTTCTCAGAAAGCGAGAGGACTCTCGCTTTCTGCGACAGTCTGGGGTCCGGGAGGGCACGGTGAGCAGGAATTGAGAGGATGTGCTTTGAATCCTTGCGCGTAAGGCGCACCCAACCTATATTTGCGTTGAGAGGTTGCAGCGATGACACTTCCCGGGGATTGAAAATGTTGCAATTGTGCGGGAGGGTCATACGCTAACCTCGACGGCTTCGAAAACACAGAGAGTAAACGTTTCATACACCCAGTTTGATGTGAGGGGAACATAGGAGAGGATCAAGATGGGTCAAGTGTTTGAGGATCTCTACTTGTCGTTCAATCCGAACTCGCCCGGTTACGAGTTCATGTGGATTCTGCTCTTCTTTCTCGTCTGGATGCTGACCCTGGTGGTCGAGCGGATCATCGCGATCTACATTCGGGCGAACGTGAATGCCGACAAGTTCATGGCTGAAATCAAGAAATTGATCCAGGCCGGCGACTTCAAGAAAGCCATCAACGTGTGCAATGCCGCCGGCAAGCGCGCCCTGCCCCGAGTGGTGCTGGCTGCGTTGAAGGAAGCGGAAAAGCGTGAGCTGATCGACTTCCGCGCCGTGCAGAACGCCTTGGACGAAGCCACGTTGGAGATCATTCCCGAGCTGAACAAACGGATGTCGATTCTGGGTATGATTGGTAACGTGGCCACGCTGATGGGGTTGACCGGTACGATTTTCGGTCTGATTCTTTCCTTTAAGGCGGCTGGTGCGTCGGGCGGCGGTACGGGTGAGCTGGCGCAAGGTATTTCGGTCGCTATGTTGACCACGTTGTTTGGTCTGCTGGTGGCGATGCCGGCTATCATTGCCTATACCTTCCTCAACTCGAAGATCAATTCGATCGTAGAGGACATCGACGAACACGCGGTGAAACTGGTTCACCTGCTGACCGGAGGACGTTAATCCGTGGCCTACAAACCATCAGATCGGGCAAAAGGCGGCGAAGAATCCATTGAGCCGAACGTGACCCCCATCATGAACCTGATGGTGGTGCTGATCCCGATGTTGCTTCAGGTCGCGGCGTTCGTGCAGTTGGCTTTGCTTGAGTATGCGCCTCCGCCCATTGATGAGGGCGGAGGTACCAGTGGGGAACAGGAACAGGAACAACCTGATTCTCTGATAGATGACCGTCCCTTGTTGAACTTGACTCTGAACGTGACGGAAGAAGCGTTCCAGGTGTCCATGAAGGGCGCCACCAAGGGCGAGAACTTTATGGAGATTCCTGTGGTCTCGCCGGGGAACTACAACTTCGACGGTTTGCGTGACAGCCTGGTGCATATCCGCCAGGAGATTATCGGCGATCCGCTGGATACGTTGCGTGATGCTGACCCGGAGACCGGGGAAGAAGTCGTGTCGTTCAAGTGGCAGTTCAAGGACGGTGACAACTTGAAAATCGCGGCCAAAGGCGATATCCCCTGGCAAGTGATCGTTGGTATACTCGATGCGGCCCGGGAGTTTGAGGACTCGGACGGGGTAACGAAACCTCTGTATGCGCAGCCCATTATGGGGCAGATGCAGTAGGACCTGTCGTCCCCGACCCGGACGCGAACGAGGAGATAGATCATGGCGTTTGCCCCTTCAAAAGCGCGCCGCTACAAGAAGAACAAAGACGCCAAGATGAACCTCAGTTCCATGATGGACATGATGACCATCATCCTGTTGTTCCTCTTGAAGTCGTATTCCGCAAGCGGTGCATTGATTAAACCTGCTGTGGATATTCAACTGCCGACATCGTCGGTTCAGACGGAGCCGAAGCGCGCCCTGGCGGTGATCCTGATCAAGGACTCGGAATTCCTGCAACCCGGTCTCTACCTGGATACGGAAGAGATTGCGGATGCTGCGAACGAGAAGTTGCCGGCGTCCCGTCGTGCGGAGATTGTGCAACAGTTTCTGTTGGCGCCGATCGATCAGTTCACCAACGACAACATTCCGATGATCAGCGGCCTGTTGGATAAAATCGAGCAGCAGCAACGGCAGGATGAAGAACTGGGCAAGAAGATTACCGATGAGATGACGATCCAGGCGGCGGAGAATATCCCCTATAGCTGGATTCTCAAGATCACGGCAACGGGATCTCTGGCCCAGATGGCAAAGTATGACTTCGTTGTCGTTAAAGAAGAATAGGAGGATATCCCATGGCTCAACAAGCAAAAGCCGCTGTCAAGCAGGCTCAGGTAGTGGGATTCCCCAAGGAGTTCAACCACCACTTTGCCGACTCGTTTGACGTTACCTACTGGGTTACGTTTGCTGTTAACTTCATTATCTTCTTCGGCTTGTTTGGTTATCTGCAGACGTTGGAACCGAAGCCGATGAGTGCGGAAGACTTGAAGAAATACATGCAGGCGATTTACCGCGTGGAGCAAACACCGCCTGTGCAGGAAACCGCTCAAAGCACGGAAGCGGCCGGCATGGAAGAGCAAGGCGAAGAGGTTGAGGCGCCGGACGCCGAAGTGCTTCGTGAAGAACGTGCGGCTGCGGCTCAGCAACGGATGCAGGCGGCGGCGGCTGCGGCTCAAGAACGGATGGCGCGGGCGCGTGCGGCAGCTCAGGAGCATGCGATTTTCGCGGCTGCGGCGGGTGCGAGCCGACGTGGAACCGGCGGTGCGCGCGGCCATGCGGCACGGCGACTGTCCGGCGGCGGAGCCGGCGGTGTCGATATGGGCGGGCTGCGTGGTGTGGCCACGTCAGATCGTGCGATCGACGCGGTGCAAACCGCTCGCTCCGGCGGCGCTCTCACGGAAGGTTCCGGCGGGCCCGGTGGCGGCGAGCTCAGCATTGAAGAGATCGAGCGTATCCTCGGGTCTTCCACAGTCGAGCTGGATGCTCCGCCGGAAATTACTGCTCCGGGCGGCGGTACTGCGTCACGCAGTTCCAGTGACATCCGTGCGGTTGTCAACCGGGAATCCAATGCGCTGAAGGTGTGCTACAACAACCAGAAGCGTCAGGATCCGCGCCTGACCGGCAAGATCACCATTGATTACCTGATTCGTTCCAACGGCAGCGTTGGCAATGTGCGGATCAAGAACACCCAGTGGTCCAATGCCGGTCTCGGCCGTCGCGTGGAAAGCTGTGTACGGCAACGCGTATCACGTTGGCGGTTCCCACCGGCGGAAGGCGATACCCAGACCAGTTTCTCGTTGAACTTTATTTAGTGGATCGATTCACAAGGCTTGCGAGCAGCCTTGCACAGGCCATGACGCTGGCGTCATGGCCTTTTTCTTTGTACGTTGGCCGATTGTGAAAACAGCGGCGGGGAGGAAACTGTGTATCGAACCCATACATGCGGACAGCTTACAGAGGCGGCGACCGGCGAGACTGTCGTTCTGGCCGGCTGGGTGGCGCGAGTACGAGACTTGGGCGGATTAATTTTCGTGGACCTTCGGGACCGGTATGGTCGCACCCAGATCGTGTTCGATCCCGCGGAAGATCGGGAGTTGGCCGAGGCCGGCAAACGGTTGCGCGGTGAATGGGTGATCCAGGTGGAAGGTGTGGTTCGCGCCCGTCCCGGCGACATGATCAACCGTTCGATGGCCACCGGCGAGATCGAGGTGCTGGCGCATAAGCTGATCGTGCTGGCCGCGTGCGAGACGCCTCCCCTGCAACCGGAAGACGAGTTCACGCCGTCCGAGGAGCACCGGCTTCGTCACCGTTTTCTTGACCTGCGGCGCGACGAGATGCAGCGCAATCTGGTTGTTCGCCACCAGACGCTGCAAGCGACCCGGCGCTTCTTCGACGGGGCGGGGTTCCTGGAGATCGAGACGCCGTACCTGACCCGTTCGACGCCGGAAGGGGCGCGCGACTTTATCGTGCCCAGCCGCTTGCACAAGGGGCAATGGTATGCGTTGCCACAGTCGCCCCAGACCTACAAGCAGATCCTGATGGTGTCGGGCTTTGACCGCTATTTTCAGATTGTCCGTTGTTTCCGTGACGAAGATTTTCGCGCCAACCGTCAGCCGGAGTTCACTCAGATCGACGTGGAAATGGCGTTCGTCCACCAGGAAGATGTCTTGAAGGTGGCGGAAGGCATGATGAAGGCTCTGGTCGAGGAGATCCTGGACTTTGACTTTCCGAAGGTGATTCCCCGGATCAGCTATGCGGAAGCCATCCGCCGGTTCGGTTCTGACAAGCCGGACACGCGTTTCGGCAGCGAGCTGGTGGAGTTGACCGATGATTTGAAGGGGCACGGTTTCGGTGTGATTGACAAGATCGCCGAGGCGGGCGGCGGCGTGGTCGGATTGCGGGTTCCGGGCCGGGCTGCGGCTTCTCGCAAGGAGATCAAGGAGCTCGAGGAGTATGTCAAGGAACGTGGTCTGGGCGGCCTGATGCCCTTGAAGAAGGGCGAAGACGGTTCCTGGGGCGGTCCGCTGGGGAAATTTATTCCGGGCGGGCAGTTGGATATCGCCGCTGAGAAGCTTGGGCTCGAGGAGGACGACCTGGGGTTGGTGGCTGCCGACGGGAGTATGCGTCGCTTTGAGGTAATGGGCATGTTGCGGCTCCATCTGGCCCGCAAAGAGGGCTGGATCCCGGAGGGACGACATGATTTTTTGTGGGTGACGGAGTTTCCCTTGCTTGAATGGGATGAAGAGGAGCAGCGCTATGTCGCGTTGCATCATCCGTTTACGGCTCCGGAGCCGACAAGCTGGGAACGTTGGAAGGACGAGGATCCCGCGAAGATTCTCAGCCAGGCGTATGACCTGGTATGGAACGGTGAGGAGGTCGGTGGCGGCAGCATCAGGAACCACGAGCGGGCAATCCAATTGGAGCTGTTCAAATTGTTGGGCATTGGCCCGGAGATTGCGAAAAAACGGTTTAGCTTCCTGTTGGAAGCGCTTGAATTTGGCGCTCCACCCCATGGCGGTATTGCGTTCGGGTTTGATCGTATCGTGATGTTATTTAATAACGTATCATCTATTCGGGACGTGATTGCCTTTCCTAAAACCGCCCAGGCGGTGGCGTTGTTTGAGGGAGCGCCGGGCGATATCAATGAGACTCAGTTAAGGGAACTGGGGCTGAAACAGGACGTAAAAGGGGAGTGAGAAACCGAAAAGAGCGAAACGGTTCTTTTCCTTGTCAGTGTTGATTCTCTTGACTTTTTTCTCAGGGTCTTCGTATACTCGGAGCACGGAAGGTCAAAAACCTTCGGGGAGAGGTACGCAAGAAAGCAGCCCATTCGGGCGATAGGTGTTTAAACCTGCCAAACGGCGAGGACGGTTATGCTGAAGACCATGAAGCGTGTGACCGGGGTTGGCCTGGTAAGCGCTTTGTTCCTGGTCATGTTACTGGGAACGGGTTGCACCAAGATGGCGACTCAGGAACAGTTGGACCAGTTGGACGCCTTGCGTGACGAAGCGTTGCGCGCCGAGTCGAAGGTGGATGAACTCCGTAAGGAGAAGAGTTCGCTGGAGCAGCAGATCGCTTCGAAGGAAGCGGAGCTGAAGGCGGCGCAGCAGGAGAAGGAGAAGGTCGCGCAGCGTCTCAAGGAGCGGAAGGCAAAAAAAGCCGCTGAAGTGCAGGCGGAAGGAGGCGCACAATGAGCCGCTACCTGACCATCCGCATTGCAGTATTGGCATTGATTGTCGTGGCCTTTGCCGTTCAACCCGCCTCTGCTCAGCGTGAGATGGAGTACGAGCAGTGGGTCAAGGAGATGGAGCGTTGGCAGAACCGTCTCGACGAGGCCAACGGGAACATCGAGACACTCGAGGCCGAGATTGATTCTCTCAACGGCGTACTGTCCGGTTTGCAGGAGCAGATCGACGCGACCTGGCAGGAAATCTACGACATGCTGGGCATCACTCCGGAGAGCATTGCCGCGTTTTTGAAAGACGTGGAAGCGCTGGAGAAGGATGTCGCCGCGTTCGGCCGTCTCAGCGGCGAGGAGATCTACCAGCGCCGCGATGAGCTGGATGTGCTGGACGAGCGCTTGGCCGGCTTGCGGGAGCGCCCGGAAGCGCTGCTGACCGAGTATATGGTCCGTCTCGATGAGATCGGCGCTCAGCTCGAGAACATCCGTCGCCGCATGGTCATGCCGCGAAATTTGACCTACACCGTGGTGCGGGGCGACTACCTCTGGAAGATCGCGGGGATGCAGAAGCATTACGGTGACCCGATGAAGTGGATGCGGATCTACTCGGTGAACACCGACCAGATCAAAGATCCGGACCTGATTTACCCGCAGCAGGTTTTCACGATTCCGAAGGACATTGACAGCCGGACCCAATACCTGGTCGCCAAGGGCGATTACCTGTACAGCATCGCGGACAATCTGTACCGGGATCCCTTCAAATGGCGGAAGATTCACGAAGCCAATCAGGTGTTGATTTCAGATCCGAACGTGATCTATCCGGAAATGATTCTGACGTTACCGGGCGGTAAGTAAGCCGCTGATGGCGAGTTCGGAATCTCAGCAAGGACGTTTCAGGTAAGACCCAACCGGGCGGCCCAGTCCCTTTCACGGGGATACGGGCCGCTCTTTTAGCTTGAAAAGGCCGTGCAAACACAATTCAAAATTCAGCTTAATCCGGCGTTATTACCCAATATCGTCGGTAGCAGCGACAGCAATTTGCGGACCATCGAACGGTCGGTTCGGTCGATGCTGAGTGTGCGTGGGGAAACGGTGAGTGTGGACGGCCCCGCCGAGGAGGAGGAGCCGCTCCGGCAGGTGTTCCGCGACCTCGAAGAGATGGCGCGCAAGCACCCGGTGGACGAGTCCGGGTTGATGACGGTGCTGGCGTTGGCCGGGTTCTCCGGCAACGGGCGCCGGGAGGACGAGGACGGGCTGCTGGTGTTGGAATCCACCCGCTCCAGCATCCGGACACGCAGCCGCAACCAGCAGGAGTATGTCGAGTCGGCGTTGAAGTCGGACCTGGTCTTCGCGGTGGGGCCGGCGGGGACGGGCAAGACATACCTTGCGGTGGCGATTGCTGTACGCGCCTTCCTGGAGCGGGAAGTGGACCGCATCATCCTGGTGCGGCCCGCGGTGGAAGCGGGCGAACGGCTGGGCTTTCTGCCGGGCGACTTGAAGGAAAAGGTCGACCCTTACTTCCGTCCCATTTATGACGCGTTGATGGAGATGATCCCGGCGAACCGATTGAAACGGTTGATTGATGAAAACCGGATTGAGATCGCGCCGCTGGCGTATATGCGGGGCCGGACGCTGTCCAACGCGTTTGTATTGCTGGACGAGGCGCAGAACACCACCAGCGACCAGTTGAAGATGTTTCTGACTCGTTTGGGGCGGGGCTCGAAGGCGATTGTAACCGGTGACCTGACTCAGATCGACCTGGTGGAAAAAGAGGCCAGCGGCTTGAAAGAAGCGATCCGCATTCTCCGGAACATACGCGGGGTGGCGTTTGTCACTCTGGACAGCCGGGATGTGGTACGTCACGCCCTGGTGCGGGACATCATCCAGGCGTATGACCATGACGGTCAGGCGCAAACAGACGGAGAATCGTGAGCGATACCTCCGACAAAAAGTGGTACGAGAAGAGCTTATACCCGGGGCTGCCCTGGGTGCTTCTGATTGTGCTGACAATCGGGACCGGTTTCCTGTTTCCACGCAAGCAGGGGGCGTTTCGCTTCACGGATCATACGGTCGGCTCCATCAGCGATCAGGAGATCATCGCCCCGTTTCAGTTCGAGATACTCAAGAGTGATGAGGAGCTTGACCGGGAATATGCAGAAGCGCGGGAAGCCGTTGCGCCGGTATATGAACGGAACGACAGCCTGGCGATGGAGCGGGTGCGGGGGCTCGAGGGTTTTCTGCAACATGTGAAGATGGCCGGCGATTCCATACGAACCCTGGAGCGACGACAGCCCGCTATTGCGGACAGCATCAGCCGAAGACTCTGGCAGGAGAACCGGAATTTTCATAACGGGCCGCTGACCTATCCCTCCTGGCGGCAGTTCATCGAGCGGTTGAATGTGTCCCGCACCGAAGAGGAGCGGGGACTTCCGCTTTCGCTGTTGCCGAACCTGTTGCGGGATTTCTACCGTCGCGGCATTCTGGATCAGCTTCCAGACCGGGGCGCCTCGCCGGAGGAGCCCATCCGGGTTGTTCAGGGCGGCCAGGAGACCGAAGCTCCCATCAGCCACTACATTCTGGAGTCGGAGGCGCGCGGCGAGCTGCCTCGAGTGATTCGCCGGGAGCTGGGCGAGCGCACACAGGCGCAGCTTGATTCGCTGGTGCGTCTGGGCTATGAAGCCATGCTGCCGTTTCTCGGGGCGAATGTTTTCTATGATCCAAAGGCAACCGCGGAACGCCGCGAACGGGCGGTCGCCAAAATCCCTCTCGCCAAGGGCATCGTCCTTAAAGACGAGCGCATTATCGACTCCAACGAGAAGTTCTCGAAGGAGCATATCGACATCCTCCGTTCGATGGAGATCAAGCGCGCGGAGATGGCTGCGGAAGAAGGTTCGCTGGCGATTGTGCTCACCTGGGTGGGCCGTTTCCTGTTGCCGGCGATTATTCTGGGCCTGCTGGGTTATTGGCTGATGAGGTTCCGGCCGGATGTCTTCTTCAAGCCGAACAAGCTGCTGCTGGTCTGTTTCCTGCTGGCGCTCGAGGTGGCGTTCTTCGGCCTGGTGATTTTACCGATGAACCTGTCGGTATACCTGTTCCCGGCGGCGCTGGGGTCCATCATCCTCACTGTGGTGTTTGACACCGGCGTGGCCATGATCTTCCTGGTTGCGCTGTCGATGCTGGTAGGCGCACTCACCGGGAACAACTTTTTCGCGGTGTTCGCCACTTTCTTCCCGGCGGCGCTGGCGGTGTTCACGGTGATCCGGGTACGGACCCGCGTACAGATCATGCGATCCTTCCTGTTGATCCTGGCCGGGTCGCTGCTGGTGATGCTGGCCGACCGGATGCTGACCCTGCAGATGAACATGGACATCCTGCGGGAGATCGGCTGGGCGACGATCAACGCCTTCGGGTCGCCGCTGTTGGCGCTGGGGATGCTGATCGGGATTGAGTACACCTTCCGGGTGACAACGGATCTGACGCTGCTGGAATTGTCCGACCTGAACCGGCCGTTGCTGAAGCGCTTGTCGCTGACCGCGCCGGGGACCTATCACCACAGCCTGCTGGTGGGCAGCCTGGCGGAAGCTGCGGCGGAGGCGATCCAGGCCAACCCGCTGCTGGTCCGAGCCGGGGCGTATTACCACGATATCGGCAAAATGGTCCGCCGGGAGTATTTCGTCGAGAATCAGCCCGGCTCGTTCAATATCCACTCGACACTCGAGCCGGAGGACTCGGCCCGGTTCCTCAAGCAGCACGTGCTGGACGGGATCCGGATGGCGAAAAAATATCACCTGCCGGAATCGATCAAGGCATTTATCCGGGAGCATCACGGCACCAGCCTGATGGTCTATTTCTACAATGAAGCCTTGCGGAAGGCGGGCAAGGACGAGACGGTGGACGAAAACACGTACCGGTATCCGGGGCCCAAACCGCAGTCGAAGGAGACGGGGATTCTGATGCTGGCCGACGGGAGCGAAGCCGCCACCCGCAGCCTGGAGGATCCCACGCCGGAGAAGATCGAAGAATCCGTGCGGAAGATCATTATCAACAAATATCAGGACAAGGAGCTGGATGAGTGCCCCTTGACCCTGCATGAGATTCACAAGGTCATTGAAGCGTTTGTGCCGATTCTGGAAGGGATGCACCATCACCGTATCCGGTATCCCTCACGCGAGGAACTGGAGGCGCGGCACAAGGAGTATGCGCAGCAGATTACCAGCGAAGCGGCGATTGATTCCAAGGAGAATCATGAAACTGTGGAATGACAACGCTTCGTGGATCGTGGAGGGTGAAGAAGAGCTGCTGGCATGGCTGCGCAGTGAAGCCGAACGTGAAAACGGTCCCTCCACGGTTGACTTTGTGCTTGTGGATGATGACCATATTGCTGAACTGAACGAACACTATCTTCGGCACGAGGGAGTGACCGATGTGATCGCATTCGACTTGAGGTCGGAGGCGGACGAAGAGATGGAGTTTCTCGCTGTTGACGAGGAAGACGTAGAGGACAGCGAGGGTGAAGTGTACGTCTGCCTGGAGCAGGCGGCGCGACAGGCGAACGAATATCAGGCGAGCCTGGTCGGCGAGGTCAGCCGGCTGTTGCTGCACGGCCTGTTGCATTTATCGGGGTGGCGGGACTCGACGGATGACGAGCGGTCCCGGATGCACCGGCGGGAGGACGAGGGGTTGGCGCGCGCGCAGGAAAGCCAGGGCGAGTTCGCCTGGTCTGTGGCGCCGAACGCCGCCCCCAACGGAGGACAAACGTAGGTGGACTTAGCCAGCCCTATGGTGGCGGGCCCGATCCTGGCGGGCCTGCTGATATTGTCGGCCTTTTTCTCGGGGAGCGAGACCGCGTTCTTCTCTCTGAGCAAATCGTCGCTACGGGCTCTTCGCGCCAGGGATGACCGTTCAGCACGGCAGGTGATCCGCCTGGTGGATCGCCCGCGCGAGCTGCTTATCACCATCCTGATCGGCAACACGGTGATCAATGTCGCCATCGCATCGGTCGCGGCCATCATGGTCCACGAGGTCGCGGTGGCCGCTGGATTCAACCCAACCCTGGCGCTGCTGCTGGATGTCGTGGTCGTTACTTTCGCCATTATCGTCCTGTCGGAAATCAGCCCCAAGGTGTTCGCCCACAAGCACAACATGACCTGGTCCACCACGCTGGTCGGGCCGATCTGGCTCTGCTACTACCTGTTTTATCCCGTCATGCGCATCCTGGTATTGTTCGTGGACGGCCTGGCGAAGTTGATCGGCGTGGAAGCCCAGCAGGTGCTCTTCAGCGAGGAGGAGCTGCGGACGCTGGCGGAGGTGGGCGAGGAGCACGGCGTTCTCGAAGAAGAAGAACGCGAGATGATCCACTCCATCTTCGAGTTCGGCGAGACGGAAGTGCGGGAGATCATGGTGCCGCGCATCGATGTGGCGTCCATGCCCGCCGAAAGCTCGATTCAGGAAGCCGTGGACATGGTGCAGGAGAACGGTCATTCCCGGATACCGGCGTTCAACGGCGACATGGACCATATCGCGGGGATCCTGTATGCCAAGGATCTGCTGGGGCATGACGACCCCAGCGCCACCATCGAGAATTTGCTGAAACCGCCGTATTTCGTGCCGGGCGCTCAGAAAATCAGCGTATTGCTGCGGCGTTTTCAGGACGAGAAGATTCACATGGCAATCGTGGTTGACGAGTACGGCGGCACCGAGGGCATCGTCACCATGGAAGATGTCATCGAGGAAATCGTCGGCGAAATCCAGGACGAGTACGACCATGAGGAGAACCTGTTCAAGCAGGTGGAGAACGGCGACATCCTGGTCTACGCCAAGATCGAGAACGAAGACTTCAACGAGCGCATCGGCGAGGACATCATCCCGGAGGAGGAAGACTACGAGACCCTGGGCGGGTTCATCTTCGCTCTCGCCGGCGAGGTGCCGAAAGTAGGCGAAAGCTACACCCATGACGGGTGGACGTTCATCATTGAAACGGTGGAGTCCAACCGGGTGATACGCCTGCGGGTGCGTCCGCCGGAGGATGCGGCGGTGCTCAACGGCGCCCTGGAAGACGAAAAACATAACGGGATCGCCCAGAGCGACTAATGGACAATGGCAGCAGGTTTGCTGGGTTTTGCCCCGGGCAGCTTGATGCGAGATGCTTCGTG
>CAZYOC010000128.1:0-12290 GCA_964648415.1 uncultured bacterium | reverse complement strand
TATTCAACAACCCGAACGGTGGAGCTCAATTTCCACCAAACTTCGGGACGCGACCTCGCCATACTGGAATGTGTACAGCATAACCTCGACCGCTCAGGGTTGTCTCGAAAGCAAAACTCTCGCCACGGCGAGCATGAGCATGAATTTCCCTCAGCATCAGTCGACCGGCCCGGAAGGCGGCCCGTGCCGGGTTGAAAGGCGCCAGACCTGCGGCGATCAAGTCGGCATTAATGAAGGTAAGTATCCCGGCTTCATTTGGCAGAAACTCCTCTGCAAACGTAGTTTTTCCTGCACCGTTTGAACCAGCGATAATGATAATCCTCTTTTCATGCCGATCAGGCATTCTTCAATCTCCGTAACTGCCTTCCTGTTGTTACAAACGCCGACCTCTGATTTTCCTAACATAGAATCGGGAAAGTGGTTTCGCAAGACAGTTAGTCAGCGTGGCGTACTTTTCTCAGGCGACAGTCGCCCTACTTCAACATCAGCAACCTCCGGCTCGCCGACTGTCCGGCTCCTGTTTTCGCGCGCACAAAAAAGTAGACGCCCGAGGGCAATGCGCCGCCCAGATCCCAGCTCATGCGGTGCACGCCGGCGGTCAGCCCGGCAAGTTTTCCGCCCTCCCACCGCCTGGCCGAGCAGGTTGAACAGGCGCAGCGTCACCGGCCCTGCGGTCGGCAGGTTGAGGCGGCCCCCGTCGACATGTTCGGTGGGGAGCTTTCTTGCTCCGCCCGCCTGCACGTTGTAGCTTCACCTCATGACCGAGACCAAGTCAAACCTGCTTAGCTATTCACGCGCCGAGTTGGAAGAGCTGATGGTGTCGTTGGGGCGGAAACCGTTTCACGGCCGACAGCTTCACGCCTGGATCCACCGCAAGCTGGTCGCCGATTTTGACCGGATGACCGACTTGGCGAAGGATCTGCGTGACCGGCTCAGCGAGCGATTCAGTGTCGAGCTTCCGGCGCTGGTGGAGACCGTGGGCGGCGACAGGCCGGACTCCGCCACCAAGTTCCTCCTGGAATACGGCGACGGGGCTCGGGTCGAGGTGGTGCGCATTCCTACCGAAGACCGTAACACGCTATGTCTTTCCAGCCAGGTGGGGTGCGCATACCAGTGCGAGTTTTGCGAAACGGGGCGGCTGGGATTGACTCGCGACCTGACCGCCACGGAAATCGTAGCGAGTTATCTTGTTGCGCAGCAGCAGATCGAAGCGCGACTGAGTAACCTCGTGTTCATGGGCATGGGCGAACCGTTGGCCAATCTCGGCGAGGTAATGCGGGCGTGGGACGTGTTTACTGATCCCGACGGCATCGGTCTGTCGCGTCGCAAGGTGACCCTTTCCACCGTTGGGCTGCCCGTACGCATCCGTCAGCTCGCACAACGCGACTATCCGCCTAAACTGGTGTTTTCCATCGGCTCGCCGCATGAAGAGGTACGTCGCAAGCTGCTGCCGGTGGCGGGTAAGTTCAGCCTGAGGGA
The DNA here is from genome assembly GCA_964648415.1 of uncultured bacterium. Classification (GTDB taxonomy): domain Bacteria; phylum Electryoneota; class Electryoneia; order Electryoneales; family Electryoneaceae. The sequence continues at coordinate 10,811 of CAZYOC010000128.1, read as the reverse complement.
CAATCACGCCGCCCTGATGGAGTACGCCCACAAGACCCGCAACCGCATCACCATCGCGTTGCTGGTCGCCGCGGGGCGTAACGACAGCCTTGAGGACGCACGCGCGTTGCATCGTTGGATCAGCGACCTCCCGGCCAAGGTCAACCTGCTGCGGTATAACGAAACCTTCGCCGGCTGGAAGCGTCCCGACGAGAAAAACGTGGAGGCGTTTGCGGAGGAGCTGGTACGACTGGGACGGACTGTGATACTCAGGCAAAGTCGTGGGCGTGACGTAGCCGCTGCTTGCGGGCAGCTCGCCGCTACTCAACTGCGGTTCTCCTGACACACCTGCACTTTCAACTCGGACGTCGAGCGCCTATCTTGCGGGCAACTGACGTCAACCCAAAGGAGATGCCATGGCCAACCAGAAACAGCAGCAACAACAGCAGAAGCAGATTCAGATCCAACTCGACCCTGAGGTGGCCGACGGTCACTACTGCAACCTGGTGCTGATCAACCATTCCCCGGCGGAGTTTATCCTGGATTTCGCCCGGATCGTACCCGGTGCGGCCAAGGCCAAGGTCCAGACCCGCGCCATTTTGCACCCGATCCACGCGAAAAACCTGATGAACGCGCTTGAGAATAACCTGAAGCGTTACGAGGAACAATTCGGCGAAATCAAGATGCATGGTCGCCAACAACAGGACAAATCCTTCGGCTTTCAAACCGAAGACTGATCACACACTCAATCGCGCCACCTCCTTACCGGTGAGGCAAACACGAAGCGAAGGAAAAGGAGAAACCAGGGAGGGCGTTGTAGCCGCAGCTACCATAGCATTAAACACCAATTGTTATTTGCGAAATATTGCAATGTTATTCCCTATTTCGAGTATTTTCAGATTCCACAGATAAGATATATATTTGAACGTACTTTCGTTATAAAATGACACATGTGTATCATCCCGAAGATAATGCCATGAAGACAATTCTGAAGATATATCAGGCCTGAATCTAGTCATTATTCCCAATACACCACCTTTTTTCAGCGTTGTATACAGTCGTGTGAAGTCAACACCAGGGTCATGCATGTGTTCAACGACTTCTGTGGCGGTTATGAAATCATATTGTTGCGACAGCGCCGTATCATATGGCGCATAAAATGGATCATAGATATTCATCTTGAATCCCCTCGCGCGCATCATTTGGGCCAGCGCCGGTCCCGGCCCACATCCATAATCCAGCCCTCTCGCGCCAGAACGAAGATATGGCAGGAGCGGGGTCACCAGCTGATTCAAGAACGCTCGGTATCGAGGATCGTCCGGATCGTTATTATGCAAGTCATACCGCTGTTTTTCTTCCGCAGGCGCGAGGTGATGAATCGGATTCAGGAACAACAGGGAGCATCGCGGGCAGAGATGATACACCTTTCCATTCAGGGTTATGGCAGAGGACGAATTGACCTCCCGGCAAAGTGGGCAGACAGTTTTCATCATGGGCTCCATGGGAAAATGGTACGGTTCCTTCAAGAGGTCTGATACACTTCGTTGATGCTCTCAGAACTGAACGAAAAGTGAACCTCGGGGTATCTCTCCATTTCATGTTGCAGGGTGAACTTCGATTCCGCAAAGTACACCAATCGGCCATCCTTGTCTGCCGCCAGCTTGTCGGCTTTGAATCGGCGGAAATCGCTTAACGCCTCCGGATCTGGAGAACTGATCCAGACCGCCTTGTAATAGCCTAGCGGTTCGAACCTGCAGGAGGCGCCGTATTCGTGTTGGAGGCGGTAGCGAATCACATCAAACTGTAGTTGCCCGACCGTTCCAACGATCTTTCTGTTCCCTTCATTCTGGATGAAAAGCTGCGCAACCCCCTCATCCGACAACTGGCGAATACCTTTATCGAACTGCTTCCGCTTGAGCGGATCCGAGTTGAGGGCCAACCCGAAGACTTCGGGCGAGAAATTCGGGATGCCTTCGAAGTAAATGTCTTCGCCTTCCGTCAGAGTATCTCCAATCTTGAAACTACCAGTGTCATAAAGACCAATAACATCTCCAGGGTAAGCTTCGTCGACAAGTGTCTTCTGTCTTGCCATGAAGCTGGTCGGTGTGCGAAACCGCAGCTTCTTGTTCAATCGCACATGATGATAAAACGTGTTGCTTCGGAAAACTCCAGAACACACCCTAAGAAATGCAATTCTGTCTCTATGTTTGGGGTCGAGATTCGCGTGGATCTTGAATACGAACCCCGTAAACTGCTCTTCCCGGGGTTCAACCATTCTGGTCGACGCGGATCGTGCCTGTGGAGAAGGGGCAATTTGAGAGAATACACTCAGGAGTTCCTCAACACCGAAGTTGTTCAGAGCGCTCCCGAAAAACACGGGGGCCACGCGACCTTCCAGGTAGTCATTCCTGTTGAATTCCGGGTAAACGCCTTCCACCAATTCCAGATCTGCCTTGAGCTGCCGAGTCCTCTCGCCAAGGAGCGTATTCAGCGTTTCGCTGTGCAAAGTATCGATTCGAATTCCATCCTGCGCCCGCAACTGCTTGCTGGGCTGAAAAAGGTAGAGATTGTTTTCATAGAGGTTGTAAACACCCTTGAATGTAGATCCCATGCCTATGGGCCAACTCAAAGGGCGAACCGTGATTCCCAGCACCTGCTCGATCTCGTCGAGCAGCTCAATTGGGGGACGCCCCTCGCGGTCCATTTTATTGATGAACACCAGAACCGGAGTTTTTCGCATCCGGCACACTTCCATCAGTTTGATCGTCTGCGATTCAACTCCTTTGGCGGCGTCGATGACCACGATTACACTGTCCACCGCTGTCAGGGTTCGAAAGGTGTCTTCCGCAAAATCCTTGTGACCGGGCGTATCCAGAATGTTGACGCTAAGCCCCTTGTACTCGAAACCCATCACGGAAGTGGAAACAGAAATACCACGCTGTTTCTCGATCTCCAGGAAGTCTGATGCCGCGGTCTGCTTGATCTTGTTGGATTTCACCGCACCGGCGACCTGAATCGCACCTCCAAACAACAGCAGCTTCTCCGTCAGGGTCGTTTTACCAGCATCGGGATGGCTGACAATTGCGAATGTTCTTCGCTTTTCAATTTCTCGCTTCAGAATCACTTATCACCTGGTTGTAAAGCAATGGGAACAGTTTTGAAGAGGGCATGGAAAAAAATCAAACGGAGGCCAAGAACTCAAGGTCGATTGCCGTTCAATCGACCTGCGGCAAGACCGCGCTGGAACCGGTTGACTTGAACGTCGCCGGAAGCGGGATAGTGTAGGGTACCTTCTCCAGGCAACAAAAGATAACCCTGTAAATGAGTGGGAAAACCGTTTACCAATCCAAGCATCGGCAATCTACAAAATGTGCGAGGCCCCCTCAACCGCAAGGGACGCCTCAAGCTCTGAATCAGGGTTGTGAGCCACAGAATGTGGTATTCATCTTGTGAAGCAAGTTCCGGTGAGTTCGCCAACCATCGGCCACGCTCACAAACTCAGGGTCCGGCATCGATGATAGCTGGCCAGTGCGCGCTCGCGAGAGTGGTATTTCCACCAACGGCTCCGAGCTCAGGAACCGAAAAGTGGTGCTTACGACAATCGGAAACCTTTCGGACTCGAGAATTCCCACCCGGACTGCCGTTTCTGCGACATGTATTACATGCTCTTGAATCTCCAAAGGAGGTGTTAATCCGCCTCGAACTCACCCTGCAACCAAGCCAGGTAATCCGGGTAGCCAGTGAACCATTGCACCAGCTCGAACGCTATCTGCTCCGGGCAGTTTGTGGTGAGCAGCAGGATTTCTGCCGGCCTGCGACAATGAAACCCATTTGGTGTTGCTCGCAGTGAGGTCCATCGCTGCCCGGGTCAAAACCCGAAGAACCACCCATCCCTTGTGAGACGATCCACCGGGAAAGGTAACAGTGGTGCGGCAACTTCACTCTACCGGCAGGAACACCATAAACGTGCTCCCCGCGCCGATTTCGCTCTCCACACGGATATCGCCCTGGTGCCGGTTGACCACCTGGCGGCAGGTGGCAAGGCCCCAGCCCAGCTTGACACGCCGGGCGCTCTTCTTCTGGAAGTCGAACTCGAACAGGCGGTCCAGCTTGTCACCGGGAATCCCGCGCCCGGTGTCGCTCACCGCCACCTCCACCGTCTCGTCCAGCGCCTTCGTGACAATCCGGATCGTACCCTCGCCCTCGATTGCGCTGATGGCGTTGGAGATCAGGTTCAGGAACACCTGGTTCAGTTCGCCCGGGTAGCAGTTGATTTCGGGCAGGTCGCCGTACTCGCGCTCAACCTCGATCCGTTGTCCCAGGTCGTGTTGCAGGACCGTCAGCGCGCTCTCCAGGCCTTCGTGGAGGTCCACCTTTTTCCGTTCCGCTTCGTCCACGCGGCTGAAGGTGCGCAGGCTGCGGATGATGGAAGCGATCCGCCCGCTTGCGTCCAAAATCGTATGATTGCTTTCCCTCAACAGGGTCAGCGCCTGGACGAATTTCGCATCGGCCTGCAACGTATCGAGCGAGTCCGCCTTTTTCAGACGCTGCTCCACCCGCTGCACCGCCCGCTGGATGACATCCGACGACGCTTTCACCGCGCCCACCGGCGTATTGAGCTCGTGCGCCACACCAGCCACCAGTTTGCCCAGCGCCGCCATCTTTTCCGTGTTGACCAGACGCGTTTGCGCCTCGTGCAGCTCCTTGAAGGCCTGTTCCAGCTCCACGTTGGTCTTTTCCAGCTCTTCGGTGCGGTTCGCCACCATGGTCTCCAGCTCGGTCATCTTGAGCTGAGCCTGGCGGGAGAGGTTCCACTTTTCTGTCAGCGTGCTGGCGAGCTGATGCACCTCGGTGGAGTCGAAGGGCTTGCGCAGGAACACGATATCGTCATTCGGGCCGAACTGGTCGTAGATGTCCTCCCAGACATAATCGGCGTAGGCGGTGGAGATGACGAACTGGAGGTTTGTATCGAACTCACGGATGCGTTTGATGGTCTCGATGCCGTCGATCCCCGGCGGCATGCGGACGTCCATGAAGGCCAGGGCAAAGGGCTCTCTCCTGTCGTTCGCCTCACGCACCCTCTCGACCGCTTCTTCGCCCTGGTAGGCCGAGGCGATCTCGTACTCCGGCAGCTCCGCCTTGGTTGCGGTTTCGCCGAAGAAGTCGGCTTCCAGCGACGAGAACTCGTCGCCACCGATGTTCTCCAGCGCGAGGATCTTGCGGTAATCGTCGTGGATTTGCGCCTGGTCGTCCACCAGGAGGATCCGGCGATTCTTTTTCTGTTCGTTTTCCAGCATTCAAGTACCTGCCAGACCTTTTTTTACCTGAGTTAATGGCTTTGCCCCGGGCAGCGACCATAACATGGATGAAGCAATGGGCGATTCGTTCATAGTGAAGATGAGTTTGTATCCAAGGGTTCCGCATCAAGCTGCCCGGGCCAAAGCCGGTTTCGCTGCACGCGGCAAAAGCGGTTTCTCTACTTCGTTAATCCACCGGCAGCGTCAATGTAAACGACGCGCCCTTGCCTTCGCCCTCACTGTGAAACACCAGCGAGCCGCCCATTTCACGCGCCGCGTTGGCGCAACCGTGCAACCCGTAGCCGTGCCCGTCCTTCTTTGTCGTAAACCCGTAACGGAAGATGCGGTCCTGGTTTTCTTCGGCCACGCCGACGCCGTTGTCCACCACCTCGATACGCACCTCACGTATCCCGTCGCCCAGCAGCCGCGCACGTATCTTGCGCTCTTCCTCACCGCTGTCACGCACGGCATCGCGGGCGTTCTTCAGCAGGTTGATCACGATCTGCAAAACGCGGTGCTTCTCCAGCTCCACAATCGGCAGCCGGTCGGGCTCCTCGATTTTGAAGTTAATGTGGTGCCGCTCGAAAGAGGCGTCCAGCAGCTTCACCGCGTCCAGCACCAGCTCGCGCAGCTGCACCCGTTCCTTCACGCCCGCGATACCTGCGTAATTCTGCTGCACGGCGATAATCTGGCGGATGTGCTCGTGGCTCTGCCCCAGCGCGCCGATCTCCTCGAACAGGCGGTTGCGTTCTTCTTCGAGCACACCGGCCAGTTGCGGCAGGAAGCCAGCCAGCTTCTGGCCCTGGGGGTCGTCACGCACGTACGCGACAAAATCTTCCTGATGCTGCTGGATCACTTCCGCCAGTTTGGACAGGGTGCTGACCTTGGACTTCTTCAGGGTCTCGCGGATGACGGTGGACGATGTCGTAGCGGCGTTGAGCACGTTGCCCACATTGTGCAACACGCTGGTGGCGATTTCCGCCATCCCTGCCGAGTGCGCCTGCTCCACCAGCTTCTGCTGTGCGAGTTGCAGCTCCTCTTCCGCATGCTTGCGCTTGGTGATGTCGGAGTGAGTGCCGACGATCCGCAGTGGCCGCCCTACTTCATCGCGCGCCACGACCTTGCCGCGCACCCGGAACCACAGGTAGTCGCCGTTCTTATGTTTCAGGCGTTTCTCGATCTCGAACTCCGGCTGCCGTTCCACATAGTCCAGCAGGCCTTTGTCGGTCAGCGTGACATCATCCGGGTGGGTCAGTTCAGCCATGCCGGAGGGCGCTGTCGGCAGCTCCTCCTCTTCGTAGCCCAGCAGTGAGGTGTAGCGCGGGCTGAGGTAAAAGCTCTTCGAGTCAACGTGATAATCCCACAGCCCGTCGTTGGCGGCGTCGAAGGCCAGCGCCAGCCGTTCCTCGCTGATGCGCAGCAGTTCCTGGGCCTCGGTACGGGCCTTGATGTCGGCCACCAGGCTGCGTTGCATCTGGCGGAACGAATCGGCGAGTTGGCCGAACTCATCGCCGGACTCGTAGGAGATGCGTTTATGCAGATCACCGGCGGCCACGGCTTCCGTGGCGGCTGTCAAGTCCCGCAGGGGCCGCATGATCATGATGATCAACCCGGTGGTGATGACGGCAATCAGCGCGAGGATGATGATCACGGCAATGGTTACCGAAACATTGAGTTTTCGGCGCACATCCCGGGTCTGTTCGAACATCGCGGTCATCTTGTTAAACCGCTGGATGGAGAGCTCTTCCAGGTCATTGCGCAGGATGTCGTATTGCTCATTCATGTAGGCGGCGTTGGCGAAGAGTTCGTCGTCGAATTCGCCCTGAATCATGCGCAGCGTGGTTTCCCGGGCCAGGTTGTAATAATTCTCGATGCGCTCCAGGTATTCCTCCGCGGCCTGTTCGCCCAGACCGGTGTAGGCGGCGTCGCCCAGCAGGAGATTCTCGGTGTCGATAAAAACGGAATCCGCGGAGGTCAGCAGGTCTTCGTCGCCTACCGTGGCGGCGTCCTTGAAATGGTTGTGCATGCTGACCAGGTTGTCCTCGAGCCGATAGGCCACGTTGAGGGCGGGGAAGAAACGGGTGCGGAGCTGCTCGAGCATTTTCCCGCTCTGACGCGACGCGCCCACCATGATCACCACCAGGACGATAAAGCCCAGCGTCGCCAGAAGAGGCGCCGCCATGATCTTGTGGCGGATGGTGTTCTTGTGTCGCATCTGTGTCATCCGGGACGCCTCATTTCAACGGAATGTGTTTGACTCCATCGAGAACGATGCGATGGGAGACATAGCCGATCGCGCCCGGTGTATTGGCGACATACTCCAGCAGCTCCTTTTCGCTGGAGAACGATTTGGGCGGAATTCCCCGGCCGGTGAACACCGCCTGCCGCCAGAAGGTCATGAACCGGGAGGTTGTGGATTCGAGCACCTCAACAATGAAGGTCTCGTGGGTGTCGCCCTCCTTGAGCATCACCGGGATGATCTTCACATCGTCCGGCCAGCGGGTCAGCTTGCCCAGGTAGATGCGTTCGATGGTCTCGTTCTCCAGCTCCTCCGTCGGCACGTTGGTATGCACGATGATGCGCACCGCCGCGCCCACGTTCCCCGCAAGCAGCGTCATCAACAGCAGGATGACGACAGTTTGCGCAAGTCTGCTCATGTCGTCCTCCTAGAAATGAAACGTTGTTTTGGCCAGGAACATCATCCAGTATTGCTCGTGCCCGTCGGGCTGATTCACCAGGCTCTGGTTCATGACATAACTGACCCCGCCGACACCGTCATGCCCTTGCCCTTCGAATTTGACCAGCCAGTGATCGGTAATGTCATACCGGAAGCCCAGGCTGATGACCCGGTCCCAGGCATACCACCGAGGGTAGCCTTGTTCGACAAACTGATCGCCCTCGAGATCATTTTTGTCCAGATAGTATTCCGAAAAATACATACTCCACGCCAGCCTGGGCGTCTGCTGGTAGTTGACCATGAAGTAACCGCCAACATTCTCGCCCATTTCCTTCTCGACGGGACTGAAATCCATACCTTCGAGAACGAATGTAAATTTTTTGTGCGTGTACTCCCAACTGGAGAAGATGAGATAAATCGTGCCACTCCAGGTCAGACGCTCGTTGAACTCATACTTGTCGTAGCCGGTAATGGAATTGGGGTTTGGAGCAGCGGCATAGCCCTGGACACGGAAATCACCTTCGGTCCGGAACTTGTTGAAGCTCCCATGCCAACGTAATCCTTCCAGCGGGGTGTCCCATTCCGCAGCGACGCCCCAACTGTAGGGGAAATAAGAGCTTGCATGTGAATAGCCATAAACATCGTGTTGGATCTGCGAACGAGGTACGTTGTAGACCTGCGCCAGTTGCGTGGTGTACGTTTCCGCCACTCCCCAAGCGTTCTGGTAATAGAGGTCTTCCCAGAAATCGCCCTCGCTGTCAGGCACATTCATCGCCCCGCCGAACAGCTCATAGTCCAATCCTCCGAATTTGCCCAGATGCACGTTCCCATAGAGGCTGACGCCTTCAAACGCCAGGGTGAACTCGCGCTGCGGTTCATAGTACACCGCCTGCGGCAGCAACACGGGCGCCCGCAGCATGTCCACATCCCGGCCGATGCTGTACATCCCGAACGGGATGCGGATCTTCCCGGCGCGGAAGCCGAGACGGTCGCTGTAGTGATAATCGGCAAAGGCCCAGTCGAGCCGGACATCCCCGTTGTCGGTGGTTCCGAAGTCGCGCCCCATGAGCTGAATCCCGATCCGCAGCTTTTCGGAAGGTTGCAGCATGAAGGTCAATGCCGCCTCGGTGTATTCGGCAGTGCCTTCCTGGGACTCGTTCACCAGGTAGTTGTAATCGGTCGTCTTCAAGTAGCCCTGGCTGAGAAACCCGCTGAAGTAGAGGTTGTCAATCGCTCCCTGCCCGAACATGACTCCGGGCGCGACCAGACACCCCGCAAGTATCCACACCAAGAATCGCATACCCTGTCCCTGCTGTTTACGCCGGTTCTGTGACACGCCTGCAATGTAAGGGTTCAGGCATGGGTACGCTATCTGTGCTCTTCCTCCTGTACGCAAAAGATCCACCGTCCGTCTATGTCGGCCACCCGAGACCGCGATCAGCTCACGCAATGCAAACAGAGACCCGGACCGCCTTTTTGATTCCCGCAAAAACTCTTTGATCTGGCGATCCTTACCCTGTAGCAAAGAAACGTCACCACCCCAAAGGAGACAGGAGTAACACCATGAAACGCACTATTGTTCATATCGACGAGGAGCTGTGTGACGGTTGCGCGTTGTGCATTCCCAACTGCCAGGAGGGCGCGCTGCAAATCGTGGACGGCAAGGCAAAACTGGTCAGTGACGTGCTTTGCGACGGGTTCGGCGCATGCCTGGGTCACTGCCCGCAGGACGCCATCATCATGATCGAGCGCGAGGCGGACGAGTTCGACGAGGAAGCCGTAGAAGAACACCTCGTTACACAAGCGCAGGCCACGGTTACGGCAGGGAGCGATTCGCCCGGACCTGCTTCCCCAAGCGAACCTCAATCACACAGCCACCAGCCGTCTCACGGCCATAGCTGCCCCGGATCAGCCATGCGTGACATGCGAACACCACAGCGCCCCGCCGCTGCGCCATCAGCAGCGAAGCCAGACCTGCATATCGCCACATCCTTGCAGAACTGGCCGGTGCAGCTCCACCTGCTCAACCCAAACGCGCCTTACTTGCAGCACGCCGACCTGTTGCTGGCGGCAGATTGCGTCCCCTTCGCCATGCCGGACTTCCACGCGAAACTGTTGCAGGGCCGCACGGTCGCCATCGGTTGCCCCAAACTGGATGACGTGTCGCCCTATATCGACAAACTGGCGCACATCTTCGCTGCAGCGGAGTTGACCGCGCTGACCGTCGCCATCATGGAAGTCCCCTGCTGCGGCGGGCTGGTGCAAGTGGTCGCCAACGCCTTGCAGAAAGCCAATGTGGAAATGCCGGTACGGGTCATCACTATCGGTGTGCAGGGCGAGGTGAAAGACTCCCAGCTCTTCATGGTGAGTAAATGAAACGCGGAGGAGTCAGAGAATTAAGAGGAGTTAGAAATTAGGAGTTAGGAGTTAGGAGTTAGGAGTTAGGAGTTAGGAATAAGGAATAAGGAATTAGGAATTAGGAATTAGGAATTAGGAATCGGGAATCGGGAATCGGGAATGAGGAATGAGGAATGAGGAATTGGAAGTCAGGAGTTGGGTATCAGGTGATACTGCAATCACCTATTGTGGTTCTCGGAATTCCGGCACACCAAGTGTCATTCCTGCGAAAGCAGGAATCCAGCAGCAGAGCCTGCTTCCAGCGTGGATTCCTGCTTTCGAGCCTGTATCACAACGTTAACCACTCTCATTCCCGCGAACCAGACTGTATCACAATAGAAACAGCTCTCATTCCCGCGAAGCAGACGGTATCACAATAGGAACAGCTCTCATTCCAACGAAGGCTGGAATCCAGGCAAGGTGCAAGAATATAACATGTTAGCAATTCAGCACCAGAGTAG
>CAZYOC010000127.1:0-12306 GCA_964648415.1 uncultured bacterium | reverse complement strand
GAAAAAGTAAAATCCATATGTGCTATGACGACATATTTCCGAGAATGACTATAAAATGGATTTTTCGAATGACTTTGATATAAAGGCTAAACGTGGCCGGTTTTCGACAGAAATTGAAAAAATATTGAGATACTTTGAGGAACAAAAATACAACTACCCAACTTTTATATTTATAGACCCATTTGGATTTAAAGATATCGCATTCTCACATATAGAAAGGCTGATGAGTCTAGAAAAAGTGGAAATCTTAATTAACTTTGACATAAATGGGTTAATTAGAAATTTTCACACTAATGATGATATAACACAACAACATATAATAAGATTTTTTGGCGATAAAGATGTACTTTCATTTTTTGGCGATGATGGGGTTGACGAATCGTCACTAAGAGATTATTTTCATTCAAGATTAAAAACAATATCTCAGTATGTAAGATATTTTATTCTCAAAAACAAATTTGATGTTTCTGAATTTTATTTATATTTCCTATCAAACCATTGGCTTGGCCACTGTAAAATGAAAGAATCGATGTGGCGTGTTGATGATTCTGGTAGTTTTACTTTTAGCGACAAAATGGATACGAACCAAATAATCATGATTTCAGAGGAATATGTCATATTAGAATTGTCAAAAATTCTTATTGATAAATATAAAAATGGAGGATTTATAGATTGCGATCTAATAGATAAATATATTGTAGATAAGACACCTTACATATCAAAACATAAAAACTTAGTTCTAAATCATCTTGAAAGTGAGGAAATAATAGAGGTTGGCTTAGAGAACAGTCGTACAGGTAAAAAGAGGCGCAAGGGAACATTCCCACCCGGCACTATTGTTCGGTTCTTGATAAATGATTAGTTCAACACACATCGAGTGGACTCACTCCACCTGGAACCCGGCGACGGGATGTTCCAAGATCAGCCCGGGCTGCAAACACTGTTACGCCGAACGCATGGCGAAACGCCTGCAGGCCATGGGACAGGAGAAGTACGCCGATGGGTTCGAGGTGCGGTGTCACCCGGAAGTACTGGATGAACCCTTCCGCCTGAAACGCCCGCAGGTCATTTTCGTCAACTCCATGAGCGACCTGTTCCACCCGGAGATCCCCGATGAGTACGTGGCGCAGGTGTTTGACGTCATGCTGCGCTGCGACCGGCACATCTACCAGGTGCTGACCAAACGCCCGGAACGAATGAGTGAGCTTACACCACAGCTTTATGAGACTCTCCTTCGCGCGCAGCAGACTGGTGCAGAATACGAGAGGAATCTCATTCACGCCCCAAATGTCATTCCTGCCCCAAATGTCATTCCCGCGAAGGCGGGAATCCAGGCAAGTCCATACGGAGCGCAACAGGACACATCACAAACCATATCGAAGCGCGAGCGTACATTGCCCCACACCCCGCCGGAGCACGAGCGGGCGACGCCCTCCCACATCTGGCTGGGGACCACGGTCGAGAAGTGCGACTATACGCCTCGAATCGACCACCTGCGCCGCACTCCCGCCGCCGTGCGCTTCCTCTCCCTCGAACCACTCCTGGGTCCCATCGACGACCTCGACCTGCACGGGATCCACTGGGTGATCGTGGGCGGCGAGTCCGGCCCTCACGCGCGTCCGATCCGTGAGGAATGGGTGCTGTCCGTGCGCGACCAGTGCCGTGAACAGGGCGTCAAGTTCTTCTTCAAACAGTGGGGCGGATTGAACAAGAAGAAAGCGGGTCGTCTGCTCCGAGGCCGGCAGTACATGGAAATGCCCGACCTGCCCGCCACGCCAACCGGTGAGACCATCGAGCTCAAACTTTGGTGAAATAAGAATTAAGAATTAAGAATTAAGAATTAAGAATTAATTTGCGCCAACTCTGATACCTGAAGTCAATAACTACTACGAAAAACGACTCTCAATACTCTAACATCTGTTCCTTTTTTCACTTTTTTCACTTTTTTCACCTTCTTTACTTTTTTTACTTCTTCCTGTCCGCCTTCTCCAGGTATTCCCTCCTCAAGTCCTCCAGCCGTACCCGCAGACGTTCCGCATACGGCGCGATTTTGTCCTCGTGGTTCACACGCAGGGCGTCGAGCAGCAGTTTCCGGTTCTCGTGGACGATGTTCTCCGACAGCGAGGTCTGCAGGTCCACCGAAAGGCGGTGCAGTTCGGGCAGGTCGCGCGTCTCGGTCAGCCGGTCCAGGCGTTGGATCGCCGCCTTCAGGTGTTTCGCGGTACGCAGAAAATAGGCTCTCGGCATGGGCTTCTTCCGGTTAGTACACACCCCGGCCAGGCAGCGCCGGGCTACCTGAATATAACACCGATTGACGGTGACGTGGGAACCGGCTTGCGCTCATCTCTTCCCGCGTCTACCTTCCCGCAGCCCTTCTCCGGAGCCGGAGTGGAACCGGGGGTGCTTTGTTTCGTATAGAACGATATACACGAAATCCCGTAAACCCTTAACCAACAAGCAAAACGCACACGGAGTCCCCGATGATTCAGATTGAGAATCTGAGGAAGCTGTACGGCGACTTCCCTGCGGTGGACGGGATCACGTTTGACGTGGCGGACGGAGAAATCCTTGGTTTCCTGGGGCCGAACGGGGCCGGGAAAACCACCACCATGAAGGTGATCACCGGGTATTATCCTCCCACTGCGGGGAAGGTGAAGGTGGAAGGGTTGGACGTGGTGGAGGACAGCCTGAAGACCCGAGGTCTGATCGGCTACCTGCCGGAATCCAATCCCCTGTATTACGATCTTTCGGTGAGCGAGTACCTGCATTTCATCGCAGAGATGCGGAGCATTCCCAAGGACCAGCAGAAGGCTCGCATCCTTGAGATCGGCGAGATTACCGGCATCAACGACCGCATGAAACAGAGCATCGGTCAGTTGTCGAAAGGGTACAAGCAGCGTGTGGGTCTGACGCAGGCGATGCTGCACGACCCGCAGATCCTCATCCTCGACGAGCCCACCATCGGCCTCGACCCCAACCAGATCGTGGAGATCCGCAGCCTGATCAAGGCCATCGGCCGGGAGAAGACGGTCATCCTGTCGACTCACATCCTGTCCGAGGTGCAGGCCACCTGTGACCGGGTCGTGATCATCAACGAGGGCAAGATTGTGGCCGACGGCACCCCGGACGAGCTGCAACACCGCTTGCAGGGCCAGGGCGTGATCCGGCTGGCGGTACACGGCGAAGGCGCGGACGACATCGACGCCTACCGGCAGGTGCCGGGCGTGGAATCCGCCGAACGGCTGCCCGATCCGGAGCGCAATGTCATCGGGGTGAAGCTGATCGCCGCACGTGACATGGATCCGCGCGGCGACCTGTTCCGGCTGTGCGTGGACAAAGGCTGGACCCTACTCGGCATGAACCGTGAAATCCAGAGCCTGGAGAGCATCTTCCAGCAGTTGACCCGTGAGCAGAAGCAACACACGGGCGAGGAGGAAGCGGCATGAACTACGGAGCCATTGGTGCGATCTACAAAAAGGAGATGAAGAGCTACTTCGGCAGCCCGATAGCTTACATCTCGCTGGCCGTGTTCCTCCTGATCACAGGCTGGTTTTTCACCTTCATCCTGTTCAAGGAGAACATGGCGACCCTGCGTCATTTCTTCGAGCTCACCGGCGGGCAGTCCATCATCCTGGTGCCGCTGCTGTCAATCTTCGCGCCGGCCATGTGCATGCGGCTGATAGCCGAAGAGCGTAAGAGCGGTACGATGGAGCTGCTGGTCACAATGCCGGTCAAAGACCTGGACATCGTAATCGGCAAATACATGGCGGCGTTGACGTTGTATGCGGTCGGCCTGGCGTTTACCCTGGTCTACGCGTTCACGGTGATGGTGCTGGGCAGCGCCGACTTCGGGGTGATTTTCTCCGGGTACGTGGCCCTGGTGCTGGTGGGAGCGGTGTACATTGCCGTTGGCGTGCTGGGAAGCGCCTTGAGTGAGAACCAGATTGTGGCGTTCATCCTGGCGTTTCTGATTGGCGCGGCGTTGTCGCTGATGAGCCTGGTGTCGATTCTGCTGCCGCCCTCCTGGTTCACCGACGTCGTGCAGTACATCAGCACGACCTATCACTTCAACAACATGGCGACCGGCGTGTTGGACCTGCGGGACATCCTGTATTTCCTGTCAGCCGCGGCCCTGATCCTGATGCTGGCCTCGCGCGCATTCGCCAAACGCAGATTCTTGTAGGGGTGTCGAGATGAAACAGAAAAACGTGTTTTCGCTGGTCGGCATCCTCCTGATTGTTGCGATTGTGGTCCTGGTGAACATGATCGCCAACTCGCTGTTCGTACGTGTCGACCTGACCGAAGAAAAGCTGTTTTCGCTGTCCGAAGCCTCCAAGCAGGTTGTGCGCAACTTGGAAGACCCGTTGACGGTAAAGATTTTCGTCTCGCGGGAGATGCCGGCGCAGCTCAAGGATATGGAGCGGTTCCTCGGGGATCTGCTCGCCAACTACAAGCGGTACAGCGGGGGCAACTTCCATTACGAGTTCATTGATCCCAAGTCCGGCGAGGAGCTCGAGGAAGAAGCCCGGTCCTACCGCATCCAGTCGTTTCCGGTGGAAGTCTGGTCTCAGGAGAAGCGCGAGCAGATGATGGTCTATTTCGGCATGGTGTTCCTGTACGGTGATAAGCAGGAAACCATCCCCGCAGTGCAGAACACGCAGGGGCTGGAATACGAGATCACCTCGCTGATCAAGCGTCTCTCCAGCCAGGAGATGAAAACCATCGGTTTCCTGACGGGGCACGGTGAAGCGAACCCGTTCGAGACCATGCGGGCCACCGGCAACGCTTTGCAGGGCAGCTACCAGATTACGACTGTGGACCTCAGCACCGAGGACATGGTGCCGGCGGATGTGGATGTGCTGCTGGTCGTGGAGCCCCAGGCCGAATTCAGCGACGCCGAAAAGCTGAAGATCGACCAGTTCGTGATGGGCGGCGGCGGGTTGGGCTGGTTCACCAGCAAGACCCACATTGATATGCAGCAGATGATGGCCCAGCGATTGCCCTTGAAGCTGGATCCCATGACGGAGCATTACGGGTTCCGGATCAACGAAGATATCGTGGCGGATAACAACTGCGGGCAGATCATGGTGCCGGCGTTCCCCTTCCAGCGGGCCGTGCACTATCCTTTCCTGCCGGTGATCACCAACTTCAACGACGAGCACCCGATCAGCAAGGACCTGGAGATGGTGAGCGTGATGTTCCCCTCCTCCCTCGACACGGCCCTGGCCCCGGAAGGGGTGGATCTGACGGTGTTGTTTACTTCCGGCCCCAAGTCGTTTGTTGAAATGGGACCGCGTTTCAACATCAACTGGCAGCGGCGCTACAGCAAGGATCTTGCGGAATTCGACCGGGCGTTTGTCCCGCTGGCGGCGGCGCTGGAGGGACAGTTTACCAGCTTCTTCGCGGACAAGGATCTGCCGGTCGACGCGAACGGTCTGGCGGTGACAGCGCGTTCGCAGCTCGCCCTGAAATCTCCGGAAAACGCCCGCATGTTCGCCATGGGCGACGGCCGCTTCCTGCTGGATGAGTTCCAGCAGCGGCCCAACCCGGCCAACATGATGCTGATGATGAACGTGGTGGACTGGCTGGGCGGAGACACCGGCCTGATCGAGCTGCGCAGCCGCGAGGTTACGATGCGTCCCCTCGACGAGCAGTCCCCCACCCAGATGCAGATCTGGAAAATGTTCAACTGGTTCCTGCCGCCGGTGCTGATTATCCTGCTTGGCGTGGTGTACTGGCAGGTGCGCCGCAACACGCGCAAGAAGGAGGGGTGAGCATGAACATCAAGCAAGTGGGCATTCTCGCGGCGATCACGGTCGCCCTGCTGTTGATCTACCTGGCCCTCCAGATGGGCGGAAAACCCACCGCGGAGTATCGTGACCTGATCGACATCGACACGTCCAAGGTCAGCTCGATCACGTTGTATTCCGACGGGCACTCGACCACCCTGGAGCGGCGCAGCGACGGCTGGGACATCACCAACCCGTTCAACTTCAACGCCAACGACGGCCTGGTGAAAACGCTGCTGGGCAAGCTCGACGACCTGCGCATCGAAACCGAGGTCACCTCCAACAAGAACAGGTGGGCCGACTTCGAGCTGACTCCGAACCAGGCCACCCGGGTGACCGTAATCCACAGCGGGCAGGAGCACACCTTCTATATCGGGAAAGCGGCCGAAGGGTATCGTCAGTCCTACGCCCGCCTCGAGGGCAAGGACACGGTGTACATGATTCGCGGTGTGTATGGTGTCGCGATAAAGCGTCCGCCGGAAGACTGGCGTCGCAAGAAGGTGTCCGACTTTACCGCCGAAGAAGTGGTGAAGGTGGAAATGCCCAAGATGACGCTGGAGTTGCAGGGCGATGCCTCCTGGACCGTCACCGGCCCGCGCCGGACAACCTCCCCGGCGGCCATGAACGAAGTCAACACGATTCTTAACAAGCTGGCAAGCCTGCGGACCTCCGACTTCCCCGATTCGTCGGAATATACCGGCATCAACTGGGCAAACCCGGATCATGAAGTAACGGTGCACCTGGCGGGCGGTACGGAGAAGAACATCCGCTTCTACCAGGCCGATGAGGAGGGTCAAAGGTTCTTCATGCGCTTTGCCGACCGGCCGACCGTGTTCCGCCTGTACAAGAGCATGATCGGGCCGCTGCTGAAATCGGCTGACGAGGTGGTCGCCGAGCAGCCGCAACAACCCTGATTGGCGCGTCCGCACAAACAACTGGAGCGACTTTTCGCCCCGATTTTCTGAATCGGGGCGTTTTTGTCGCCCGAATGTGCTATATTGCTTTGACCAACTGCATGGGATTGCTTAGCGGGAGCTGCTGCATGACAGACCAATCAACAACGGGACGCCGCCGATCTGATCACTCACGCTGGTTCTATCCGATCATGCTCATTGCGTTTTATTCGCTTCTGCTCCTTCCGGTAGTCTCCCTTGCCGCCAATACGCCTCCCGGAAATGTAGTCACCTCCGTCGACATCCGAGCCCATGGCCTTACGGCAACGATCTCTATCGAGGGCTGGTCCCTCGAAGCATCCCCGGACGGCATGGCGATGCAGATTCCCGGCGCAATGCTGGACGGGGACGGGCTGCCGGTGTTGACCCGTTGGGTGACCGCGCCCCGCGGCGAGCGACCAGTCGCAACCCTGACCCCCACCGGCGCGTCGAGAGCTACCGGCCTGGTCCTGAACGAGGGCGAACCTGCTCCACCTTACTGTGATGTCAGCGAACCGGTGCTGTTTCGTGGGATTCCCTTGTACGCCCTGAGGGTTCGGCCCTGCCAGGTAACGCCGGACGGCGAGGTGATGATCAACGAGCACATGGAGCTGGAGGTCACGTACGAAGAATACCAAGGCGGTCCTCAGCCTTCCGGCGGTCCGGTGCGTGTATCGGAAGAAACGTATCGCATGCTGGAGAGCATGTGTTTGAACCTGGACGAGCTGGATCTTATCGTCACCGCTCCCCTGGGCCGAATTCTGATTGTGGTTCCGGAGTACGCCACCGTGATCGGCGCTCTCACTCCGTATGTCCAATGGAAAACCGAGTTGGGGTACGAGGTCGAGATCAGCCCTATCGAAAACAACGATTCCCGTTACCAGATCGCGTCCTTGATCGAAGAGGCGTACAACGACGAATCCGCCCCGCCCCTGGACCACGTGCTGCTCATCGGCGACAACGGCAACGGCGTCTCGGATCAATTCGACATGGCCTGCGGCAACAACTACGGCGATTATTCGTATACCCTGCTTTCCGGTGATGACAACGTGGGCGATGTGTCTATCGGACGCTTCAGCGTACGCGACTTGCAGACGATGATGCGAGTGGTGAACAAGACCATCTTCTATGAGCGTGACGTCTACCTGGAGGATCCCACCTGGTTGAATAATGCGGTATTGACCGCCGGGTCGGGATCGGGATACAGTGTCGTCACGACCAACCAGACGTTGAGCTGGAATTTCCAGCGGCGCGGGCTGACGGTCGACAGCCTGTGGTACACCATGGGCGGAAATATCCCCGATTTTATCGTAAACGAAGTCAATGAAGGCGCAAGCTTCGTAAACTTTCGCGGCTACTACGGCATGTCGGGCTGGAGCAACAACGACAATGCCTACTTCTCCAACGACACCCGGATGCCGGTCTTTGTGACCATCACCTGCGGCACGGGGAGCTGGTCCACCGAAGCGACCACCAAGAGCGAGGGCATCTTCCGCGCGGGATCAGGTGTGAATGGCGTACAGGGAGCAGTCGCCTGCATCGGCACAGCGACCACGCATACGCACACGCGGTTTAACAATGTCGTGGACGCCGGCTTCTTCGACGCCGCTCTGACACGCAACATTCGCAGCGTGGGCTGGGCGCTTGTACAAGCCAAGATCCGGCTGATTGAATCCTACCAGGGGACCAACGATAACACACAGAGCCTGAACTACACCCACTGGAACAACCTGATGGGAGATCCCGCCCTGCGGATGTGGGTCGGCGAACCTGACCAGCTCACCGTTACTCATCCTTCCTCGCTCCAGCTCGGACAAAACCACATCGATGTTCATGCGGAAGCGGCGGACAATGCCGATTTGCCTTTCACCTGGGCGACGGTCAGCGCGGGCGGGGAAGTGCTTGATTGCCGCCGTCTGGACGCTAACGGCAACGCCCGGCTGATCATGGACGACAGCGACGTCGATAACATCGTGCTCGTCGTGGCGGGTGACAACATCGCCCCTTACCGCACCACCCTCGCCCGCCAGCACCAGGGCGCTTCGATCGTATATAACTCAGTGGATATTGATGATAACGATCCTGATGATGAGACCAACAATCCGGGCGAAACGCTCTATCTGGCGCTCACAGTGCGGAACGAAGGCATCACTGCGGGCGGAGGCGAGGCGGTGGTGACCTGTGAGGATCCGTTCCTGGAACTCATTTCAGGAGACTCGTTCACGATTCCGCAACTGAACGTCAACGAGACCTATACCCGCGACGAAGCCATCGTGGTAACGGTCGCTCCCGCCTGTCCAGACGGCGCCATCCCCTCGTTGACCCTCACCGTCAACGACTGCACTCGCAGCGCCATCCCCATCCCGATCCAGGCTTGGGCGATGGTCGCCGAGGGAGAGCCCGACTTCGACAATGACGCCGGTCATCTCATGCCGGGAGAAAGCAGCGCGTTGAGTCTTCCGATACGAAACATGGGAAGCCTCTCCTCATCCCAACTGGTGGGGCGCTTGAGCACACTATCGCCATCCGTTTCCATCACCACCTCCGAAGTCTGGTATCCAGCCCTGGATCCCGATGAAACCGGCTCCAATACCAACGACCCGTTCAGTCTGCAGATTGTCCCGGAGGCCGGCCTGGGCGAGCCGGTCGACCTGGTCCTCGAGCTTGAATCAGACAACGGTGCGGTGGACAGTGTGCGGTCCCGGTTCTATATCGGCGATCCACGTGAGCACGGCGCCACTGGTCCCGACAGCCACGGCTACTGGGCGCTGGACAGCGCGGACGACTCCACCCTCTTCGCGTTGGTCCCCAATTTCTTCTGGTTCAACATCAACGGCCTCGGAACCGAGCTGGACATCGAAGACACCTACGATGAGGACGACGCGTCTGTTACGGTTGATCTGCCTTTCAGCTTCTACTATTACGGCAATGAATATGATCAGCTTACCGTGTGCAGCAACGGCTGGGCGGCGTTCGGCAGTTGTCCCAACTTTACCAATTTCCGCAACTATACCATTCCCGGACCGAACGGCCCGCCGGCCATGGTCGCGCCGTTGTGGGACGATCTCCGCACCGCGGGCGCCGGCAACGGCATCTGGATCTATCACCAGGAGGAGAGCGGGTTCTTCATTGTACAGTGGAACGTGCAATCCGCCTACAACAACACACAGGAAGACTTCCAGCTTATCCTGATGGATCCCGGGTTTTACCCCACACAGACTGGCAACGGGAGGCTGCTGTTCCTCTACGACACCGTCACCTTGACTCCCAACTCCGGCTCCGATAACGATTACGCCACCATCGGCATCGAGAACCCGGACCAGACCGACGGTGTACTCTATTCCTACTGGAGCGATTATACACCCGGCTCCGCGGAGCTTGTTGACGGCATGGCGATCCTCTTCACCGATGACCTCGCCAGTCTCCCCAACCCGCCGGAAGCAGTCATCGAACCGGCGGAAGGGTTCGAGCTCGTCCTGGCCGGGTCGGAAACCCTCACCGACTCCATTATCATCGCCAATGCAGATGGCGGATTATTGCGATGGTCGTTGTCAGCATACGGGAACGTGGTTCCGACGCAACTGCGGCGCGAACAGATGCTTCGCACCTCGCGAACGCACGCCCCCCGAGGCGATACGACCACGAAACCGGACCAACGCAGGAATAAGGGCCGCAACACAGCCGGTTCATTGCGCGTCGATCCCGCCGTCACTCATTTCCAGCGCATGGTCAAGGGCGACGAGGGGGTCGGCGGCCCGCCCGAACTGGATGACGCCGGCGGACCGGACGCCTTTGGCTATATCTGGCGCGACTCCAACGAGCCCGACGGCCCCACATACAACTGGCACAGCAACTTCGGTACGGAAATCACCACCTTCACCCCCGACGCCGATGACGGCTTTTCCGACGCCATCCCGCTCCCGTTCGCGTTTTCGTTCTACGGCGAGGACTACGACGAGCTGTATGTCAACACCAACGGGTATCTCACCTTCATCGGCGACCAGGATCCCCTCTGGGCCAACCGTCTGCTCCCGGACAACACCGCCAACCAGGCCATGATCGGTGTCTGGTGGGATGATATGAACCTGATTCCCGGCGAGGACGGCGGCGGTGAGATCTATGTCTGGGACGACAGCGACAGCATGGTGGTGGTCACATGGGACGGCGTGCTGGGCTGGGGGGATCGCGGCGGACCGTACACGTTTCAGGCTATCCTGAAAGCCAATGGCTGCGTGACGTTTCAATACCAGGATATGGGGCCGCCCGACGATGAACGCCACGATGAAGCCACCATCGGCATGCAGAACGAGAATGGAACCACCGGCTTGACCGTGGTCCACAACTGGGACGGGTACATCGAAAACGAGCTCGCCATCGAGCTGTTTGTCCCGAGTTACTGGTTTTCTTTCAATCCGGCCAATGGCTTCGCACTGCAGGGCGAATTCGATGCTGTCACCCTGACCGTACACGGTGAGGATATCCCGTTTGGTGAGTACCAGGGCATGGTGACGGTCCGGAGCAATGCGGAAAACATCCCCACGCTGGATATTCCCATCACCCTGCATGCTCTCCCGACCGGCTACGGCCCGTACATTACGGGGATTCGCGAGCAGGTGATCGAAGTGGGCGAGAGCTTTGACGTCGTCGATCTCAACGAGGCCGTCGTAGATCCCAACTACCCGGTGAATCAACTCGACTGGGACTATGCCGGCAACGAGCACCTGATCGTGCAGATCAACGACGGCCTGGCGACCCTGACACCCCTGGACGACGAATGGACCGGAACCGAGACCATCACCTTCATCGCCACCAACCCGGAGAACCTCTCGGACAGCTCCGACGCCGCGTTCAGCATCGTCACCACGAACCTGCCGCCGGACAGCTTCGCCCTCAGGCAACCGGGCGACAACTCCACCCAACGGCGCAACCTGGTGCATTTCCTCTGGAACCAGGCGGAGGACCCGGAAGGCATGGAAGTCGGCTATACGTTTGAGATCAGCTCCGAAGGCGACACCGTACGCTACGAGGACCTGTCGCTGTTCGCACTGGCCCTGGAGCTGGACACCCTCGATCTGCCGGACAACGGCGGTCTGCAACAGACCTATTCCTGGCAGGTGATCGCCTCCGATCCACGCGGCCGGCAACGTGTGTGCAACGCGCCGTTCAGTTTCAACCACGACCTGACCGCGCAGGAAGAGCCCAACATCTTTCCCGCCGAATTCGCCATCAGCGAAGCCTGGCCCAATCCTTTCAACGCCACAGTCTCGGTGGAGGTGGCGCTGCCGGAGGTCGGCGATGCGACGATGCGTGTGATTGACATCCTGGGCCGAACCGTCACCACCCTCTCGCACCGAAGCCTTGCGGCCGGGTATCACACGCTGACCTGGGACGCCGCCCGAGTTGCTTCCGGGGTCTACTTCCTGAAACTGGAGGTCGGCCCGCTTGAAACACTCCGCAAAGTCACACTGATTCGCTGATCTGCTGATCTGCTGATTCGCTGATTCGCTGATTCGCTGATCCACTGATTCGCTTATAGTAATTCTGCTATGTAAACAGTCAAGGGTATAGAGAGCCTGTGCATCGTC
>CAZYOC010000126.1:0-12576 GCA_964648415.1 uncultured bacterium | reverse complement strand
ATTCCAGCCTTCGCTGGAATGAGAGACATCAGAATTCGTGCAACAGGCCCTATATCACGACCGAAGAAAATGGGACTGCTACTCTTATCCGCAGATGGGAGGTGTGCTTATGGTGATGGTTGCTGAAAAGATCGAACGCAATGGTAATAGTTGCAAATGAATTGCGGAAACGGTAGCTGTCCCAATTTTCTGGGCGAATAAGGCAGAAATAAACTATTGCATATAGATATCCCATACGGAAAAAGTGGAATAGTTACCTTTTCGGAGACAGAATTAACCCAACTTTCGCACTTGCAGGCGTAAGTGATTGATAAACAAGGACCGAATCGTTGTAGGCACAACGATCCTGTTCAGGCGATGGTTTTTCGTACGGGCAGGTTTGCGAGGGAAAGATTCAGGTTACGGTAGATCTCCTTTTGTTCGGCGTCGGGGTGGCCGGCGGTGCGCAGGTGGATCACCTCGCCTTGGGCGGTGGGCAGGATGGTCGTGCAGATCCGGTGGGTCCGCAGGACACGCTTTACCGTCGCCCAGGAACGGCTATCCCCCTGTTTTTTCAACGTGTATTGCAAGACGTGCAGCAGATGATACGCCAGAATCGTGATCCAGATGTGCGAGTCGCAACGTGATTCGACCTGGTGGTAGACCGGACGCAGTCCCAGGTCCGACTTGAGCGTTTTGAAGCCCGCCTCCGCATACAGCAACGTCATATACGTGCGCCAGATCTCGCCGGCCGTCAGGTCGGTGCGGCTGGTGCGCAGGATGTAACAGCCGCAGGTGGACGCAGGATCGTCCGTCTTCTTCCAGGTCAGCGACGCTTTCGCCTGTTTTGTCGCCGGCGTCACAGTCACCTCGTACAACCGCGCCACCCGGTGATGACGTTCCAGCAGACGTCCCAGCGCCTGCTGGATCTTGTCGGGCTGTTTCAACCGGCCGTTCGCCAGCCGTTTGTGCAGCCGTTGCAGATCCGTCTCGAAGCGTTGCGCGGACTTGTCATGGATCGCCCACTCCTTGGCGGCGCGGCTTTCGCTGCGGCAGAACAGCAGCGTCTCGTCGTCCCGACGCTCGGCGTGAACCCGCACGTCCAGGTTCGGAGGGCGATCTTTGATCGAGGTGAACGTCGCGGTCGTGAAGACCTCTTCCTCGCGGTCGCGCTGTTGACGTCGAACCGCCACAAGGTAGTCGAACCCCGCGTCACGTAAGGCCTTCAGGTTGTCTTTGCAGCTCAGCCCGCCGTCCACGATGACCGTGGGCTTTCCCAGCCCGGGGTGCTGTTCACGCAGCTGCGCCGCCATCCCCACCAGCGTCGTGCTGTCCGCCATGTTGCCCGCATGCACCCGGTGTCCGAGGACAAACCCGTCGCCGTCCAGCACCAACCCCACCACCAGCTGCGGACAATCATTGCGCTTCTCTTTTGAATGACCGCCGTACCCCGCTTTCGGATTGTGGACCGCCGCGCCTTCGAAGTAGGTATTCGTCAGATCATACAACACCAGGGTGCGTTGCAGATGGAACAGGTCGGCCTCCCGTTCGGCAAGCGCTCGGGCGATCGTCCCCTGGTGCGCCAGCAGCTTGTCGGCGATCCGGTAAAAGCGGTCCTTGCCGACGCGGCGCAGGTTGTCATCCTCCAGCAGGTCCGGCAACGCCGTGCGCCGGACCCACCCCGCCAACGCGTTCTCCGCCACCGGGTCCGCCAGGCGATTGAGCACGCTGATCATGGCGCAGTGGATCTGTTCCCGGGTGAACCCGCACTTCGTCAGGATGGGGGTCAACGTCAACTGGTCCCAGGCGTGCATCCCGGCGAGGACCGGCCCCAGTTCGGCATGATCGGCGTGGGTCACACGGTCAACCAGCACCTTGGCGACAGCGGGATTGTCTTGCGTCGCCTCCGGCTCCGGTGTCGGACGGGCGCGCCAGCGCCCCTGCGCACGGATGCGTTGCGCGACATGTTCGGCGAGACGTTCCACTTCGGGATCGCCGGGCGTCAACGGGTCTATGCCGTGCAGGAGATCGGACACGCGGTTGGCGACGGGTTTACGCAGCTCGACCGGGATGGTCATATCGGCGAGGGAGACGAGGATCCGCTGCCGTACCCCCTTGGGTGTACGGTCGCCGTTGACGAGTTGGAGGACGGGTGGCGATGTTTTGCGTCCGATTTTTTCGCGGAAGAACATGTGGTAAGGTACGACATGGGAAGACGGGAGTCAATACCCAAAATCACGTGTTGGCACAACATTTGGGATTCCGCAATTATGCGAGTAATATAATCAACAGGTTACAAAACCAATACCGGCGAAAACCACCCTAATTAGGAGAGTCTAACTGGAGAGACCGCGAAAGTTGGGTTAAGTATGTCAACGTATGGCGAGACATGAAAAGGTAACAGTCCCATTTTCCCTGTAAGACTGTAGGACAGCTATTTCAGCAGTACGACCTTCTTCGCGTTGATCATACCCGCCGGGCCGTCGAGGCGCACGAAGTACACGCCCGAGGGGTATCGTGAAAAGTCCAGGTGCAGCGGAGTGAAGCCCGGCTGGTACACCTGGGGATCGAGCTTCATCACACGCCGGCCCAGGATATCGAACACCGTCACGACCATCCGTTGCGGTTGCGGCGCGGCTACGACCACGTTCAGCGTCGGGTTGAACGGGTTCGGATAGGCCGAGGCGATCGCGAATTCGGTCGGAAGGATCTCAGCTTCCTCCTCGGGAGCGACGACGTAGCTGAGCACGCCGCTCCAGGTCTCACGCGACCAGGTCCGGATGAACACGCTGTCCACTGCGGCGACCCGCCACCAGAAATCCCCGACACGCCGGCCGACCATGGAAACCGTCAGCTCGTTGCTCTCCGCCACCAGGCTGTCGGCGTCTTCAAACTCCGGATTGTCGGCCAGGTAGAACTTGTAATGCAGCCCCTCGAACCCTTCCGGGTCGCTGCTGGTTTCCCAGGAAAACTGGGCGGTGGAGTCGGCAATTTCGCTGCCGTCAGCCGGGCTTTGCAGCGAGAACGCGGTCGGCGGCTCGTCCACGTACGTTGTAAAGCTCCACCCGTCGGCAGCGGTACACCATCGGCCACGGCTGTTGGTGTCGGCGGCGCGCACTTTCCAGACCACCGTCGCCCCTTCCGGGAACTCGTCCAGCTCGCTGGTCAGGGAACTCGTGGCGCGCGGCGCAACCGTTTTGCCTTTGGTTATCGCCGGTGCGGGCAGAGCGCCCGGGTGGCTCAGGTTCTCCGGATCGGGCGTTACGAAAAACGCAGTATCTGGAATGGCGGTGATGGAATCTGTGGTCGCCCAGTTGTCCAGCGAATAGTAGAGGGTGTAGGTAATCGGGTCGGCGAGGTCCGGCTGCTGCGGACGGTCCCAGCGCAGAGTCGGCGTGGTCGGCGCATCGCTGCCGTCGGCCGGGCTCACCAGGGCGAACGGTTCCGGCCGGGTCGGTGTCGAGATCCCGAACCGCGCCCAGGGAGTCTGGCCACGAACGGCCCAGGTGGTGTCGTGGCCGTTGATCGCCCGCACCGTCCAGCGCCACCAGGTATGATCCTGCTCGCCCGGATCGAAGATGAACTGCGTTGCCGCCAGGTCGGACGCGACGACGTCAAACTCGCCTATTTCTGTTACTTCCGGGTCGTCGATGGCGAGGATGTCGTAGGTAACCGTCTCGCCCTCGTCAACAGCTTCGGTCCAGCTTAAAAGCAGCGGCATGGGCCGGTCGAAGACGGTTTCCGGGGCGGGTGACGCCAGCGTGAATCCTCCCGGCGCGGTGGCTGCGTCGATGGTGAACAGCCAGGTGTCGTCCGCCTGTGTGCGCCGTCCGGTAACGTCTTCCGCCCACACGGTCCAGGTTACATCTGCGTGATTCGGCAGATCGTTCAGCTCTCCAGCGCCGGCGTCGAAACAGCTCAGCAGCGCAACGTAAAACTCCTCCGCGCCGGGCAGATCCAGCATACCGGCATCGGTAAACGTGAAGCTGGTATCGGTGAGGCCGAACACGGTATCTGTCGTCGCGCCGCCATCCAGCGACCAGTGCAGCTCGTAGCGTACGGTGTCGCCAACATCCGGATCCACCGCCGTCTCCCAGGTCAGGGTCGGGGCCAGGGTTGCGACCGTTGCGCCGTCTTCCGGCCCGGCCAAAGCAAACTCTCCGGGCGCATCCGCCACTTCCGCCACCACCCACCAGTGTTCCTCGCTGGACAGGCGGCTGTTCCCGTCGGGATCATACGCCCGGACGCGCCAGTACAGGGTGTCGCCTTCAGCGATGTCCAGCTCGTCCAGCTCACTCCCGGTCGGCGCGGCTTGCGATTCGCCCGATTCCGGCTCGAGTGCGGCAACGCCTGAAGCCTCGCGAGCGCCTCGTCCTCCACGAGTGGTCGCGCCACGCGAACCTCGTAAAGCCTGTGACGACAGGCCGCCGGCGTCATCCGTACGGCCGCCTTCCAGGCTGACTTGCCCTTGTCCACGAGCTGTCTTCCTGACGGTTCCGGCTTCTTCCAGCAGACCGATCTCGCCGCCGGGTTTCGGTTTTGACTGCATCCGTTGTTGGAAGGGGACGATCAGTTCGGTCTCGGTGAGTCCCGACATGGAATCCGCGTCGCTGAAATTCCAGTTCCGGCCCCAATAGAACGTGTAGGTTACATCCTGATTCTGCGGGTCTACTGCCGGCTGCCAGCTGAAGCCTTGATCCTCCCAAAGCGTACCTGAGCTGCGGGGCGACACCAGGTGAAATGCGGACGGGTTATCCCCCGGTGCGGTGATGGTCAGGGGAGCGCCCGCAGGGATGGTGTATTCGCCGTCGCTGACCCAGCCGCGTATCCGGGTTTCACCTTGTGTACCGAATGGCGGGATGTAGGATACTCGTACCCGATCCCACCCGATCCGTTCCATCTGGAAAGCGTCTGTCCCGCCGGGCAGCGAATCCTCCAGCAGGCCGAACTCAAGTATTTCCCAATACACGCGAGTATCCACCCCGCGCATGGTGAATACGGCTTCATCGCCCTCCGCCACCGTCACCGACCAGGGGTTGTAACGCAGTTCCGGCGGTTCGTTGCCCAGGTACAGGTTCATCTGTTCGGGCAGCACCACCACGGTCTGGGCTTCTCCCGGAAATACCGGGCTGACGAAGAATTCGGAATTGCAGTACCGCGATGCGGGACCGGGATACCCCGCTTCGAACACTCGGACATAGCCGCGTCTGCCGGGCGGGATGGGCAGGCTGTCGGTATCGACGGTCAGCATCAGCGCAAAGGCGCCGTTGGGCAGATAATCCGTCTCCGCGCGGGCAATCCACGAGGCGATCAGCACATCATCGCCGGTGGGGTTGCCGACCTCGCCGGGGGCGTTGGACGGGTGATTGTAGCCCGTATTGTACGTGTCCATAATCAGGTCGACCCGAACATCTCGCTGAAGCACATCGCCATTCATATCGCGAACCAGGGTGCTCGATCCTTCCGGATTGTGGTTGCTGATCAGCCAGGGCATGGGCGCGGCGATGAGACCCAGCGGTGCGGTCAACAGGAGGCCAATCAAGCTTGCAGTTCCGACCCATCTCATCGCGTGGCCCCTCCCGTGCTCTGTGTCTTCGTACGTTTCCCGCGAGGTGTCTCGGAGCCCGAAACAGGATAGGTCTGCGGCTCCCTGGTCCCGTTTTTCCAGGGCGGCGCCGTGAAACTGGGAATCGGCTGAGTCATGTCCTGTAGTTGCATCGGCATGAAGACCTGCGGTTGTTGCTGACCCGGCGGGATCAACTGCGGACGCGGCTG
Source organism: uncultured bacterium (assembly GCA_964648415.1). Classification (GTDB taxonomy): domain Bacteria; phylum Electryoneota; class Electryoneia; order Electryoneales; family Electryoneaceae. The sequence goes on along the minus strand of CAZYOC010000126.1, from coordinate 6,822 downwards.
CACCCAGTTGAAGCCCTGGTTGCCGGACGCGACCACCACGATATACCCCAGTCCCGGCTGCAAAGCAAACTGCGCGCCCTGCCAGCCCTGACTGGGCGTGTGCCAGGCCGGAGCCAATGCGCCGGTGTCCCAGGTGGTTACCTTATCCGACGTCACAATGTACCGGGCGCTGGACATGCCCGACTGCACCAGCCCGGACTGCGCCAGCGTGGTCGGGTAGGGATACGCCGCGCCGACCATGTTCACGCCCGGCTGCATCTGCCCCATGTTCACCGTGTCTTTTTCCAGCGCCGCCCCGATCAGGGTGAGTTGCACCGGGCCGGCGTCGTCTGGGATCACCAGCCAGTATCCTTTGCGCTGATCCAAGTTATGCAGGGTGCCGACCCAGCTCTGGTTGAAGCTGTTGAAAAACGAGCCTCGCATGGCCTGTTGGTCCACGGTGAGGATGCGCGTGGCCTCTTCCCACTCCATCCCGCCGGGGAACTGGTTGCCGATGACCGACTCCACTGTCGCGTTGGGCGGCAGGATCGGGAACGATACCAGGTGTGTCCCCGGCTCCAGCGTCATCTTCCACACGCCGACCAGGTTGGACGGGTCTCCGAAGTTTCCCTGTGCCAGGAGCGGAGTAGCCCCCGCCAGGAGCACAAGGAGCACGGCCAGCGAGACGGTCCGGCTCCACGGCGCTGCTTGTCGGTGCGGGAAAGTGGGGCATCTCATGGTCATGCTCCTCGTTACGTTGGCTCGTCTCTACAATACGGCTATTTCGTCAGCGCCATCTTACGGATGATCCGCTGATCATCCATTTCGAGCACCGCGAAATAGAACCCGCTCGGCTGTGCGGCGGCGTTCCAGGTGATCGCCTGCCAGCCGGCGTTCACTTCGCTGTTAACCAGCGTCACCACTTCCCGCCCCAGCACATCAAATACGGTCACGCGCGCGTGACCGCCGGCCGGCAACCCGAACCGGAGCTCCGTGGTCGGATTGAAGGGATTGGGGTAGTTCTGCTCCAGCGTCAGCTCGGTGGGCAATGCGCCGCGACCCTCACCCACCACCGCATTCTCCGCGATCCCGGCCACGTCAATCGCGACGGGATTTTCCAGGTCCGGGTCGTTATGGGTCACGTAGATCGTCCCGCTTAGTTCCCCGGCTTCCTGAGGGGTCCAGAGTACGGTCAGGTCGGCTGTTTCCCCCGGCTCGACCGACAGGGGGAACTCGTCGGTGAAAGAGATTACCTCCCCGATGCCAAGTCCCGCTTCAATATCCATGATCAGGCCGGGGTACTCGCCCGCATTTTCGATGCTCAGGGTCGTGCCGGTGGTCTCACCCACCTCGGCCACGCCAAACACCAGTTCGGCTGTGGGAATGTTGAGATCCGGTGGAAGATAGCGTACCTGGATGCTGGCCGCGGTGTCGAATTCCGCCTCCTCTTCCATCAACCGGCTGGAGATCCGCACCAGTTCGCCTACTTCCGGCGCATACCAGGTGTACATCTTGTTGCCGTCCATCCGGTACCATTCGCCCAACGGGATGACAATTCGTTGATTGAAAAACCACTGGATAGCGTATACATCCAGATGAACATCGAAACTCATATACACCCGGATCGCTTCCTCTTCACCGCCCGGATAGGTCACCGTACCCCAGGCGTCGTATTCCGCGAAGCCGCCGTAAACGAGTTGCAGCAGCAACGTATCCACTTGCAGCGTATCGGCGGTGTAGTAATAATCAAAGGTGTCCGCCACGGCCCATTCCGCGCCAAGCTCCTGGTCGTCGCCCATGGGGAGAATCAGGATGGGATTGCCGAACGAGATGGGAAAGCCGAAGTCGCCCATCAACTCCGTGCCCGATCCCAACCAGAACCAGCCGGAATCGGCCACGGTTTCATACCGGATGCCGGTGTTGAACAGCCCGGTGCCGCCCTCCGCCGGTTCGATCACACGGTTGGCGTCGGGGAAGTCCTCGTAATACGGCGAGCCTTCCGGATCGACCAGGTAGTCGCCCAGGATCCCGTCATACTCGTAGCCGGTGAAATCCCACTCGCGGTTGGGACCGTCCGACCCCAGGTCCACGGGGAATCCCTGCGTATCGTTCTTCGTGTAGTACGGAATCATGGTCCCGTTTTCGGTGGGGATGTCTTCCGGCTCGATGGTCACCTGGGCCGGCGCGAGTGCGCTCAGCCCCAGCATGATCAACGCGATCAGCGATACGCGCAGAACCGCTTTGCCTGATGTCACAACCTTACTGTTCATGGAGCACCTCATGGTAAAAACGGCGCGATGCGCCGCAACCTACTTGACAAGCACGATTTTCCTGGACGCGATCGTCCTGGCGCCCGCTTTCATGGTGATAACATAGGTACCGCTGGCGAAGTTGTCCGCGGTCCAGGTCACCCGGTGACGCCCCGGCTCTCGCAAGCGCCTGTCTATCAAACTAACTCTCTGCCCCAACACATTAAACACCGCCAATTCAATCACTTCACTCCGGGGAGTTGCGAATTTGAGTGTGATTGACGGGTTGAACGGGTTGGGATAGGCCGCTTCCAGGGCGAACTCGCGCGGCAGCTTGTGCTCCCCCCCACCAACCGCATTGAAGGGCGGCACAGCCAGTTCACGCGACTCGTAACTCAGCACCGCATCCCCCTGGCTGGTGGCGCGCACCCACCAGGTGGCGTAGGCGAACTCCGGCGTCTCGATCGCCAGGGAATCCAGTTGCACGGTCAACACGGTATCCGCTCCCGCATACACCGACACCGTGTCCTCGCCGAGAGTAATGAACAGGTCGTATTCAGGGAACGTAAAGGGGTCCGGGTCGATGCTGCGGTTCCAGGCAAAGGTAGTCGGACCGAACGGGTTGGCCACGTCATCGTTGGCCGGCTGGAGCAGGGTAAAGGCGCGGGGCGGGTAGACGTTGGCGTGGGACGCCACCATCAAATCGTCGATGTACCACCCTGGCCTCGTCGAAGCGTTATCGGACACCGCCAGGAAGTAAAGGTTGAAGCCGCCCGCGTTGGGGCCGCCGCCGAACATCCAGTTCAGGTCGATGGCCGCCGCATGCCACGCAGTCCCGTTGCCGCTGTAGACCAGGCTGTCTTGAACGTCAATGTTGGACACGATGCGGGAAGTGTACCTCGGCATCACACGCGCCGGATATGTCGTTGCGCCCTGCTTCAGTTCCAGAAACGCCCCATCGTCGGCCTCACCGCGATCATCCATCGCCGCCTCGAACTGGTACCACTGCCACCAGGTCGCCACCATGGGCGGGTAGCCGGTCAGATCCGGGCCACCCAGTCTCAGCAGGCTCGACTGGTTGCTGCGGTAGTTGCCGTTCAGTTCCGTCGCCCACAGGTTGTCGCCGGAGTGCGCCTCGTCCGGCCCCGTACCGGGCTGGCCCCATTCCCAGTCGCTGCCGCCGTAGGGCAGCAGCTCGCCGTTGTCCTCTTCAAAATCGCTTTCGTAGGGGTTCGCCGGGCCGTCGGTCAGCGCGATGGCGTACCAGCCTTCCTCCGGCAGCGTCTCCAGGTTGCCGGTGGCGCTGCGGTCGGTGGCCGACGCCCGCCAGTACACCGTATCACCCACACTGAGCTGCGTCGCCTCCAACGGGAAGGAGTCGCCGAACATGGCCCCGTCTTCCAGCGTCCAGACCGCCTTGCGCACCGCGAACGTCCCCTCCAGGCCGCTGGAGGTCCAGTACTCGACCCACGCGCTGTCCAGATCCCGCCAGTCCGCAATGTACAGCGGCGCCCACGCCGGCCAGGCGGCGAGGGGATACTCGGCAAAGCTGCGCGGCTCCAATCCCACCGGGTCGTTGTCCACGTAACCGGTCACCTCACTGACCATGCCGATACCGCTCCGGTTGCCGTAATAATCCACCGCCCGGGCGGTCATGTATAACGGCTGCCCGTCGGGCGCATTCAACACCTGAGTCCAACCGTCATAGCCCATCTCACGCAGTTCCGGGTCATTGTGGAAATCCCAGACCACCGGACTCTCTTCGGTCAGCTCCTGGGTGTCGGCCAGGACTTCGTATGTCACGAAATCCGTGTCCTTGATCGGTGTCCAGTGGACATACGGATAGTTGTTGCCGGATTGGGAGGCGAAGATGTTGTGCAGGGTGTCCGGGCCGACCGTATCCTGACGGCTGTCCAGCAGGTCAAACCAGTCGTAGATGGCCTGGTAAAACGGGTCGTAATACTCCATCAGGTTTGCGAAGGTCTCGTATGTCGGCGGACGTTCCGGGCCGATCAGGTCTTCCCAGTCCAAACCGGCGTCCCATAATACCGTCGGGAATTCATCCAGCTCGAAATGGATGAAGTTCTCGTAAGTGGACCCGGAAAGGTAGTTCTCGTGCAGCGTGTTTTCCTGCACGTTATTAGGATCACACCGCAGGTAAGTCGCTCGCGGAATCTGCACCGAATCCACCTGCGTCAGGTGATAATAGTACGGCGTTTCTTCCGGATAGTTCAGCCAGTAGTAGTCTTCGATGGCGACCTGCTCATGTACGCCGAAGCTGAAGGCGGGCACCGGCGCAGGCGGTGTCAGGGCGATGAAGTCGTGATTGACCGGGGTACGGTCCCACAACGGCTTGTGGATAAAGGTTTCGTATTGACCGGCGGACAGGATCACAGACTTCGGGGTTTCGTGGGTATAATCGAAGCTGTGGCACTGCATGACCATCGTACCTGGCGGATATTGGGACTCAAAGCGATGGTTGAAGGCGTTCTGAAACGCCATGGTCACACTGACCGGGTAGCGGGAGGGGTCGGACAGCGATTTACTGTTGGCATAGCTGCCTTCCTGGGTCCACAGGACTTCACGTCCACACCCGGCGATGCTGAGTGCGCCGGCGTTGCTTCCAAGAAATATTTCAACCGCTGCTTGAACTCCAAGGAAGTCATCGTTGGGGTGGACCATCTGAACCAAGAAGTAGGGACGCGGGGAATCCAGGTTGATGATGTATACACCCCAGGCGTTCTGAAAGCCGCCGGTGACGTCATCTTCCGGGTTCGCCGGGGTGCCGGCGTTATCCACGTAACTGTCATCAAGAACTTCGCGGAGGATGCCGTAGTCACGGTCGAACTCGGTATCATGGAAGCGGACGACTTCGTAACGGTAGATGTCGGCGGAATCGGCCAGCAGGATGTCGGCATCTTCCAGGCGGCCCTCGAGGAAAGCGCTGAAGATGGTTTGCCAGTGCTCCATGCAGGAGCGGCCGGTGTAGTTGTCCGGCAGTTGCCGGAAGTCGCCGAAGCCATTCAGCTGACGGTCAAGCCCGGTGGGACCGTAGTGGTTATAGCCGGGATTGGCGATCCCCTCCGTCGTGTGACTGATCCAGTTGTCGTAGGCGGCGGTGGGGCAATCCCCGGCGAGGAAGCCACGTAGCGAGCCGGTCTCCTCGATGACTTCGGCCGGAAGCAATCCCGCCGTCAACAAGAGCAGGCACACGCTAAGCAGAACCGAAACGGGATATCGGCGTGATAACCGTGGGCGTGCCAAGGCCTCAACCGTTTCCGAGCGGCCACGTTTCATCGGGGACTCCTTGGCGTTAGTGAACCGTTAGCATAATATAGTATCAAGACCCGGGGAATAAGTCAAGGTGCTTTCCCTCCCCGGCGATGATTTTCTGTTTTGAGAACATTGACTTTACCCCGGAGAAGAGGTATACAAGGAGAACCGCTCAGCTCCGGCGGGGCCTCGAGCGCCACGGGACTTGAGACCGTCGCCCGCGGTTCGTAGCTTTGCACAGCTTGAAAACCGGCGCTGAAACCTGACCCTTGACGAGGACGCATACCATGGCAAAAGGCATGCGACTGGATCACGCCCTGTTCCGCGCCCGTCTGTTCAAGAGCCGGAGCAAAGCGACCGACGCCTGCCGCGAGGGACGTATCCTGGTGGACGACTCCCCCGCGAAAGCGTCGCTGGAGATCTCTGCGCCGGTGCTGATCAAGATCCGTGAAAAGGGGCTCTACCGCCATGTCCGCCTGCTGGAGTTGCCCGGCAAGAGCGTATCGAAGGACGAGGCGAAGACGTTGTGGCGTGACGAGACCCCGGAAGAGATCAAGGAACAGAAAGAGCTGATCCAACTGGCGCAACGCACCAGGGGGCCTCGACGGGAGGGTGTGCGGCCAACCAAGAAAGAACGCCGCGAGCTGGAAAAGATTCGCCGCAGAGGCTAGTGTTCCAGGGATGCCGGGCGGTGTTCCTTGTTGTGGGCCATCTGAAATCCTGCTGCTCACGACAAGCTGCCCGGGGCAAATAGTTTGCAACATAGCTTGAAGCATGTGAAACGCTCTGCTTGCAAGTAAAAGGACAGGTTTGAGATGACCATCAAGAACGTGAAGCAACTGCTGGAACACAAGCACATCTTCCTGGATGTGGATGCGAAGGACCGCTATACCCTGATCCGTGAGGTTGCTCGCTGGTTGGCGGAGGACCCGTCGGTGACCGACTGCGAAAAACTGGCCGAAGATGCGATCAACCGGGAGGACGAGATGGCGACTGGGATCAACGCCGGCGTGGCGCTGCCTCATGCCCGCACGTCTGCCGTGAACAAGATGATCCTCGCCTTCGCCCGTCCGAAGCAACCTGTTGATTTTAATAGCCCGGATGACCGTGACGCCGACCTGGTTTTCTTTTCCGCCATTCCCAGCAACTGCGTGGATGAATACCTGAAGATGACCGCCGCTCTGGTGCGTTTCCTGAGCCGTGACGGGGTGAAAAGCAAACTTCGCAGTGCTCAGTCTGAAGCAGAGGTTCTGGAAGCTTTCGAGGACTAGTGGTCCATTGCGCCAGCTATGATAGGTTCTGCTTGTCACGGGCGAGTTGG
>CAZYOC010000125.1:10928-12660 GCA_964648415.1 uncultured bacterium | reverse complement strand
GGTTTGCATTTGCTCCGGCGGAAAAAGGGACTGTTACCTTTTTGCTGCGAGAAGTTTTGTGTCTCGTACAGTGTGAATCAAAAAGGTAACTGTCTCATTTTTCCGACAATGAATCGCTAGACAGGCGTGAAAAGTGGTACAGTTACCTTTTCGGAGACATCGTTGTGAATGTGAGGTGATAGCAAGGTTTGAAAAGGTAACAGTCCCCTTTTCACCAACCCGGATAATTCACGAACGAATCCCGGGCAGCGACCAGAGGAAGGCGAAACACGTGGGCGAATCGTTCATGGAAAAAGTGACTGTGTACCCTGGGGTCTCCCATCAAGCTGCCCGGGGCAAATCGCAGCTTTCGGCGGCTGAACGCAACAGGCTGGTTCGCAACGCCGCGCGTCTGCTGACCGGACATCCGCCGCCCGATGCGTTGACGCTCCCGCCAGACGTACTGGCCGATCTGCTGCTGCATCACCGTCTGGGCGCGGCCGCGGCGGAGCGGGTGAGGCGATCTGTGGCATGGCAAACCGCCCTGGGCGCTTCGGCGGTGGCTCGCTTGCAGGCGACCGTGGTTCCCGCGCAGGCCCGTCGACGGCTTGTCGTCGACGCGCTCGCTGATCTCTTCCACCTGGTCGATTCCTCCGATGTCACCCTGTTCAAGGGCCTCCTGCTGGGCGAACTGTATCCGAAACCGTGGCTGCGCAACCCGGGCGATATCGACCTGATCGCGCAGCCGGAGCGCTTCGACACGATCAGTGACCTTCTGAGAAGCGGAGCCTGGGAACAACAGGCCACCGTTCACTGGAAACGGGGCCAGGCTGTGCAAAAACGGTTCGGTTTCGCCGAGGTCTGGAAGCATCCCCACAGTCCTGTCACGGTGGATCTGCACCGGGATGTGGTCGACCGGACCGAACCTGTGCGTCCTCTCACGGGAGACATCCTCGCCCGGCGGGTGCAGACCACTTTGAGCGAAGGAATCAGCCTGTATGCGCCCCACCCGGAAGATCACCTGATCCTGGCGGCGCTGCACAGTGTGCGTCACGGTTTCTTCCGCCTGGATTGGCTGCTGGATCTATATTTCGCCTGCAAGGTGTGGCGCGGGGCGCTGGACTCGGCGCATTTTCGCAACCGCTGCCGCCGGTGGGGAGTGCTGCGCGCGGTCCGGGTGGGGCTGGAACTCTCGCGCCTGGTGTTCGGTGGTGAGTGGCATCCGTTGGAAAGCTACCCCATGGACCGGTGGACTCGCTGGGCGCTGGACCGGCGCACGACGGCAGTGATCGCTCACGGTCACCTGGTTCGCCGGGGAGGGTGGAGGAGAATCGCCGCGATGGCGGACCTGATGGATGCGCCCGGGGAGGTTCTCGCGTATCTTTGGCGGACGGCCCTCCCGCCACGTGAGCTCTTCGCCGAGGGTGACAATACCGTCCCCTGGAGGGACTATCTCAGGGGCCGTATCCGAGCTGTGAAGGGATTCACAGGTTGACAGGTTTACACATGTTGCGATGAGAAACCACTCGTATATAGCAGGCTATCTTCTTGGTGTAATAGGCTGTGGTGGCTCGGATTAGGCGGGTGATTATCATGATGACGCGCTATAGACAGCACGATGCCGGTCGACAGCACGATGCCGGCCGATAACACGATGTCGGTCGATAACACGATGTCGGTCGACAGCACGATGCCGGTCGATAACACGATGTCGGTCGATAACACGATGTCGGTCGACAGCACGATGCCGGTC
>CAZYOC010000125.1:0-10828 GCA_964648415.1 uncultured bacterium | reverse complement strand
GTCGGTCGATAACACGATGTCGGTCGACAGCACGATGCCGGTCGATAACACGATGCCGGTCGACAACACGATGTCATCCCGGACTTGATCCGGGATCCAGTGTCTTTCATGAGCCGGTCTGGATTCCTGCTTTCGCAGGAATGACACTCGTTGGAAAATGGCAACACAAGGGCAAACCAACCCCGGCAGCGGGTGGCATGTATCAGGCCGCCAGGGGACGACGTTAACGAGGGGATACATACATGAGCTTGCCGGCGCACAACCCGGACCTGGCGGTGCAGGAGACCGATGACGGCCTGTTGTTGCTCAAGAACGACGGCTCCTACATCGTGGTCAACCGAACCGGCCTGCTGATCTGGAACCTGTTGAAGACGAGGTGTGAGGAGGAGGAGCTGGTGGACACGGTCTGCCGGAAGGTTCCGAGAGCGGAAAAAGAGGTGATCCAGCGCGACGTGACTCATTTCATCGAGCAATTGCTGGAGCGTGGATTTTTGGTGGAACGGCCATGAAACGGGTGCGGATCGGCAACGTCGTGCTGGACATTCTGCGCGGGGCGGGTGTGCCGGCGTTTACTTTGCGGCTTGGTGAACTGGACGAGACGCATACGCCGCCGGATGTGCGGTTGGTCCTGGAATGCGGCCGTTTGCGGGCGTCGACGAATGACATGTTGCTGGCGGGTGTGCATCATGCGGTATTCACCGTGTTGAAGGACCGGCGGCGCACAGTCTGGAGTCATCCTCAACTGGGTCCGGTGATCGAGATTCGCCACGGGGAGGGTGTGATCCGGGTGGTGATGGAAGAAGAGGAGTGGGCGAAGAGCGACAGTCCGGTGCGTCAGGTGATCGCGCCGGCGCTGGTGTCGGCGTTGGCGCCGTTGGGGCTGCGCGCCATCCATGCCGCCGCGGTGCAGGTGAATAATCAGGGTCTCCTGCTGGCCGGTCCCTCCGGAGTCGGAAAAACAAGTGCTGTCTTGGCCGCGCTGGCTCAGGGCGGCGTTTTTCTCGCCGACGACCTGGTCTTCTTGGATGTGAGGCAGGAGCGGACCGATGTCCTGGCGTGGGGACTGGGCGAGCCGCCCCGTGCGCAGGCCGAGGTCTGGAAGCGATTTCCTGATTATTCTTTGGTTCATGAAGGGATGGACGGCAAAGCGACCATGAATCTGGAAGTTGTGGACTGGACTCCCTCTATGACAGTGGATAAACTGGTTTTACTGCGGACAGGCGGAGCGGAGACCCCGATAAGAAATCAGGGTGTGCGTTTGACCAACCTGTTGGAGTTGACCTATACTTCGGACAATAAAAGTTTGGCATTAAAAGAATTAAGTCAAGTCTTGCAGCGAGTGGAGTGTAGTGAAATTTTACGTGAAAAATTCCCTGAACTTCTAGCTTTCAGGTAAAATGATCCCTATATTCATTGCAAATCGGGAAGAAAGACATTGACGGGGAAGATGATACCAGCGAGAAAACAGCCGAGTCGACCCGTGTTGACATGGGTGCTTCTGCTCGCTTTGCCCTTGCTGCTTTTCGGCCAGGAGCAAATTACCGACATCCCCATGCCGGACGACGATTCAGACAGCACCGTGCTGGATATCCAGGACTGGAAGTTTGAGTTTGACCAGACGGCGCCGCCTGATTCCATGTACGCCGTGCAATTCATCGACAGCGTCGTTGCTCAGGACGACAGCCTGACCCGCGCTTCACGGTTCTATCCCCTCGGCCCGAAAGACCGCCTGAAACTGGTTTTCTATGATCGGCGGGATTTCGAAGATGATGGCCGCCCCATTGAAACCATCGTGCAAGAGGACGGCGCCATTTTTGTGCCCCTGATCGGCAATGTGGTGGCGGCCGGACGTACACCGGTGGAGCTGGAGCAGCTGATCCGGAATAAACTGGATCGCTTTGTGATCGCGCCGGTGGTAATTGTACGCATCACGGAATATGTTTCTCACAACGTGACCCTGCTGGGAGCCTTTGTGCATCAAGGGATTTATCCGTTGCCCAAACCGCAGCTCCTGACCGATTTTGTCGCCGATCACGGCGGGTTGCTGCCCGAGGCCGAACCCCGGGAAATCTGGGTGCTGAGGAACACGGGCGAACGGATCTTGATCGATTTGGAAGCTTACTACAACCTGGGCGATGTGTCCCAGGATATTCTGCTGGTCAATGGCGACCAGGTGTACGCGCATCCGGTGGGGGAGACCTTCCTGACCAAGGCGGTTCGTATCGCCCAGGTCGCGGTGCTCGTGCTCCAGGTCATCACCTTGACCCTGCTGTTAACCAGGTAGCGCTGGGGAGAAGGGGCTCATGGCGCAATACGACCTGAATCTACGGGATTACCAGAGGATCTTCCGCCGCCGGTGGAAGGTCATTCTGTTCTCCACCATCCTCGTCGCGGGGTTCAGCTTTTTCTTCGGCAAATCCCGTGTCCCCCTCTATACGACCTTTTCTTCCGTTAAAATTGAAGAAACCAGCACCGTCGCCGGCCTGCTGCTGCAACGGCTGACCTATTCCCGTTGGGATAACATCGAAACCGCGCAGGAGTTGATCCGCAGCTTCCCGGTCATGGAGGAGGTGGCGCGGCGCATGGGGATTGTCGACTCCACCATGACCAGCCAGGAGGTGCGCAATCACCCCCGGCTCTCGCGCCGAATCAACAATATGATCGGCAAGGTGCGAACCGAACGCAGCGGCAAGACCAACATTATTGATATCTTCGTCACCTCCAGCGACTCTCGTGAAGCACGCGACATGGCGCAGTACCTGGCCGAAGTGTTCGTAAAGCGTCACCGGGCGGAAAAAGCCCGCCAGGACCGCGAAACTCGCGAGTTTATTGAAAAACAGGTCCACCTGGCGGACTCCCTTTTGATCAGCTCCGAATTGGCCCTGAAACGCTTCCGGGAACGTAATCCCTATCCCGTGGTGGACGACCATGTTCGCATCCGGATGGAAGAACTGATCAACCTGAAGAACGAAGAACGGGCGCTGGAAGCGGAAATCAAGGAGCTGCAGATTCAGCTCGACCAGATCGACCTCCGGCTGGGGAAACGGGTGATCAATCCACGCACCTGGGCGGACACGTCACGCGCACCTGCACGAGTTGTCGTCAGTGAAGGCGACACAATTACCCTGACCTGGATCAGTTCCCCGCAGGGCGACGGCCCGCTGGGCATCCTCAACAATCAGCTCATCAATCTTGAGATTAAGAAACGCAACATGCTGGAACGCTACAAGCCGGAATATCCCCTGCTTATGGAGCTGGAACAACGCATCGCACGGCTGCTGAGCGACCTGCGCAGCGAGGTCCGAGGCAACCTGGAAGTGTATACCATGCAAATGGATACACTGAAGTTCTATGTGGATAAACAGGAAGTCATCCTGGATAAAGTGCCGGAAACGCAGCGACGGTATGTTCAGCTTACGCGTTCCGTGTCACTGCGTGCGGAACAATACGATTTCCTGAGCGAGAAGCTGCTGGAGGCGAAGATACGAGAGGCCGACCAGGCGGAAGAGGTGGTGGTGGTCCGGCCCGCCATGCTCAGCGAAAGGGCGATCAACATCAACATGGCCCGCACGATCGGCGTGGGCATTGTCATCGGGCTGATGCTTGGCCTTGTGCTGGCGCTCCTGTTCGAGACGTTCGACACCTCCATCGGCACCATTGAAGATGTCGAGGAGTACCTGCAGGTGCCGGTGCTCGGGGTGATCCCCAATATTGACATCGATTCCGTCAGCGACCGGCTGATCAAGAACAACCCCGCCATGGAGGAGAACCCCCACCTCGATGCTGTGGCACGGCTGGTGGTGCAGTTCACTCCCAAGGATCCGGTGGCTGAAGCCTACCGTACCCTGCGCACCACGTTGCAGTTCCGGTCCATCAACCGGCCGGTGAAAACCATCATCGCCACCTCCGCCGCATTGCAGGAAGGCAAATCGACCACGCTGGTGAACCTGGCGTTGACATTGGCGCAAGACGGTGTCCGGGTGCTGCTGGTGGGCTGCAATCTCCGCCGGCCCACGATCTATAAAACCTTTGGGCTGGAACAGGCGGAAGGCGTCACGGATATCGTGCTGGGACGCGTGGATTGGCACGATGCCGTAAAAGGCGTCACCGACATGCTGATCGGCGGCCTGGGGATGGATTCCATCCTGATGACGCCGGGCATGGAAAACCTGCACATCATTACGAGTGGGGGCATTCCGCCCAACCCGGCGGAAATGCTGGGCTCGAAACGGATGAAAGCGTTTCTGGACGAGGCGCGCGACGAGTTCGATATTGTGCTGCTGGACGGCCCGCCGGTGCTGCCGGTGACCGACTCGTCCATCCTGGCCAACCGGTGCGACGCCACACTGCTGGTGTACCGGACCGGAAAAGTGCCGCGCGCCGCCCTGAAACGCGCGAAAGTACAGCTTGAAGCGGTCGGCGCCACGGTGCTCGGCGTGGTCCTCAACGACCTGAAAGCCAATATCGCCGGGTACTCCGGCTCCCACTACTATTACGGGCGCTACTACGGGGACGCGAACCGCCGGCAGGATGAACTTGTCAGCGAAAAGGGCGGCCATCGCAAACTGACCCTGCTGGACCGTGTCAAGGGGCTCGGGGGAGGAAAACGCAGACGCTCACGGGGGTAACCGATGTTGTTCCCCGGCAGCGACACGATTTCCGGGCCTAACGCCCGCTTGGTAACCATCGCCGGCTTCCTGCTGTTGATGGTCCTCGCCTTCGGAGTCAGCAGCCTGGTGGGGTTCAGTGAAGGCCTCGCCATCATGGTCGTCCTCGGCGTCGGCGTCTTCCTGTTCGCCTTCCTCAACACCGATTTCGCGCTCTACATCCTGATCCTGTCCATGCTGCTGTCCCCGGAATTCACCCTGGGTTCCGCCGGCGGGGCGGGGCAGATGGCCCACCGCGGTGTGGTCATCCGCATCGACGACCTGATGCTCGGCCTGATCATGTTCTCCTGGCTGATCAAGACCGCGGTGAACAAGGATTTAGGCATCTTCCGTTCGTCGCCGCTGAATCGGCCCATCTTTATCTATATCGGCGCAAGCCTCTTTTCCACCATTCTGGGCATTTTCTTTGGCGATGTTAAGCCAATGATAGGTATTCTTTATAATGTGAAGTATTTCCAATACTATCTGATCTATTTCATGGTGCTTTCACATATTAAAGACATGGACATGTTGAAGCGTTATCTGAAGCTGATGATCTTTACCGCGATCGTGGTCAGCCTGTACGCCATCAGCCAGATTCCCAGCGGAGTGCGTGTCTCCGCACCCTTCGAGGGGGAAGGGGGAGAGGCGAACACCCTCGGCGGCTACCTGGTGCTCATCATGTCCATCATCATGGGGATGATGACCGGCGTCAAGCGCGCCAAGGATCTCTTCCGGATGGGCCTGGCGGTGTTCGTGATGCTGATTCCCTTCGCGTACACGCTGTCCCGCTCCTCCTGGATGTCACTGTTCCCCGCCATCATGGCGTTGATCTTTTACTCCTCGAAACGTAAAGCGATTATCGCGGTTTGCATGGTAGGCATGCTGTTCACGCCGATTGTCATGCCGCAAACCGTGTGGGACCGGATCGAGTACACGTTCTCCCCGGACAACCAGATTCGTAGCGATGTGGTGGAAGTGGGCGGCACCGCGCTGGATCCCTCCACGTCCGAACGGATTCAGTCCTGGTCAACGACCCTGGTGCAGTGGGCGGAACGGCCCTTCTTCGGTTGGGGTGTAACCGGTGCGGGGTTTAAGGACGCTCAGTATTTTCGTGTGCTGGCGGAGACCGGCGCGCTGGGATTCCTGTTCTTCATCGGCTTGCTGATCTCCATCCACCGCACGGCCAAGCGCTCCCTGGAGCGGGTCCCGGAGGAAAAACACCCCATCTGGCATGGGATGATCATCGGATTTATCGCGGGATACTGGGGCTTGCTCTTGCATGCCGTGGGCGCCAATACCTTTATTATTGTACGGGTGATGGAGCCCTTCTGGTTCCTGGCGGCGCTGGTGGTCACCGTGCCCGACCTGTTGGATGCACGCGAAAAGGCCGAAAGCGGGGAAGAGGAACCCCCGCCAGAGGATCCTGATAAACCCAAGAACGTCTCCTACCTGACCGGAAAGGTGCTGGATGGCTCGCCGTAGACGAAAAAAGAAGAGCTTGTGGAGTCGACTCAGCGTGAACACCAAGCGCTACCTGATCGTCTTCCTGGCGTCCGTGGTGGTGGCGTTTGTCGCCACCGTGATCGCGGTCATGCTCGACTCGGACTACGAGCCGTACTACCCCCACGACGACCGCCTGTACCAGGAAAAAACCCAGGATGGCATCGACCCCGGGATGGAATAGGCGATTTCTGTTTCACGTGAAACACGTCAGCTTTTCAGTGTGAACACATAGACACTGCGGATGGAAGTGAGTAAATGGCGCTTGTCCAGGCTGAAAACCGTGTCCTGACCCGATTCCTTCCACTCGCGCATCCCCTCCGGTCCCTTCCAGGCAAGCAGTGTTCCTCCCTCGGCGAGTAATGGCCGCGCAACAGGTAACACCTCCTTCAACGATCCTACCGCGCGGACGGTTACCAGATCAAACCGGGTATCGTTGTGGTCCGGGAAAATCTCCGCACGGTCATGCTCGATCTCCACATCCTCCAGCTCCAGATCTTCCACAATGCGCCGCAACGCCATGGTCTTCGCACGCCGCGCATCCAAAAGCGTCACACGGAGACTGGGCTCAAACAGCTTGAAAGGGATCCCGGGGAACCCGCCGCCCGAGCCGAGGTCGAGCAGTGTTTTTCCCGGCAACAGCGGCCGCACCCTCAGCGCCGCGGTAAAGCTGTCCAGCAGGGACAACATGGCGGCGTGACGCGGAGTGGCGCGCGAAACCAGGTTGATCTCGTCGTTCAACTCCAGCAGGATCCCGAGGTACTGCAAACACTGATGAACCAAACCGGGTTCAGGTGGGACGCCGGCCTTTCCCAGCAAAGCCTCGATGGAAGCGACGCTCAGTTCCGGCTCCTGGGTGTGGAACAGTTCAAGAATCGGATCCGATGGCGCGCCGCCGCTCTTCCGGCGTAAACGTTTCTTCGTCGGCGCCACCGACGCCCGCGCAGGCGGCTCCTGTTTCCGCGGACGGTCGCTGGAACGCTCCGAACGCCGCTTGTCCGGACCGGGTTTGCCGCCTTTGTACTTTTGCGAGCGGCGAGAGTTGCTGTCCTTGCCCGGGCGGCCTTTGCCCTTCGGACGCTGGGGTTTATTGCCGGGTTTCCGCTGATTCACGCAAGCGTCTCCTGTTGAGTTTTCTTCATCGTTACCAAGAGCAGGGCGATGTCTGACGGGGTCACGCCGGCGATCCGCGACGCCTGGCCGATCGTCTCCGGACGATGCCGCAGCAATTTTTGCCTCGCTTCCGCCGACAAGCCGGTGATCGTTTCAAAGTTCAGGGAAAAGGGAATGGTACGGCTCTCCTGCGCCTTCAAACGCGCCACCTCGCGCCGCTGGCGCTCCAGGTAGCCCTCGTACACAATCTCGATCTCCACCGCGCGGTGCAAGTCCGGATCCTGAAGCCCGCCGTTGCCTTCCGGTTCCGGCAATGCGGCCAGAACATGAGCCAGCCGGACATCGGGACGCTTCACCAGGTGCGCCGCGTTCTCGACCCGATCCGGTTCCGGATCGTTCGCCAATACCGCCCGGCGGGGAAGCGAAGAGCGCCGGAGGATGTCGATCCAATGATCGCGTTTCGCCAACCGTTCGCGAATCCCCTCGATCCGTTCCCGGTCGATCAGCCCGGCGGCAAACGCCTTTTCGCCCAACCGTTCTTCAGCGTTGTCCTGCCGCAGCAGCAACCGGTACTCCGCCCGGCTGGTGAACATCCGGTAGGGTTCGTCCGGATGGGTGGTCAGCAGGTCGTCGATCAACACCCCGGCGTAGGCTTCGTCGCGGCCCATGGTGAACGCCGGTTCATTCTTCACCGCCAGCGCGGCGTTGGCCCCGGCGACCAGGCCCTGCACCCCCGCCTCTTCGTATCCGGAGGTGCCGTTGATCTGTCCGGCGAGGTAGAGGCCGGGCGCACGCCTTGTTTCCAAAGTGCGGCGGAGTTCTTCCGGCGGCACGATGTCGTACTCGATGGCGTACCCGGGACGCCCGAAGCGCGCCTGCTCCAACCCCGGGACCGTACGCACCGCGGCGAGCTGCACCTCTTCCGGCAGGCTCGACGAGAACCCGTTCAGGTAGTACCAGTCGTGCTCGATGCCCTCGGGTTCCAGGATCAACGGGTGCCGTTCCCGGTCGGGGAAGCGCACGATCTTATCCTCAAAGGAGGGGCAATAGCGTGGTCCGGTGGACTGGATGGTCCCGTTGAAAAGCGGGGAGTCTTCCAGGTTGTTGCTGACCAGCGCATGTGTGTCGGGTGTGGAATACGCCCGCCAACAGGGCTGTTGCGGGAGTTCCCGCACCGTGCTCTCGTAGCTGAAAAACCAGAGGTCGCTGTCGCTGTCCTGGCGTTCAAGTTGTGAAAAATCAATTGTATCCCGCCAGACACGAGGCGGTGTTCCGGTCTTGAAGCGGCGGATGGGGAAGCCGAACTCCTGCAAAGAGCGCGTCAGCGAGGCGGCGGCCGGTTCGACGTAACGCCCGGAGGGCCAGTTCCGGCGGCCGATATGCACCAGGCCGTTGAGGAAGGTGCCGGAACAGATCACCACGGTACGAGCACGGCGCCTGGAGCCGGCGGTTCCGGCAACGGTGAAGGTGGAGCCGGCGCTGTGGATCGCCACCGCTTCATCTTCGATCACGTCGACCTGCGGGTAGCGGCGGGTGAACAGGTTGGTGATGCGTTGGGTGTAGAGATCACGGTCGACCTGGGCGCGCGGGGACCAGACGGCGGGGCCTTTGGAACGGTTGAGCATGCGGTACTGGATGGCGGCGAGGTCGGTGGCGCGGGGCATGACGCCGCCCAGGGCGTCGATTTCCTTGATGAGTTGCCCTTTGGCGGCTCCGCCCATGGCGGGGTTGCAGGAGAGACGGGCGATGGCGCGCCGATCCAGCGTGATCAGGGCGACGTTAACCCCGACCCGCGCCGCGGCCGCGGCGGCTTCCACACCGGCGTGACCGGCTCCTATGACTGCAACATCCACCATCTGCGACTGTCCTTCACCGCTTGTCAAGGCGCTTAAGGTACGCGATTCACCGGCTTCGCGCAAATGAGAGTTTTCAGCTCCGGGCGCACCCCGAGAATCGGGGCGTGTCAAGGGTTGCCGAGTGTTTCACGTGAAACACGTTACTTCCCGATACAGAACCGAGAAAAGATTGTGGTGAGCAATTCCTCGGTATGGTTGATCCCGGTGATTGTCCCCAGCGCTTCATGCGTCAGCCCCAGCTCCACCGCCAGCAACTCAAGGTTTTGCACGCCGCTGTTCAGAAGCAGCGCAACCGCTCGCTGCAAGGCGGCTTCCGCGTCGCCCAGCAAATCAAAATGCCGCTGTTCAGCCACCACCACCGCGCCGGGGTCGTGTCCCGCCAACAAATGGTCTACGATCTCCGTCTTGAGCTCCTCCAACCCTTGACCGGTGGTTCCGCTGACGCGTGGCCAGGGCCGCGGAAACGCCCGCTCGCGGTCGGCCATGGCGTACACCGGCCGCAGGAAACCGTGAACCTCCAGCTCGTCCGGCGGCGGCAGATCCTCCGGGGGCGCGCATAACCAGATCACCACATCGGCGTCACGTACAATCCGGCGCGCGCGTTCGATCCCGGCCTGCTCAACAGAGCTCGAACCGGTGTGGAGTCCTGCTGTGTCAATCACCCGCACCGGCGCACCTTCCCAATCCAGCAGGACATCCACAAAATCCCGTGTCGTGCCCGGCGTGTCGCTGACAATCGCCCGGTCCTGGCCCGCAAAACAGTTCAACAGGGTGCTTTTCCCGGAGTTGGGCGGACCGGCCAGGGCCACTGTGGCGCCACGGTTCAGGATTTTCCCCGCCTGATACTGGCTGCGCAATCTCTGGATGGCGCTGAGGGTTTGTTCCAAACGCGCGACGGCTTCGTCGGGATCCAAAAGGGCGATCTCCTCCTCGACAAAATCCAGTGCTGTTTCGGTCTGGCTGCGGAGGTCGACCACCTCGGCCAGGAGCGCTTCCACCTGGCGTCGCAAGCCGCTGTCCAGTTGCCGCGCCGCGCTACGTACCGCGGTGGCGGTCTGTGCGCCGATCAGGCGTTCCACCGCTTCCGCCTCGTCCAGCGACAGCTTTTCATTGAGGAAGGCCCGCAGGGTGAACTCGCCCGGCTCGGCCTGCCGTGCGCCCAGCTCCACCAGCCGCTGGAGCACCAGGTGCAACACCGCCGGAGCGCCGTGACACATCACCTCCGCCATGTCCTCGCCGGTGTAGGAATGGGGCGCTTTCCAGGGCAGGAGCACCGCCTGGTCCAGGAGGCCGCCATGGTCGTCCGCCAGGGTCACGACACGCGCGCGTTGGGGCTTCAGGCCGCGTTCACGCTGCTCGTCCGGCAGCATCGCCAGTACGATCTCCCAGGCGCGAGGGCCGGACAGGCGGGCCATGCCGATGGCCTGCGGGTGCGCGCCGGTAGCGAGGGCGGCAATGGTATCGGTGGTGGAGTGCTGCATGGTGCGGTCCTGCGAAAAAACAGGCCAGACTGCCCCGGATATTTCACGAAAGAACCACGGCAGTGGTTCTTGCCATAGCCCAAGGTTCGCGCCGTCTGTCTGGCGCGCACCCCGGGGACAGGTTGACCAGATCTTTCAACCCCGGCAGCGGGTTGCATATAGGGCCTGTTGCATGAATTCTGATGTCTCTCATTCCAGCGAAGGCTGGAACCGGAACGAAGTGTAGCTT